>DAOSXZ010000223.1:602-1014 GCA_035380845.1 Bacteroidales bacterium | reverse complement strand
CAGGGATTTGGGCCCGGTCTGCTTGTAAAAAGGAAGGTTGTTAAGTGCATCCAGAAGCGTAGGGTTTACTTTTCCACGCCGGGCACGATTCCCGTCTTTGTCATAATCCTCACCGGTCTGGCGGGTATAATGGTTCAATACATAATTTACGGCAGTAATATCATACGCCTGTCTTGTTCTGTCGGGTCCTTCGGAAGATATGTTGGAAAAACCGCCCAGGTTCAGGCAATAATCATAATCACCGAACAAGTACCTGTCTCCTACCGGAACCAACGGAGCTCCCTGACCGTGTAATGCCACGTCTGTAGTGCGAAAATCACAGACCGCAGGAACGCCGCTTTCAGCAGCGATACCGGCACCGCTGCCTATCTGGCTGGTGAGCCGGATGGCAGGCTGGTGAAAGATCGTATGC
>DAOSXZ010000223.1:0-531 GCA_035380845.1 Bacteroidales bacterium | reverse complement strand
TTCCAATGCTGTCATGGATTGAGCCGTTGCCAGGGCTTTTTTAAGTTCTTCCGGATACGTGACAGCATCCGCACATTCAACCTTGTAAGACCATTTCCCGTTTTTAAGCGTAAAAGTAGCCAGGCAAAGATCCAGTCCGTCCAATGAAGTACCGGACATCAGCCCCAGAGCAGTTATGCCTTCTTCAGGATTATAATTTACCATAAGAATTCGGTTTTATATTCTGTAATATTGTTTTTCTGATCCATTACCACCAAAGTGAGTTCATGCATCATACTCTTGTTGATCCTCTTGGGATCCAGCATACACGTAACCCGTGAACGTTTGCCGTCATGTATGCCCAGTATCCAATTTCCGTCTATGGTAAGTGTATAGGACTCAATACCCGAACAGTCATCTTCAATTGTAAAATAAACGCTCCTGCGTCCCCGAAGATCTGCTCCCCTGCCAAAGGAAGCTTCAACCGAGGGCGGTAAAGTGTCCACACCAATCTTAAACCGGCCAAATGAATGGGTACGAAACGACACCACA
>DAOSXZ010000222.1:0-1030 GCA_035380845.1 Bacteroidales bacterium | reverse complement strand
AAGCCTGCATGGCAATGAATAAAGCTCCGCAAAACGGAAGCAGGCAATGAAGCCGAAAGCGGGTTATCAGACCGGGAACATGTAATGAAGCAGAAAGCAGATGATGAGAACAGAAGCCGGAAACAGGTAATATAATTTTCTGCAGCCGGACTGTATGTGTTTTTACATAAGGAATTCCAAAATGCCGCCCGCCATGATGTCTTTGTAATCTATATAGAATTTGTCGTAGGGCTTTCCGTTCAGTTTAATACTTTTTATGCGATAATTTTCCGGGCCGTTGTTATGTGCCACTATGGTAAAGGTTTTGCCCTCTCCTACGTAAATGACGGCTTTGTCCATAAGCGGGGAGCCAAACACATAGCGGCCGCCGGCCGGTTCCACCTGGTAAAAGCCGAGTGCAGAAAGGATATACCAGGCTGACATCTGCCCTGCGTCTTCATTTCCGCTCAATCCGTCAGGAACATCCTGATACATGGTTGTCAGTATCCGGCGAACACGTGCGGCAGTCTTTTCCGGCTGCCCTGCATACACATACATATAAGCAATATGATGGCTCGGTTCGTTGCCGTGGGCATACTGCCCTATCAGTCCGGATATATCAGGAGAAGCATCTTCCCCAAGATCTCCTTCCACTACAAAAAGGGAATCAAGTTTTGTCAAAAACGCTTCCCGGGTTCCAAAAAGTTCCATAAGGCCGGGGACATCGTGCGGGACAAGCCAGGTATACTGCCAGGCATTCCCCTCGGTATAATCATCTTCCCGGTGAGAAGAACGGAAAGGAGAAAAAGGCTCCCTGAATTCTCCGGTGGAAGAAAGAGCTCGTAAAAAACCCTTGGCGGGATCGAACAAATCTACATAAGCTTTGCTGCGTTGGGTAAACAGATCTTCTCCCCCGAAATCTCCCAGACTGGAGGCCACCTGTGCTACACACCAATCCGCTAAAGCATACTCCAGTGTCTTGGCTACCGTTTCGTTTCCCGGATCCTTGTCATAGGGAATAAACCCGTATTCTTTGTACCATTCCAATCCC
>DAOSXZ010000221.1:772-1107 GCA_035380845.1 Bacteroidales bacterium | reverse complement strand
ATAAATCCATTGAAGAATTTCCCATTCCAAAAAGGGTTGTCATTTCAATGAATCAGCATTTGGGAATGCCTGCCGTTCCGGTAGTGAAAAAGGGCGATACTGTAAAAACCGGTCAATTGATTGCCGAACCGGCCGGATTCGTATCGGCTCCTGTTCATGCTTCCGTAAGCGGGATAGTTGCCGATGTAGCCCCGTATCCCGATTTTCTGGGGAAAAAAGTATTGTCTGTAGTTATTGATACCGATGGAGATGAATGGATGGAAACCATTGACCGTTCTCCGGAGATCAAACACGAGATCACAGCAACGCCCAAGGAGATATTTAAAATTATTTCT
>DAOSXZ010000221.1:0-762 GCA_035380845.1 Bacteroidales bacterium | reverse complement strand
CCCAGGAAATACTTATTGGGGGAGAGATGATGCGCCGGGTTTTGGGAGATGTGGGCGGGATCATTGGTATTGAAGAAAACAAACCTAAAGCTATAGAGTTAATGAAAAGGCTGACTGCTAATTATTTACAATGGGAAGTCGTGCCTTTGAAAAAACGTTATCCGCAAGGTGGAGAAAAACAATTAATTGATGCAGTCCTGGGACGCAAGGTGCCTTCGTTCTCTCTTCCCATATCAACAGGTGCCGTGGTGCAGAATGTAGGTACAGCTTATGCTGTCTACGAGGCGGTGCAGAAACACAAACCCCTTATAACAAATGTGTTGACAGTGAGTTCTTCTGATCCTTCCATTCAAAGGAATTTCCGGTTCCGGATAGGAACGCCAATCCGGGAATTTTTATCGGCGGCAGGGGCGATGGATAAAGAAGGACATTTATTTCAGGCTTTTGTCAAAGTGGTTAACGGCGGGCCCATGATGGGCAAACCTGTTTCCAATCTGGACGGACCGGCTATGAAAAGCACTTCAGGTTTTGTCCTTTTTACAGAAAAGGAAACAAAGAGACAGGAAGAGGGGGAGTGCATCAGGTGTTCCAAATGTTTCCAGGCCTGTCCTATGAGGCTACAACCCTATTTGCTTTATCAGCTGGCTATGGCCGGAAGAACCGAAGAGCTGGATGAAAATCGCGTTTTTGACTGTATTGAATGCGGGTGTTGCCTCTATTCCTGTCCGGCACATATTCCTTTGCTGGATCAGATCCGTTTGG
>DAOSXZ010000220.1:0-1123 GCA_035380845.1 Bacteroidales bacterium | reverse complement strand
TTTTGGTTCGATGCAAAGACAGGACGGGGGATTTTCCTGGTTCCCGGGAATGGAAAGTTCTTATATGCTGACATTGCATTTCCTGGAAGTGGCAGGCAATATGAAAGAGGACGGAGTCGTTACAGGGGTGGATGACAGGTTGCGGGAGCTTGCAGAAAAAGCCCTTCATTATGCGGACAGTCTGTTTGCCGAACGTTACAGGGAAGATGCTGCCCCGGAAGTTACCCGGGATGTTTTGACGTATTTCTATATACGCAGTGCCTTCCCTGAAATAGAAGTCGGCAATGACGTTCAAAAGGTAACAGCACGTTACGCGGGTCTCTTAAAAGAATCCTGGAAAGGAGCCACGGTAGCCGAAAAGGTTTTTCTGGCCGTTATACTGGAAAGATCAGATCAAAAAGACGTTCTTGCACAGGTTTTGTCATCCCTCAGGGAATTTGCCGTATGTGATTCGGATCAGGGTTGTTATTTCCCGAATGCCGTACCATACGACGGCCTGATGCACTCGGAAATGAAAGTGCATGCCCTGCTGTTGCGTTTATTCAGGAACGATGCAACGATCAGGAACGGGTTGACAAGGTGGGTGCTGGACAGAAAAGAAAACCAGATGTGGGGATCATGGCCCTCAACTACAGACGTGATCCATGCTCTGCTTTATTACGGAAACGAGGAAACAAAAGAAGTGCCGCGTTATGAGACAGTTGTGCGGGGAACGACATATACTGTGAGAAACCGCTCCCGTGCCCAATTGTATGCAACTCTCTACGAACAAACACTGGAAGACCTTCGGGAGGCCCGGCCTTATGCCAACGGAATGGAGATTCGCCGTACTTTTCACCGGTTGTCTGACTACTCACTTATATCCGAAAAAGACACCCTAAAACGGGGAGAACGGATTGTGGCGCGCTACTCTTTTACCAATGAACAGACACACAGTTTTGTTCATATGAACGTATCTCATGCTGCCTGCCTGATCCCTGAGTCCGAAACATCCGGTTACAGGTGGAATGCTTCCGGGTCCTGGTACCGTGAGGTCAAAACCGGATCAACACAATACTTTTTTCAAACCCTTTCCCGGGGAGAACACGTGATCGAAGAACGTTTTTACGTTACCCAATCAGGT
>DAOSXZ010000219.1:0-1144 GCA_035380845.1 Bacteroidales bacterium | reverse complement strand
CAAGTGGCTTTAATAAGTGACGCCGGTACTCCCGGCATATCCGATCCGGGCTATCTGCTGATAAGGGAATGTCTGGCTGCCGGCATTGAGATCGAATGCCTGCCCGGTGCAACGGCGCTGATCCCGGCTTTGGTAAACAGCGGATTCCCTTCTGACCGTTTTTGCTTTGAAGGATTTTTACCGGTCAAGAAAGGGCGACGCACCCGTTTGGAGTCCTACAGATCGGAAACCCGCACGGTGATCTTTTATGAATCCCCCTTCCGGCTGCTCAAAACACTGGAAGAACTTGCGACTGTGCTCGGTCCTGACAGAGAAGTTTCAGTGAGCCGGGAGATCAGCAAAATTCATGAAGAGACAGTTCGCGGAACACTGGCTTCTGTTGTTGACTGGTTCAAAAACAATACTCCCAGAGGAGAGATCGTAATCGTGCTGAAAGGAAAAGGGAAAGAAAATGAAATGGGGTAACAGGCATCACTATATCATTCATGCTTCTGCTATAGCCGGCGTTTTGGTTTTGTTTTCAATCAGGATAATTTCCGGAAGACAATCTCCCTTCAGAAGCCCGGACATATACCAATCATCTTACCGGTTCCGGGAATATTGTGAAACTTTCAGCCGAACTCCGGTACATGAAGACACAATAAAAAAGGACAACCATTCAAAGCCCGACGCCTACCGTCCTTTTGTTCCCATGAAAATAGAACTCAATACGGCCGACAGTGCAGAATTGGTCAAATTATACGGGATCGGTCCCTATTATGCAGCCAGGATACTGGAATACCGTGAAAAACTGGGCGGATTTGCCGTTCCTGAACAACTCCTGGAAGTATACGGGATGGATATGGAACGGCTGCAAGGTTTTTATGCAGATGTTTTTGCGGACACTTCGTTTATCAAAAAAATAAATATCAAAACAGCCACCGAAGATCAACTGGCCGCTCACATTTATATTGGAAGGTATCTGGCACGGTGTATAATCAGATACCGGGAAACGGAAGGTCCTGATTCCTGTAAAGTGGCCAACCTTGTCCGGGATAAAATATTGACCCCCGAACAGGCCGGTAAAATTGACTGGTACCTTTATTGAGCCTTGTTTTTTGTTATATTTGTCGGATAGTTTATTTCTAACCCCTATTGTAAGTCT
>DAOSXZ010000218.1:0-1231 GCA_035380845.1 Bacteroidales bacterium | reverse complement strand
CTGCAATTCTTCATTGGTATCCGAACGGTTCAGGGTAAAGAAAGCAGCTGTAACGCGGGACAGGAGTTCTCCGGCTTTGTCATAGGCAGCCACTGTATTTTCGAAAGTTGGTTCTTCCGGGTTATTTACTATAGTGTCGATTTCGGCATTGTGTTGTGCCATAGCTTCCCGAATGGCAGGCATAAAATGCTCTGTTTTTATTTTATCAAACGGGGGTGTTTGGAAAGGAGTGTCATACTCCTGCAATAAAGGATTGTTTTTCATTGGATTAAATGAACAGGCCACGAAAAAGCCCAATAAAAGGAATAGGATTGTTTTTTTCATAGTTTATAGGGATTTAGATTGAATTTGATGGGTAAAATCTATGATATCTGCGGCAAAATGTTCCCATGTGAGGATTTCTTTTTCTTTCCTGATGTTCTCTTTAAAAAGATCTCGATCCATAGTAAAAAATTTTCTTATGGTAAGGGCCACGGAGCGGGCATCCGTTCCGGCTGCCACCAGGCCCGTCCCCGGCCCCTCAATGGCTTCAGCCAGTCCCCCGGCGGGAGTTACGATCAAAGGCACTTCAAAATGATAAGCCATGGCAGTGATCCCGCTTTGTGTCGCCGTACGGTAAGGTAAGATACAAACATCCGCAGCAGAGAAAAAAGCGGGCACTTCCGAATCGGCAATATACCTGTTGAAAACCTTGACTGACGATGGGTCGGGTAATTTACGAATCATTTTGTCGTATTTTTCAAAACTCCCGTAACTTTCTCCGGCTATGACCAATTGATACGTATCCCCCAGATCTGAGAAAGCTTCCAGGAGAAGATCCAATCCTTTGTAATCCCTTATGAACCCAAAAAACAATAATATTTTACGATCGGGATCCAGGTTGAGTTTCTTTTTTGCCGCTACCGGATGGACCGGTGCCCCAAAATGATCATACAGGGGATGGGCTTTAAGGATCGATGGCATGTTTGGGCGGAGTGACAGGATATCCTCCCGGACGGTCCGGCTCATGGCAATACATCCGTCGTTTTGTTTTAAAAACCATCTGGACAGGGTTTTGTCCAGAATAGTTCTTTCATGCGGGACCAGATTGTCTACGATGGAAATCACCGTACAACCCCTGCGTTTTAGTTTTCGGGCAACCCATCCCAGTGAAGGGGCAAAAAACGGCATCCAGTAACGCATCAGAAGCAAATCAGGATTATATTTCAGTATTTGCCTGGCTGTATGGCCA
>DAOSXZ010000217.1:0-1252 GCA_035380845.1 Bacteroidales bacterium | reverse complement strand
ATTTCCGGGTAAGACGAATTATCCACCACACCCAGCAACTGGCGTATCACTACAGGTATGCCTCCCAAATCTGCTTTCTCATCCTTAATGATTTTCCAATAAACGTCAGGAACATTAACCGGAATACACCCGTAAAGCTCCTCTTCAAAAACTTTTACAAGTTCAGGTCGTCTGATCTTGTTCCACATCCGGGCATTCTCTACTTTTTTGCCGTCGAATGTAATCAGAGGATCGGGATAAAAACAATAGGGATTCGCTTTCAGTTCATCGTAGTTCGGCTGCCTGTCCGGATCCGTGGAATTGGGATCACGCCCGGGACGTACGGCTTTTAGACCCAGCTGAGCCATCATTTGGGCATGGTCGGCCACTGTAAGCTTGTTCAGACTGTCCCTTACCCTCAACAGGCTGTCCCTGTTGATGTTCCTGTCGCCGAAAAATTGTCCGAAACATGCTGATGGAGCTATCACTCCAACAGATAACAAAATGGCAAAAACAACGATTGCTTTCCTCATGGTTTCAGGGGATCACCCATTTCTGAATTTTCCGTATCGTTATCATCCAGTTTGAAAACCATAAACTGAGGATTATCCGTGGTGCAGGGAGTCCATTCACCGCCTTCCTGGCCATTTGGGTCACCGAATTTGGCAAAATTTGACCAGGCGGTAAGCATCACTTCCGAAAGGGCGCGATCACCATCGGTCCAGGGCCTCCAGCTATTCTTGAAAGATTGGAATACGTACCATAGGAGGGACCCTTCAAACCCATGGATGCTCCCATGAACGGCAGTTATTCCATAGATCTCTGCGTATTCAAAGATGATGACGGGGCCCATTATATGTACTTCGGAGGCCTGTGGGGCGGGCAATTGCAACGTTACCGCAATAACAAGGCTATTGAATGTGGTCATGAGCCCGAAAACGACCAACCGGCACTTCCATCCAGGATAGTCCGGCTGAGTGACGATATGCTTCAGTTTGCCGAGGAACCTAAGGATGTGATCTTGTTGGACCCGGAAGGCAACGTACTGACAGCGGGCGATCACGACCGGCGATTTTTTGAAGCTTCATGGATGCACAAATACAACAGCAAATATTACTTTTCCTATTCTACAGGGAATACCCACAAGCTCTGTTACGCAACGGGGGATAACCCATACGGGCCTTTTACGTATCGGGGAGTGATCCTTACCCCGGTAACAGGATGGACCACCCATCACTGCATTATTGAATTCAAAGGAAAATGGTACTTGTTC
>DAOSXZ010000216.1:0-1283 GCA_035380845.1 Bacteroidales bacterium | reverse complement strand
CTAACCACTCGGCCAGGGTACCTTGAAAAGGACTGCAAAGTTAGTAAATATTTTTAAATAGCCCAGCCAGTTTTTCCAGATACTTCTTGTCGGTTTTGTCAAACGTATTAAGCCTTTCGGAATCAATATCCAGAACGGCCTTAATGCGGCCTTCTTTGTCTGTGAACGGGACCACGATCTCTGAACGGGACCGGGAGCTGCAGGCAATGTGACCGGGAAATTTTTCCACATCGGGAACGATCAATGTCTTTCTCTGTTTCCATGAGGAACCGCAGACGCCCCGCCCGTAAGGGATCCGGGTACACGCCACCGGTCCCTGGAAAGGGCCCAGAACCAGTTGACCGGCTGCATCATCCACAAGGTAAAAACCTACCCACCAGAACTTGAATGTTTCTTTAATCAATGCTGCAATATTGGCCATGTTGGCCACAAGGTTCGATTCGTCTTTAACCAGGGATGAAGCCCGTTTCAGGATTTCTTCGTACATCCGCTGGCGCGGGGACTTCTTTTCTTCCTGGTGAGCCGTCAGTTCAACATATATACGGAAACAAACATAAGCATCGGTAGCTGCATAGCGGGCCTGGGCTTCAGACAGCGGATAAGCCTCCCAGTTGGTAGTCTGTTGTGATTTGCTTACACGTTTGCCCAGCACAATTGCCGCAAGCTTCTTGACACTTTTCTCCACAATCCCGTATTCCTGGGCCATTTCCTGCAGGTCCACAAATCCTTCTGCATCAAAGGCAACGTAACGCTGCAGTCCAATAATATCGTCCCGCACGGCAGCGCCCACTTTAATAATACCGGGGTCACTCAATACAGCTACCAGTTCGGGTGGCAATCCCGTCTTTTTCAGGTGGATCAGAAAAGAGCGGTTGTCTGTAGACAACTGCAAAAGCGCAGGTTTGTACATTTTTCCGGAAGAAAAACGGGGCTTGGTTTCCGTGTCGAATCCCAAAACCGGTTGACGGGACAAGTATTCAGCTGCTTTCTGCGCTTGTGAACGTGTGGTGACAAGGGTAATGTGTCCCTTCAATTCCACCTGCGGGAACATATCCAGGACACTGTTCTCAATGGTTGATGCAAACATTTAGTAAGGGGTATTTTGAAAGATCCAACGTTTCTGCCGCATGTATCCGTACACACGAAGGCGTGGTGCGGAAAGCTGCCAGACGATCCTCTCTCAATGTTTTGTATAGTATGCCCGCAGCTTCTTCACGCGGGTTGATCAGAACCACTTCCGGATCAATAAGATGTCTGTATATGTAACGGTTGTTTTGCCTGAA
>DAOSXZ010000215.1:0-1301 GCA_035380845.1 Bacteroidales bacterium | reverse complement strand
AATTTTCAATAAAAAAATTATATTTGATAAGCAAATAGAATATGAAAAAAACTCATTATTTTTTTAAAGCGGTTATCCTGCTTTTTGTTTTAATTATTAACGGCTGTAACAGGGATACCCAGGATGCAGTAGCCAATTTACGGCCTTACAATAACGCAAGCCTGACCTACAATATTTCTCCTGCAGCAAATTCTTACGGATTCCTTTTTTACTCATCTGCAGATTGGAGGGCATACATTACCTGTAAGTTAGGCGAACAGGATATTACTGAAGGGCCTACTGTGTACCCGGCATCCGGAAACGGTTCTATACATATACAGTCGGTGAACTTCACCGTTCCCGAAAATATATCCGAACACATCAGGACGTTTTACCTGACCATAGTGTCCGGAGACAAAAGTCTGGTAGTGATCATCTACCAGAGATCCGATCTTGCAACACTTCATGTGGATCCGGTTGATGTGGCTTTGCCTGCGTTGGGGGGGTCCGCTACCGTAAACGTAGAATCCAATGTGGATTGGACCTCCCAAATACCGGATGAGTGGCTCACGGCAACTCCCGGATCAGGGCCGGCATACCAGGATACTTATGTATCACTGTCGGCTGCCCAAAACAGAACAGGGTACAGGACTTCAAGCGTTCTTTTTCAGGCAGATACCATGACACGCACGGTCAATGTCTCCCAACATGCTTTTCATGTTTCTCTTCCCGCCACAACCACGCTTTCGTACGACGGGCCTCATACAGTGGACTTTTCCGTGTTGAGTTCCCTTTCCTGGACAATTTCTTCCAACGCTGCCTGGTGTACTTTACAAAAGACAGGTTATGCTGCTGCCGATGCTGCAGTGAACAACCAAATCTACATAGAGGCAAATCCCGGAAGTCTGCGTACGGCCCAACTGACTGCCACCAATCAGCATAATGAAAAGCAAACCTTCACGGTTACGCAGAGCGGGGATCTGAGTTTGTTGTACAATACCGACTGGACTGGTACGGCCACCCTGGAAGCCGCATTTGTAACCCAAACCGGTTCAATGAGCATGACCATTGTAGACGAAGACAATGTCATAGTGAGAGGATACCCCGGCCAGATTATTCAGTTTACGGATAATTCCATACAATTCCAGGTCTTTATTGACGAGATAACCTATGGAGGTTTTACAGGATATAATGTGTCTGCATTATTTACAGGCACCTTCTCACCAGATCAATCCCGCATAACAGGTACCATAACAGGTACCGGCACCGTCATGGGCATCACCCTTGACGTCTCCGGAACATTTAGCGTATCCCGGTAATAA
>DAOSXZ010000214.1:0-1350 GCA_035380845.1 Bacteroidales bacterium | reverse complement strand
GGCTCATGGCCTCCTGTAATTTCTGACGGATCCTGAAGATGCGCACTTTGGCATTGGATTGCGTCAAACCGCAGATATAGGCCACTTCATCCATTTTCATTTCCTTATAATAATACAACTCTATAAGCATTCGATCGGCAGTTGGCAATTCATCAACCAGCTGCCTTATCTTATCGTATTGTGCTTCGCGTTCCGAGTCGTGTTCTTCATCTATGATACTACCTGTGTGCATTACCTCTTGTGTATAAGCCTCTCCCGCCTTTCCCCGGCTTTTCGTTTTTCTTATATGACTTATAGCCGTGTTGTAGGCAATCCGGTACAGCCAGGTCCTGAAAGAAGCCGTTCCTTTAAACGTATGCAATTGCTCATAAGCTTTCAAAAAAATATCCTGTGTAACTTCCTGCGCATCTGCCGTAGTTTTACATATTCCCCTCACCAACACAAAAATCAGGCTTTGGTATTTATCCACCAAAACACCGTAGGCACGGGTATCTCCGCTTAAGATCTTTTGTATGTCAGCTGTGTCCTGTGTCAAACCTCCGGCCTGCTTTGTCTTTTTGACGCAAACACGGAAAAAAAGTTACAAGGGGTGTAACCGAAAAAGGAATGTTACGTCAAAGAGATGAAGTTTATAAATGTTGAACGCTAAATTAGAAAAAAAATGGATTTAACTGCTGTATTGATTGTTGCATCTGTATTTTATTTTGTCTATGCGATCTGGGATCGCAGTGCAACAAAAAAAGAAAGAACACGTTTTCTGGAAACCCTGGCTTCCATGAGCCCGGATTCACTGGCTGCCTTTAAAGAAATCAATCCCAACTGGGAAGTCAGTCTGAAGAAAGATCCCCGCGGGATCCTCAGGCCTGCCTGCTTGCTGATTGGTTTGGGAATAGGCCTGCTGGTAGTCTGGCTGGGACTTACGGCCTGGTACCCCGGATCGGGATTCGGCTCATTGCATGACGGGATCAACGGATTTTTGATGTTGGCCAGCCCGTTGCTTTTTGGTGGCCTGGGACTGTTTGTTGCCTACCTGATAGAGCGCAAAAAGTAACCCGGTTTTTTCATACCTTTGCGGTATGACGGAACCGATTTCTGTTGAAGAATTTTTAATCAAATCGCGCACCATTCCGGTTGCCGATGTGAGAACGCCCGCGGAATATGAAAAAGGTCATATACCGGGGGCTTTTCTCTTTCCCCTTTTTAATGATAGAGAAAGGGCCGAGGTGGGGACCCTGTACGTGCAGGAGGGACGCACCGCCGCCGTGCTCAAAGGCCTGGAACTGACAGGCCCCCGCCTGGAAGCAATGGCCCGCCGGGGAATGGAAATTGCCTGCGGAGGACCTTCCCGCA
>DAOSXZ010000213.1:0-1357 GCA_035380845.1 Bacteroidales bacterium | reverse complement strand
GTTCATATACTACAGGATAAATTCCCTGGTTGAAAAAGTCCATTAATCGTATTACCGTTTCAGGCTGTACTCCGGAATAACCGTACGAAAGGGACTGTATCTTCAGGAAAAGCATCAGCCGAACTATTTCTTTGGGGACCTGGTCTCCCACCCCGCAGGCATGAGACATGACCAGGTTTTTCTGAAGCTGTTCAAGCTCCCTGTCCCCTATTGCCACGTTATGGAGGGCTCCGAACCCGGTATTCACTCCGTAGATCAATTCTCCGGGAACGCGCATCTTCTCATCAAGGTATTTCCGACACGTGTTTATACGGTCCATGGACTCCCGGGACAATTCAAGGCGGACGTCACCTGAAACGATCTTCTCCAACGTGTTGAGATCTACAGGCGAAGAAGAGACAGCATGTATGTGCATAAGATCTTTAATAATATTTTGCAACAAAATTACCTTTATTTCATAAGAATTAAAAGCAAAAACACTCTTGTTGGATAAATTTTGTTTTCTATCTTTGCGATAGAGCGTTGTAACTTTTAATTATAAACCCTTAATACTAACCTAACCAAATTTTCATGAAGAAATCAATTTTCTTTGTGCTGGCAGTTATGATAGCATCATCTGTTTTTGCACAAACAAGGGTTACCGGCAAGGTAACTTCTTCAGAAGACGGTTCTCCTCTTCCCTTTGTAACGATTCTTATTCAGGGAGAAAGAGGACTCGGAACGAACACTGACATTGACGGGAATTTCGTCCTGGAACGTTGCCCTGAAAATGCAGTGCTTGTACTTTCTTACATTGGCTATACTACCGTAGAGGTGCCTGTTAACGGCAGGAATGTGGTCAATGTAACTATGACACCTGATGCCCTCGCCCTGGAAGAAGTAATGGTGGTCGCTTACGGAACTGCCAGAAAAGGAACATACACAGGTGCAGCCTCAGTGGTAAGAAGTGATGACATCAAAGACGTCCCCACACTTTCATTTGAAAATGCACTGAACGGAAAAGTGGCAGGGATGCAGATCACCACCAATTCCGGACAAGCAGGTGCAGTATCCAGCATACGTGTACGCGGTATCGGTTCCATGAACGCGTCCAACGAACCGCTTTACGTTGTGGACGGAGTTCCTGTAGTTTCCGGGAATACCGGACAAATGAGCGGGTATATATACTCCACGAACAATGTTATGAGCACCTTAAATCCCCAGGACATTGAATCCATCACCGTTCTGAAAGACGCCGCCGCATCTGCCCTGTACGGATCACGTGCCGCCAACGGGGTAATTCTGATAACTACCAAATCGGGACAGCTGGGAAAACCGGTAGTAAATTTCAAGGCATCGGTAGGGGTAACTCCTTCTT
>DAOSXZ010000212.1:0-1360 GCA_035380845.1 Bacteroidales bacterium | reverse complement strand
AAGAAGGAGTTACCCCTACCGATGCCTTGAAATTTACTACCGGTTTTCCCAGCTGCCCCGATTTGGTTGTTATAAGGATTACCCCGTTGGCGGCACGTGATCCGTACAAGGCGGATGCTGCTGCGTCTTTCAGGACGGTTATTGATTCAATATCCTGCGGGTTCAAAGTGCTCATTACATTGTTCGTGGCATAGATGTATCCGCTCATTTGCCCGGTGTTACCCGAAACTACGGGAACTCCGTCCACTACATAAAGCGGTTCGTTGGACGCGTTCATGGAACCGATACCGCGTACACGTATGCTTGATACTGCACCTGCTTGTCCGGAATTGGTGGTGATCTGCATCCCTGCCACTTTTCCGTTCAGTGCATTTTCAAATGAAAGTGTGGGGACGTCTTTGATGTCATCACTTCTTACCACTGAGGCTGCACCTGTGTATGTTCCTTTTCTGGCAGTTCCGTAAGCGACCACCATTACTTCTTCCAGGGCGAGGGCATCAGGTGTCATAGTTACATTGACCACATTCCTGCCGTTAACAGGCACCTCTACGGTAGTATAGCCAATGTAAGAAAGTACAAGCACTGCATTTTCAGGGCAACGTTCCAGGACGAAATTCCCGTCAATGTCAGTGTTCGTTCCGAGTCCTCTTTCTCCCTGAATAAGAATCGTTACAAAGGGAAGAGGAGAACCGTCTTCTGAAGAAGTTACCTTGCCGGTAACCCTTGTTTGTGCAAAAACAGATGATGCTATCATAACTGCCAGCACAAAGAAAATTGATTTCTTCATGAAAATTTGGTTAGGTTAGTATTAAGGGTTTATAATTAAAAGTTACAACGCTCAATCACAAAGATAAAAAACAATTTTCACAGAACAAGAAGGTGTTTGCTTTTAATTCTTACTAAATAAAGGTATTTTTGTCACAAAATATCATTTAAAAATACTTTATGTACATACATACTATTTCTTCTTCCCCGGTAGGGCTCAATGCATTGGAAAAGATCTTATCCGGTGATGTGCGATTGGAATTATCCCCCGATGCAATGGATTGTATAGCCGCGTGCAGGAATTTCCTTGACAACAAAATGCGAGTTCCGGGAGAATTGATATACGGAGTAAACACCGGATTCGGAGCTTTGTACAACGTAGCCATAGGGACGCGCGAACTGGAACAGCTCCAGAAAAACCTGGTCATGTCTCATGCCTGTGGAGTGGGAGACCAGGTTCCCAAAGAAATAGTAAGACTTATGCTTTTTCTGAAGATACAGTCCCTTTCTTACGGTTATTCCGGAGTACAGCCTGAAACAGTAATACGATTAATGGACTTTTTCAACCAGGGAATTTATCCTGTAGTATATGAAC
>DAOSXZ010000211.1:0-1392 GCA_035380845.1 Bacteroidales bacterium | reverse complement strand
ATAACGGGAGAAAACGGTACCGGGATATACAAAATGGACCGGAACTCCGGCCTTCAGACAGTGATCCTGCCGCCCTCTTTTCATTCCCTGGGAGGTTTGCAATACGCAGACGGGAAAATATATTTTAAAAGCGACCGGTTCCACAACAAGGACAACATATACAGCATGAATGAGGACGGTTCAGGTATATTGCAGTTAACCCGTGCCCGTTTTGGCGCTTTTGATCCACTGCCGGCCACTTCACCATCCGGAACATTCCTCTATTATACCAATTATTCGTCCCGGGGATATCAAATGACACGTTTGCATCCGGACAGCCTTGTTAATGATCCTGTGAATTTTACCCGGGAGCAGTCGGATCCTTTTATCTTAGCGGAACAATCATCTTTTAACGCAGATACTCTTAAAGTTCCGGATAACATTTCTTACCCCGTTAAAAAATACAGTAAGCTATTGAATGCCATCAGGATCCACTCCTGGATGCCTTTTTATTTCAATTATGACGAACTGGAAAATTTTACCTTCAGAGAATACTACCGTTCCGTGGCACCCGGCGCTACCGTAATGTCACAGAACACCCTGGGAACACTTGTCTCTACCCTGGGATATTCTTATCATAAAGGGTTTCATGCCGGACACCTTCGGGTTAATTATTCCGGATTGCTTCCTGTATTTACATTCCGGGCAGATGTAAACGACAGGTTCCATACACACACCTTTACCGTTCCGGACAACGGACAGTACAACTGGACAAGCGACACGCTGTCTACTCCCAGTCTTGAGTTTTCCCTGCGTTCTTACATTCCATTTACTTTCAACAGTCATGGCTGGCAGCGCGGAATTGTGCCCCAGGTCAGGTACAGTATATCCAACGACACATACAAACATCCCCGGGAAAACAAAACAATTGTGAACCAAATGTTCCAGGCGGGTATACAGTATTATCAAATGAGGAGCCGTGCTCCCAGGGACATTTTTCCCCGCCTGGGATTTGGATTGAACGTCCAGGCTTCATTTGCCCCGGCATCTGACGGCCTCTTTACTAACATCCTTTTTATGCAGGCTTACGGGTACCTTCCGGGTCTTGTGAGGAACCAGGCACTCAAATGGAGTCTGGGCTGGCAGGAACAACAGGATAAAGACCGCTTTTTCTACCTGGGTACCTTTATGGCGGCCCCGCGAGGTCTTGATGAGCGCATTCTGGCACCAAAAACGTTTACCGCATCTTTGGATTATGCCATTCCCGTGTGGATCGGAGATCCTTCCATTCCGGATATCATATACATCAAACGGCTCCAGGTCATTCCTTTTACAGACTATATGCAAGCCCGCCAAAGGGACGGCGTCAAAAACGAATACTGGTCTTTAGGAACAGATCTTCTTATGGATTTT
>DAOSXZ010000210.1:0-1421 GCA_035380845.1 Bacteroidales bacterium | reverse complement strand
CATGAATAAAAATTGAAATTCCATGAAAGCTGTATTCATATCATTTTACCAGGCCTTTTATGACGAGGTCATGGAAGCGCTTGAAAAAAACCAAATTACAGGGTTTACTTTCTGGGAAGAAGTGCGGGGTCGCGGATCCCGTGGCGGAGAACCTCATCTGGGCTCACATGCCTGGCCGACTTTGAACTCGGCGTTACTCACTTTTGTTCCGGACCAGGTTGTGGACACATTGCTGGAAGACCTCAGGAAAGCAGACGAATCCGCCCCCAAACAAGGCTTAAGGGCCTTTGTGCTGGAGGCGGAAGAGCGAACGGTGTGAAAAACCTTATAAAAGGCTGACCCCGTTGTAGAAAGCCAGTATCCTGGAACGGAACAGGAAATTGTATTTTGCCTGTGCCGTTTCAGAACGGGCAGCAGAAAGACGTAACCGGACCTGATCAAACGTGTAGATGTTGGAACGACCTGCTTCGTACTTCTGCTCTTCATACTCATAGGCCAGGGAGGCAGCTTCAACTGCCATTTGGGATGATTTGTATTTCTCATGTGCAGCTACGGCATTATAATATGCCTGCTGTACTTCTTTGTATAGATCCTGTTTTGCCTGATCCAGCAACAGCTCCTGGTTTTGAATGTTCAGCCGGGCCGAACGTACCCGGTTACGGGTTTCCATCTTGTTGAAAAGAGGTATGCTCAGACTCAGACCAACGGATTGGGCACTGTTCTGAGCCCACTGGTCGGCCAGGGAGGCGTTACTCATCCCTGCAGCCAGGGAATAATTAAAATAATAGGAATTGCTATATCCGGCTCCCAATCGCAAACTGGGATAGTAAGCCCCTTGTGTTGCTTTTAGGGACATCTCACTGCCTTCCAGCCGGTACTCCGCCGCTTTTATGGCCGGCCTTTGTGTGACCGAATAATGGTAAGCTTCGGATGGAAGTACCAGTCCGGCTGCTTCACGGCTGATCATTTCGGAAACATCGGGGACAGAGACGTCAAAATGCTCCACATCGGTCAGGTTCATGGTCTGTGTAAGATCAAGTAAAGCCAATTGCAGGTTGTTGGCCGATTCAGTGACCTGCATTTGCTGTTGTGCCAACGACGATCTTGCATCGTAAAGATCACTTTCGGAGCTTTTTCCGGCTTCCACCAGGATCTCAGTCTGTTCCACCTGTTTTTTATTCAGTCCAAGCTGATCCAGAGCTATTTCGTACAAGTCCCTGCTCAGGAGCACCTGCAGGTAATACCCGGTAACAGCCAAAGACAGGTCTTCCCTGGCCCGGTTGAGATCTTCTACGGCTGCCTGCAATTCCAGCTTGTCGGCTTTTAACCGGTTGGTCACCTGGAACCCGTTGAAAAGATTTACACTTGTATTAATCCCCAGTGATGAATTGGAGCCGGTCTGATCCTGGTATACACCATCC
>DAOSXZ010000209.1:0-1428 GCA_035380845.1 Bacteroidales bacterium | reverse complement strand
TGGCTATGAACAATCCCCAGGCATTTGAAGCCATAATCAGCTCCATTAAATAATCACAGGGTTTTGAACCGCTGGATAAAATTTTCGCTGGTTGCCGTCGGTTACCTGTTATGGGTGATCTGGCTGGGCAATTTTTGGTGGCTGTTTGGTCTGGTGATCATATTTGATTTGTACATAACTAAAAAAGTCAAGTGGGCTTTTTGGAAAAAAACATATAAAGAAGGTGAAAAGCGTAATATTGCCCTGGAGTGGGTAGATGCGATCATATTCGCACTCATCGCGGCCACTTTTGTGAAGTCCTTCTTTTTTGAGGCGTACATGATCCCGACCTCTTCCATGGAAAATACCCTGATGACAGGTGATTACCTGTTTGTGGGCAAGTTGAAATACGGTCCCAAAAGACCGCAGCATCCCCTGACCATACCCCTGACACACAACGTGATCTTTGGGAAAGAATCCTATACCAGGCTCATAGAACGTCCATACAAACGAATGGCCGGTTTTTCCCGTGTAAAAAGAGATGATATGGTCGTTTTCAATTTTCCGCACGGTGACACTGTCCTGGTTAATTATCCCACCGATGATTATTACACGCATGTAAGGCTGAACGGCCGGAAGAGTACACTGGAACATTACGGACCGGTCAAATCACGTCCGCCGGGCAAAGAGGATAATTATGTTAAAAGATGTGTCGCCATTGCAGGAGACACCCTGGAATTGAAAGACGGCAGAATATATGTAAATAGCATTCCCCAGCCTTATTTTTCCGGGATACGGAACACTTATAATGTAGTTACAGACGGTCAGCCCCTGAACCAAAGGATCCTGGACAAATACAACATTTCTCCGGCAGAGACTTACTTTGACAACCGTATTCCAGGGTACCCCGCGCTGCCTTTGAACGATGAAAATGCCGCAGAACTGGCTGAATTAAGGACCGTTGTTTCCATAACCCGCAATATTGACGTCTTTCCCCCGGATTACCCCGATTCCCAGCTGATGCTGTTCCCCTTTGTCACATCACCGGATTTCCCCTGGACCAGGGACAATTACGGACCGCTGTGGATACCGAAGGCCGGAACATCGGTTACCCTTACACCGCAGAATCTGCCTTTGTACCGGCGTATCATTGCTTCTTACGAAGGACATACTCTGGAAGAACGTAACGGGGCCTGCTATATTGACGGGGAGGAAACCACAACGTACACTTTTGAACAGGATTATTTCTTTATGATAGGAGATAACCGTCACAATTCACTGGATTCACGTTACTGGGGCTTTGTCCCGGAAGACAGAGTGGTAGGAAATCCTGTTGTCGTTTGGTTTTCCACGGACAAACACAAATCTTTTCCATCCAATATCCGATGGGATCGTATATTGAAATTCAGCTTCAAATAAATTTTGGGTTTCCAAAAAAAATGCAGATAT
>DAOSXZ010000208.1:0-1437 GCA_035380845.1 Bacteroidales bacterium | reverse complement strand
GTGACTGTCATCAATATTGTCTCCGGTCTGTCCTCCCGGTGCATCGTGCATATCCAGGATCAGGTGTAAACCGGCCCGGCGGCACCAGGAAACGATACTGTCTATGCGGACAAATCCGTCCTGGGAAACGGTCAGTCCCATAAAATCCTCATCCGTAAAAAGTTTGTAGTGAAAAGGAAGCCGTATGGTGTTTGCCCCGGTGGAGGCGATAAAATCAATATCTTCCCGGGTTATGTACCGTTCCTTGAATTGGCGCCAGAAATCCGCTGTAAAATCAGGACCTGCCAATTGGCAAAACATTTGATCTATCCAGCTTGCGGAATTCGTTTTTTTAAAATTGAACATATACCCTTCCGGATTCAGCCAATTGCCCAGGTTGGTGCCTTTGATGAAATATTTTTCTCCTTTGAGCACCAGGTGGGGACCGTCAACTTCTATGAAATCAATGACCGCAACTTCATCTTTCAAAGAAGTACAAGCTATCAACAAGATTGAAAATCCGGTAAAAAATAAACGTTTTAACATGACTGTAGCGGTTTTATAGTAGTGTAAAGGTAAAATTTTATAACTTGCAACCCAAAGCATATGTCCTTTTTAGAATGAAAATACATTACCTCTTATTTGCTGTTGCCTTTCTGGCAGCTGCCTGCACCAAAACACCAGATCCAGACGAAACGGAAAAAGACGCCCGGTTAATTAGTTTGTCTGTGGATGAACAGCAAATTATAGTGCCGCTGGAAGGTACAGCTTCTTTTCTGTTCCGGGTTGAAGAACCCGCAGCCGAATTCGTTTATGACATCACCTCTGAGCAATGTCAAATTGAATTGCGCATCCAGGGGACCACTCGTCAACCCGAGTATTTTTCAATTCAAAGCATAGTTCCCTCACAAGAAGCAGGTGTTTACGAAGTCCGTTTACAGGACAACGGGGTACGTCTGACCTACAAAAACGCTGTGGTCTTGTGCCTGATCACCTCCCGTGCAGGATACGGCACTTCCATGATCACTTCCGGAGTTTTTCAAGTGATAAGCTCTATGAGTCATGCAGGAATCAGTGATTTCTATTTTTCAAAGGAACTCAACCCTTCGCTGAAAGAAGATGTCCGGCTGGATATAAACTCTGCAGAAGAGATTTATCAACATACAATAGAAGGAAACATCCCGGTATGGCTGGAGGATCTGCATCTGACAGCTTCTTTCACAAGCGGCAACCCCGTTAAGGTGAACGGAGTGGTTCAGGAAAGCGGAAAAACGGTTCAGGATTTTTCGCAACCCGTGGAATATACAGTAGAGACCAACGAAGGCACCATACTTTCCTATAAAACAGGAATCGTTCATTTTACGGGAATCCCGGTAATGATAATCAACACGGAAAACGGAGCCCCTGTAACATCCAAAGATGACTGGATGAATGCGACCATCCGTATCCAGGGAATGG
>DAOSXZ010000207.1:0-1490 GCA_035380845.1 Bacteroidales bacterium | reverse complement strand
GCTATCCCATACCTTATAACTGGGTTAAGAACTTGTTTTATATAGGATTGGGAGTTGGACTTTTCTTCTTCTCGCAATTGTTCGGCCACGTGGATCTGGTACCGAAACTGGTTATCAATACCGGTATTATACTTGTTTACGTGGCTATCTGGGCAGGGGCGGAAGGTTTCTACGGAAAGTTGCGCAGACTATGGCAGCGGCCATAGCCACGTTCAGGGATTCGGAACCTTCCCGGTAAGCGGGGATATACAAACGAGTCTGAATATATTCCAGCAAAGCGGGGCTGATTCCCCTGGATTCATTTCCCATTACGATGATGCCTTCTGCAGGCAGCGAAAGGGTGTTGATGTCTGTGCCTTCCTGCAGAACGGTTCCCAGCACCGGGAGCTGTGATTCTTGCAGGAGGGTTTCAAGGGATGTATAATACACGGGAACCCTTAGGATAGCACCCATTGTGGATTGCACGGTCTTAGGATTGTAAAGTTCAACACAGTCCGGGGAAGCATAGACGGCTGCAATGTTGAACCAGTCTGCCAAACGAAGTATGGTGCCAAAATTTCCCGGATCCTGCACACCGTCCAATGCCAGGTAAAGTTCACCTTTTTGCGGAACAGCCGGCTTGATATCCGGAATGCCCACCACGGCCAATGCTCCGGAGGGGGCGGATTGACAAGAGATTCGTTCTATTTCTGCTGCTGTCACGTACTCTGCAACAACAGGCTCCGGGGCACCCAAAACTCCTTCCTGCAGGAACAGTCTTTTGATGACAAAGGGTCCGGGCGCTGCCAGCAACTCGGCGATCATTTTTTTCCCTTCTATGATAAATTCCTGTCTCTCCTGACGAAATTTCTTCTGATTCAGGGATTTGATATATTTTATGTCTGCTTTGCTCAACATGGCATCAGTATCCCAGTACCTTCAGCATGGATTTATATGTCTGTTCTTTGGAAAACAGCTTTGTGTAATATTCTCCGTCTTCTTCACCAATAATGACCATTTTTGGGGCAGGCATCAGGCAATGCTGCACACCGCCAAACCCGGAAATGGATTCCTGGTAAGCTCCTGTATTGAAAAATCCTATGTACAGCGGTTCCCCGTTTTCGTTCTTGGGAAGAAATACGGCATTGGCATGGGCCTCTGCATTGTAATAATCCTGGGAATCACAGGTAAGACCTCCCAGGAATACGCGTTGGTAGGGTTCGTTCCATTTGTTTATGGGAAGGAGTATGAAACGCCTTTTGATCCCCCAGGTGTCGGGCAGGGTAGTCATAAAAGATGAATCGATCATATACCACCTTTCACGATCGTTTTGTTGTTTCTCTCCCAGAACCTGGTATATGTTCGCGCCGCTTTCTCCTACAGTGAATGATCCGAATTCGGTAAATATGTCCGGTTCCTTGACATTACGGCTGGCACATATGCTTTTTATCTGGGCAATGATCTCTTCTGTCATGTATTCGTAATCGTAATCAAAAGAAAGAGAATTCCTT
>DAOSXZ010000206.1:0-1511 GCA_035380845.1 Bacteroidales bacterium | reverse complement strand
CAAAACAAACGAAACAGGGAACTGTTTGTTATCAATATTGACGGGAGCAACAACCTGCGCATTACCAACACCTCTGAAAGCGAATCCAATACGCGCTGGCTGGATAACGACCGCCTTCTTTTCCTGTCCCAGGGAAAATTATGGGTAATGCAGGACGACGGATCACGTCGCAAAGAGATAAAAGGAACGGAACGACAGATCATGGAATTCAGCCTGTCTCCTGCCGGAAACAGAATCCTGTTTACTTCACCGGTAAAATCTGCCGTAAAACCCACAGACATTGATCCCGCCCTGGACAAAGCCACCGGACGCGTCATAGACGATCTGATGTACCGTCACTGGGATTGTTTTGTGGAAGAAATCCCCCATGCTTTCGTGGCTGACTTTGACGGCAAGACGCTTTCCGGGGAAACCGATCTGCTGGAAGGCCTGCCTTACGAGCTGCCTACCCTTCCTTTCGGGGATATTGGCGAACTGGCATGGAGCCCAGAAGGAAAAAGCATTGCCTACTCATGCCGGAAACTTACCGGAGTGGAATACACCGTTTCTACAAATACAGATATTTACCTGCATAACCTGGAAACGGGACAGGAAGTCAACCTGAGTGCAAATATGAAAGGATACGACACAGCCCCCCGCTTCTCTCCGTGTGGAAAATTCCTGGTATGGAACAGCATGGAGCGCGACGGTTACGAAGCCGACAAGAACCGCCTGATGCTTTATTCCTTTGAAGACAGCTCTGTCAAAGACCTTACCGCCCAATTCCGTTACAACGTGGAAAGCGTCACCTGGATGCAGGACAGCAAAGGCCTTTTCTTTACTTCTTGTGCCGAGGGAATTACACACGTTTTCGCCCTGGATCTTGAAACCGGGAAGATCCGCCAGATCACTTCCGGGTGGTACAATTGCGGCCCTGTTCAGCTGACGTGCAATCCTGCCGGAGGCCGGCAGCTCATTGGAACGTATGTCTCCATGTCCATGCCTGCCGAGTTGGTTTCCATAGATCCGGTATCGGGTGCTTACACGCAGCTTTCCTTTGAAAACAAACACATACTGGACCGGCTGACCATGGGTCAGGTGGAAGAAAGGTGGGTAACCACGACCGACAACAAGAAAATGCTTACCTGGGTGGTATATCCGCCTCATTTTGATCCCCAAAAGAAATACCCGGCCGTACTCTTTTGTGCCGGGGGTCCGCAATCCACATTGTCCCAGGGATGGTCATACCGCTGGTGCCACCAGCTTATAGCCGCCAACGGCTACATTGTGATCCTTCCCAACCGCAGGGGCACCACTGCCTTCGGACAAGAGTGGACTGAACAAATCAGCGGGGATTATGCCGGACAGAATATGCAGGATTACCTGAGTGCAGTGGACCACATGAAGCGGGAACCCTATGTGGACGGCAAACATATAGCTGCCGTAGGGGCCAGCTACGGGGGTTATTCCGTCTTTTACCTGGCCGGCAATCACAGCGAGCGTTTTGCCGCTTTCATTGCCCATGCCGGCAT
>DAOSXZ010000205.1:0-1527 GCA_035380845.1 Bacteroidales bacterium | reverse complement strand
ACCATGTACGGCTGGCCAGGGTATAGATATAAGGCATTAAACGGTAACGCAACCGGTTGTATTGCAGCATGGTTTTGTATGCCGGGTGATCTTCCGGTGCTATATTGTAAATTTCGCGGTACGGGTATTGTCCGTGGCTCCTGAAAAGGGGACAAAATGCCCCGAACTGGAACCACCGTGTATTCAATTCCCGCCATTCCTCCATATCTTCTGAACCTTCACGTGCCTGTTCAAAGCGTCTTTGAACGCAAAACCCGCCGATATCCATTGTCCAGTATGGAATTCCGGATATGCTGAAATTGATCCCGGCAGGTATCTGGGCTTTCATATCCTCCCAGCAAGTACCAATATCTCCGCTCCAGGTTGCGGTGGAATATCGCTGCAAACCGGGGAATCCGCTCCTGGTAAGCAGAAACACCCGTTTGTCCGGGTCTTCTTCCCGTTGTCCTTCATAAATGGCCTGTGCGTTAACCAGCGCATAAGCATTCAAATAACGTGTAGACGGCCCCAGTGCCGTTGGTGTGGATAATGCTTTCCGGTATTCCAGGCTGGCGTTGGAAAGAATATCGGGTTCAGAAGCATCCATCCACCAGGCGTCAAAACCCAAATGATAAAGATGGTCTTCCATCTGCTGCCAGAACAATTCCCGGGCTCCCTGGGCGTATGCATCGTAAAACGAGCCGATATATCCCGGCCAGATCCAGTCCCGGATGCTGTCCTCAACGGCAAGGGTATACATCCACCCTTTTTCTTCAAATTCCTTGTAATGTTCCGTAGTATGGTAAAATTTGGGCCACACGGATAGCATGATCCTGGCATTAAGTGCATGCACACTGTCCACCATAGCCTTGGGATCGGGGAATCTTTCACTGTCAAATTCGTGACTGCCCCAGGCATCCACCGGCCAATAGGACCAATCCTGTACTATATTGTCAATAGGAATGCCGCGTTTGCGAAATTCATTAAGAGCCCCTAACAGTTCATCTGATGTCTTATACCGTTCCCGGCTTTGCCAGAAACCCATGGCCCATTTGGGCATGATCTGGGATTTCCCCGTCAGCAGCCGGTATCCGCTTATAACATCGTCTGCGTTGTCCCCCTTGATAAAATAATAGTCTATCATATCTGCCATTTCCGACCACCAGGATTGTTTTTCCTGTTCCGCCGGATCCACGGGAGTGTATAGTTTAAGGGCCAGATAAGAAACCCCTCCGTCGGGGAGCCATTCAACGCGGACGGGATACTCTTTGCCGGCCTCCATGTCCACCTGGAATTTGTAATTGTTCGGATTCCAGGCAGTTCTCCAGCGTTCTTCCACCACTTCTTCCCCGTTAAAAAAGACTTTGGTATAACCTGCATAATAAAGTAAAAAACGATGTATCCCGCTATCGTCGGATGACACCGTTCCTTCCCATACGATTTTGGCATCGTTGAACGGAATCTCTTGCGGAAAATTATTTACTTTCTCAAGATCCGAATAATCCAGTACGGATTCGCGCCTTCTTAAATATTCCGTTTTTCCGTCAC
>DAOSXZ010000204.1:0-1533 GCA_035380845.1 Bacteroidales bacterium | reverse complement strand
TCCCTGACTTCATCCCACTTATCATCGGCTGCATCTACCAGGTCTTTGTATCTCACCTTCAGATCTTTCCTCATCGCCTCCAGTTCCTCAATAGACTCACGATACTTTTCCTTCATGTCCTCTTTTACTGATTCCTTTTCAGCTTTCAGTTCATTGATCTTTGCGGAGATCTCGTCTATCCGCTGATTGGCTCTTGCCTTGAATTCTTCCTTGTTCATAACTGTATTATTTTATTTGCACTTGATTGTTTCAAAATACCGGCCAAATCCCTCCACCGCCTCTTCCGGAACGGCATCTTTCAAAAAATCAACGCCGTTCTTCAGCGTCCTGAATAGATTCACATTGTCTTCGTAAGTCAGGTTCCGGAACCCCGGACCTTCGGAAATCATTTCTGACATAGGCACAAACAAACTTTGATCGTTGCACGAAAAGTCAATATTTTTCAGATCGATCTTCTGCCTTGCCGGATTTAATTCAGATCTGTAATAGATCAGTTTGTTGCTTATATCGTAAACTATACTCCATTTTGTACCTCCCGGCTGGGCAACACTTTCAAGAATGTTATACGAATAGTCGATTCTGTCTTCACTTCCCCGGTATGCTTCTATCATAGTTGCTGCAGTCACAAAACGTCCTGAAGAATTTTCAGTCCAGTCATTGTATTGCTTACCTTCCTTTTTATCCTTACTGTTTTTATATTCCAGAGAATTTTCATAGATGCAGTTCGCCAACACCGAATAAGGCAATTGTTCTCCTCGGTGTACCACCATTTTCCCTTCCAGGTATTCAATGGTAGCCACATCGCCCGATGCATCCGATACTAAAAAATGCAAGTAAGAAGTAGGCATATACGTGATCCGTACAAGGGTATCACTGTCAATCACATCCTGTACGCTTGCCGAGTTGTCCAGCTGGTATTGCATCCATTGCAGTTCATTCATACCGTAACGATCATCGGCAGCAGGATATTTTGCCTCCTGCAGCCACATCTGCTCAATGACCAGCCCGGCTTCGTTCATACCTCCGTAAGGGAATTCCCTCCCGGCCTGGTTAAAAGTAACACTGCCGTATTTTGATACCCAGGTCATCGGCTTTTCAGGTGCTGCAATATAAGTGGTTTTTACCATATTCCGGTAGTTGATGTGGATATGTCCTTCCCCTACCGGGAAATCCAGGTTTCTTCCAAATGAAATTTTTCCGTCCGGCCCTTTCAAAACAAAAGTTGTACAGCAAAATCCCCATTCACCTATAAAGAGGGTGACAAGTGCTAACAGGATTAATTTTATTTTCATTCTTGTAATTTTTGATAATTATTGGTTAATACGTGTAAATACAATTTCACTGTAATCATTTCTTTCGTACAACAACCCAATCCCCTTCCCGGGGATAAAAGTCATGGAGGAATAGGCCGAGTTTAACGCACACACGGTCTTCCCCGCGCCCCAGGACTTTCCGCCGTCCGTGCTTATTCGCAACGACAGGTTCTTCCGCTGATCCGGGCTATTCAGGTTGGAGAAAAACAGCACTTTTCCC
>DAOSXZ010000203.1:0-1555 GCA_035380845.1 Bacteroidales bacterium | reverse complement strand
CAAAAGTAGTTAAATTTAAAGAGATATAAGTTATGAAAAACAAAGTTGGACTTATTGTAGTTATCACGGTCCTGTTAAGTGTGGGGACCACTTTACTTGTCAATCATTTCGCGGGGAATCCAAAAAACGTAGAAAAAGTATATGTTACATCGGATCAGAAACCCGTTATTCAACAAGTTTCCCTCCCGGAGGTACAATATCCCGATTTCACCTATGCAGCTGAAACGGGCGTCAAGGCTGTAGTGCATGTGAAAGTGGTTAAAAACGGACAACAGGCCGTGGGCCCGCAAAGTCTCTTTGATTTCTTTTTCGGATATGGGAATCCGGCCCCCCAGTCACGTCCTCAGGTTGGAGCAGGGTCCGGAGTTATCATATCTAATGACGGATACATCATTACAGCAAATCACGTCATAGACGGAGCCGATGAAGTAGTAGTTACCCTGGATGACAAGCGTGAATTTGAAGGCCGGGTTATCGGGAAAGATCCGGCAACGGATATTGCTTTACTAAAGATAGAAGCAGAGGATCTGCCTTGTCTGAAGTTCGGCAATTCCGACGATCTTCGTTTGGGGCAATGGGTAATAGCCATAGGCAATCCTTACGATCTGCGTTCTACCATCACTGCCGGTATTGTGAGCGCCAAAGGCCGCAGCCTGCCCTCATACCAGGAAGAGTTTAAAATTGAAGCTTTCATCCAGACAGATGCCGCCGTAAATCCCGGGAATTCCGGAGGCGCCCTGGTCAATGCCAAAGGAGAACTTATAGGGATCAATACGGCTATTGCTACGCGCACCGGTTCCTATTCCGGTTATTCCTTTGCCGTTCCCAGCAGTATTGCTCAGAAAGTTGTGAATGACCTGCGTAAATACGGGGTCGTTCAAAGGGCCTTACTGGGAATAACCATGCAGGATGTTACTGGTGAATTGGCTGAAGAAAAGAAAATTGATGCCATTAAAGGCGTTTACATTCACCAGGTGCTTGAAGATGGAGCTGCTGCTAAAGCCGGTATCAAAGAAGGAGATATATTGGTCCAGGTGAATGGAATAGAAGTAAATTCGGGTACTTCCGTACAGGAGCAGATAAGCAGATTCAGTCCCGGCGATAAAATAGACCTTATTCTGCTCAGAGGCAATAAAGAGGTAAAAGTATCAGCAACACTTCAAAATCAATCCGGAGACACAAAGCTGATTAGTGAAACGGAAGGTGACATAACGCACTTTATGGGTGCACAACTACGTCCTGCAGGAAAAGACCTAAGAAATAAATTGCGTATCCGTAGCGGGATTGAAGTGACAGCCGTTGGAGACGGTAAACTCAAGGATGCCGGTATAAGGAAAGATTTTGTAATTACACATGTAAATCAGAAACCAATATCTACCGTTCAACAGTTTGCCCAGGCTGTTCAAACGGCACAACGGGGTGTTCTTATAGAAGGCCGTTATCCGGACGGATCTGTATATTATTACGCGTTAGGTAATTAATTTTTACCTGTTTTAACACTTTTTTGAAACATAAACTGCCCTTTTACGTATAAGAGGGCAGTTTATAATTTTAT
>DAOSXZ010000202.1:0-1579 GCA_035380845.1 Bacteroidales bacterium | reverse complement strand
GTGTGTCCCACTTCGTGTGAAGAAACAAACCGGACGAGTTGTCCCATAAGTTCTGTGGGAAATGTCATGGACCGTGCCTGGGGATCCACGGCGGCACATTGTACGAAATACCAGTTGTGTACCAGGCTCATCACGTTGTGGTACCAGTTGATGTGACTTTCAATGATTTCGCCCGAACGGGGATCGCTTACGTGCGGACCGCTTGCATTGGCTATGGTCGAAGGTTTATAGACGATTGCCGAGTTTCTGGCATCCTCCAGGCTCCAGCTGGGATCTTCCTGGGGAGTGGGTGCCTCCAATGCATATATGGCATTCTTGAAACCTGCTTTTTCGAAGACAGGTTGCCAGTCATTCACACCCTGGATCAGGTAGGGGACCCATTCTTTGGGGGTGGTGGGATCAATATAAAATACAATGGGTTTTGCTGGTTCCACCAGTTCACCCCTTTTGTATTTTTCCAAATCTTCCGGTTTGGGTTCCAACCGCCAGCGGGCGATCATACGCATGGTTTTGATCCCTTGCGGATTCTTGTCAAAATCCGTGTAATTGGATGTAAAGAATCCCACGCGCTCGTCAAAATACCGGGGTTGCATGGGCTCTTTGGGAAGAAGCACCAGCGAGCAGTTGATCTCGAAGGTCAGCGGATCATCGTTTTCCTGGAGAGCGTATGTTTTTATGCTGCGAAGTTCGGTATTGATGGGAAATGATTTTACGCTCTTAACATAGGAACGGTCTTTTTGCAAAGCCGTCATTTTGGCCGATTTTTTCTGCCTTTTGCTAAAATACAGGCTTTCGTTGTCGCTGTTTACCAGGTCCGTAACGTCTATAAGTGACAGGGTGCTGTCTGCATTGATTGCCTTGATGTCAAAAGAAGCGATCAGTGCCGGCCGGTTGGAGCGGGTAACGTTATAGTACATGGCCTGCGTCGTATCCCTGGATTGTTCGCGGGCAAGTACTTTGGTCAGGAACAGGTTGTTGTCCGGACCTTTCTCAAATCGCAACATGCCGCTGTTAATCTGGTCTCCGGCATATCCAAAGAAATTAGCGCGGAATCCCGCAGGGGTTTCGGACATTCGGGTTACCATAAGGATGTCCCTTCCAATCAGGGAATCGGGTATACCTATATAATATTTCTTATCCTGGGAATACACAGGGGTCATACCCTCCATAACGGTTTTGGTCAGTTTCATAATGGTTTGTTGAGGTTTATAAAGCGTTTATTTGTTGATCCAGGGTTTGTATGCGTTCCACAATAATGTTCCGCATACGTTCTACTGCCTGGGTATATGTCAGGGGTTCGTCTCCGTTGATGAGGTTTCCCCCGTTCATGTTCCTGTCTTCGGTAGGATCCCACATTTTGAAATTCAAATCTGCAGAATAGCTCAAACGTTCGTACTCTGCATCCAGGAAACCCGGAATTTCATCGAATTTCGGTTTCAGCAAGTTCCAGCGTTCTTTAGCCAGGGCGACGAATTCAGGGTCTTTGAAAAATTGTTTGTACCAAATGGCCTGTGTCATAAAGAGTTTTCCCTGGGCCTGGGGAGAAGCATTGTAGGAAAAGGTTCCCCAGTCAAAATCC
>DAOSXZ010000201.1:0-1579 GCA_035380845.1 Bacteroidales bacterium | reverse complement strand
AAGTAATCAAAGTAAGCATAAACAAAATGCCCTTTACGCTGGCAGAAGATGCATATAACGTTCTGAAAGTATACCTGGACCACCTGCGCCGCTACTATGCCGGAAAAGATGGTGGTTCCGAGATCGTTGACGGGATTGAGGAACGTATTGCCGAGTTGTTGGGCGAACGCACCGGGATGGGTGCCCGCGTTGTTTCCAAGGCCGATGTAGATGCGGTTCTGGAGATTATGGGCCCTCCCGAAGTCATTGAAGAAGAAGGCGGAGATCCCTCATCTGAAGCATTTGCAGGCAGTCCCCCGCCCAAACCTGCCAAACGGTTGTACCGGGACGTTGACCACAAGGTGATTGGTGGTGTTTGCTCCGGTCTTGCCGCTTATTTTAACATAGAAGTGGTTCTGATCCGGATCATCTTTGCTGTTTTGTTTTTTGTTCCCTCCGGCATACATGTTTTTTCAAACATGCATCACTGGGGGCCACTGGTATTTAATTTTCCGTGGGTATTTGTTGTAATTTATGTAATCCTCTGGATTGTGATACCTCCGGCCCGTTCGGTAGAAGAAAAATACGCCATGCGGGGTGCCCCTCTTTCGGCACGGGGTGTACAGCATTCGGCTCCGGCCCCTGCTCCGCGCCATACGTATGAATCGCGCAGCGGATACAACAATAGTAACGGGGGCTGGTATGTTTTGGGCCGGGTTTTTGCCGTAATTGTGGGCTTGTTTTTCCTGGTGACCAGTACGGCTGTCCTGATAAGCCTCATAGTAGCCTTTACCGCCACGGGATTTGTTCTTAATATTATACCCACAGCACTTCCCGATCTGATATCGTTGTCTGTGAATCCGGTGCTTTTTAAAGTGTTCCTGATTCTGGCCATATTTATACCTGTTATAGGATTCATTCATCTGGGATCCGTTTTAGTCTTCAATATCAAAGGACAAAAATGGATTGGTCCCACTTTGTTTTTTACCTGGCTTGTTTCATTCATAGGCTTATTAGCCATTTCTTCGTTCAATTTCGGGCATTTCAAACACAATGCCCGTCATCAGGAAACTGTTCCCCTGGAATTGACCTCAGACACTTTATTTGTTGATTTTGAATCGGAAAACGATTTTCTTTTTGAACGTTACTGGATGGAAGCCAACAATTCCCATTACAACCTTGGATGGATTGAAGGCAAGCGAAAAGACCTGAACCTGGTGTTTTTCCCGCCCCTGACACTGATTCGCCAATCCGACCAGGAGACCCCTTCCATCCTGGTAAAATCCCGCGCCTTCAGCAGTTCGGAGCACCGCGCCGAGTTGGAAGCAGAAGATATGAAGCCTGATTTCAAGCTTGAAGGCAACGTGTTAACAATTAATGCTTTTGAAGTAAGCAAGGAAGATCCCTGGCGTGGAAATAACGGATCATTGCGACTGTACCTGCCTTCCGACCAGGTAGTCATTGTCCGCAAACCCGTTTATCACGAATTTGGCGTATCGCGTTCCAGAGATGTGAATATTATCAGTTGCGAATAACCTGCATTTTTTTGCCGACCTTGCAAAAGGCCTGAATGCAGTCATCCAGTTGACGAGGCTCGTGT
>DAOSXZ010000200.1:0-1597 GCA_035380845.1 Bacteroidales bacterium | reverse complement strand
ATTTTACGCCCACTCCCATGACCAAATCTTCAGTAATGTTCTACAGCGGTCTTGTGCCGGATGATGGAACAAAAGTGTTTGTGGAAAGAGACCCACAAAAAAAAGCCCTCCAGAAGGAGAGCTTTTTTCAGGGAAGAAAATAAATTCTAATTATAACCCGGATTCTGTTGAGAACGAATGGCTTCGTTTGCATTCATTTCGTCAATGGAAATAGGCAGAATGATCTTGAAGAAGGAACGGTCAACGGTGTTTTCACGGTGTGTGATCACCACGGACGGATAAATGAAATCATCATTAAAGGTAATCGTCTTGTTCAGACGGATCATGTCAAAGAAACGGTGTCCTTCGGCAAACAGTTCCTTGCTTCTTTCATCCAGGATCATATCCACGGTTACATTGGCAGCGGTGGCAGGCTCCAGGTTGGGAGAACGTTTGCGGATAGCATTCAGGTAAGTAGCGGCTTTGTCTTTATTTCCTGTTCCCAGGGCAGCTTCAGCGGCTATCAGGTAAATTTCGGAAAGGCGGATAACTTTCACGTTAACTGCGGTACTGGATCCCTTCCCGTCTCCTGAAAGATCAGTGCTCCCACTGTATTTGTAGCAGGAACCGTAACGGTATATGCTTGTATCAAAATAGGATTCGTCATAATCCATTACACCCCAGCGAACATCGTCGGGATCCTGGTTCATTCTTTCAATCCAGTAATCACTGGCCATGAACCAGCCCATGGCGGAAGTGGAACCGTGTGTTCTGCGACGGAGGTAGAATCCTAATGATGAAGTACCCAGATCACCTTCTCCCTGGTACATGGCCAATTCAAAGATGGATTCCTTGTTGAATTGGGAAGTCCATGAATCTACCCATTCGGTGTTGCTGTATAAACTGTATACATTGGAATTGATCACAGCTTCAGCTGCTGTCAGCGCAGCAGAATAATTCTCCATATACAGATTAACTCGAGCCTGGATGGCCATATTGGCGTAATAGTTCACATACCCGTTGGTCTTTGTCTTTTGCAATAACGGGGCGGCATCTGTCAGGTCTTTTATTATCTGTGTGTAGACTTCATTTACCGTGGCCCTTGTAGGTTCAGAAGATGCATCCAGCGGTTCCAGCACAAGGGGCACTCCCAATGCCGTTTTGTCCATGTTATAAGGTTTGCCGTAAAGACGTACCAGATCAAAATACATCAGGGCACGTAGTGTAAGGGCTTGTCCCTTATACCTTTCCAGGTCGCTTGACATATTGCCTTCAGCCTCTATCTTGTCAATATTGATCAGCAGGTTGTTGACCTGGGCCATGCAGTGGTAGATTTGGCTCCAATAACCCGAGTAAGAACCGGAAGAAGGAGAATGGTTGAATGTATAGAGTCCGTCCAGACCCCTGCCTTGCGAACGAAGGGCAAAATCACCGCCTTTGGCATCTCCGTACATAAAAAAGTTACGACCATAGTAATTGTACGAGGTCATCTTGCTCATAATTCCATTCATAATCACTTTGGCGTCGGCAGCAGTGGTTATAGATGTTTCAGCGGCTGCAGAGTTGCTGGGCTTGACGTCCAGAAATCCTTCACAAGATACGGTCAGAACAACGCAAA
>DAOSXZ010000199.1:1501-1610 GCA_035380845.1 Bacteroidales bacterium | reverse complement strand
GGATCCGTTTGCCTTTGCCCGCTCCAACGTGATGGGTACGCTTACCCTGTTGCAAACGGCCAAAACGTGCTGGAAAAAGGAAGATTACCACAAACACCTTTTTTACCAG
>DAOSXZ010000199.1:0-1426 GCA_035380845.1 Bacteroidales bacterium | reverse complement strand
AATATCCAATTGCTCCAACAATTACGGACCCTGCCAGTACCCGGAAAAACTGATTCCCGTAATCATCAACAATATAGTAAACCGCAAACCGTTGCCAGTATACGGCAAGGGTGAAAACGTACGCGACTGGCTGTACGTGGAAGACCATGCACGTGCCATTGACCTGGTGTTTCACCAAGGCCGTGTGGGAGAAACCTATAACATAGGCGGAGAGAATGAGTGGCAAAATATTGAACTGGTACGCCTGCTCATAGAAATCACCGACCGCCAGCTGGGCCGTCCGGCAGGCGACTCCCTCCCGCTCATCACATTTGTCACCGACCGACCGGGCCACGATCTGCGCTATGCCATAGATGCTACCAAGATCAAAACCGAACTCGGCTGGCAGAAACAGATGACCTTTCGCCAGGGGCTGGAGCGGACGGTGGCGTATTATCTTCAAGCTGGCGCGCCACTTAAAAGTCATTAAAATCACAAGACGCTCATTATATGATAAATACAAACCGCATGAATATAGCCATAGTAGGAACAGGATATGTAGGACTTGTGTCCGGAGTCTGTTTTGCAGAGATGGGTGCGCAGGTAACTTGCGTGGACATTGACCGGCAGAAGATTGAAAACCTGAAGAAAGGGATTTTGCCTATTTACGAACCGGGACTGGAACCGATGGTCAGCCGGAACGTAATTGCGGGCCGTTTGCATTTTACTACAGATCTTAAGGATTGCCTGGAAAACACGGAAATCGTGTTCAGTGCGGTCGGTACGCCACCCAACGAAGACGGGAGCGCAGACATCCATTACGTATTGGATGTGGCCCGGACTGTAGGCAAATACATGACCAATTATTTGGTATTCACTACCAAAAGTACGGTTCCTGTGGGAACGGCCGCCAAGGTCAAGCAGGTCATCAACGAAGAATTGGGCAAGCGAAAGGTACAGATCCCGTTTGACATCGCATCCAACCCCGAATTCCTTAAGGAAGGCGATGCAATCCGCGATTTCATGAGCCCGGACCGGGTGGTCGTAGGTGTAGAAACCGAAAAAGCGCGCAAGATCATGGAAAACCTCTACCGACCCTTCCTGCTGAAAAACTTTCGCGTACTTTTTATGGACGTTCCTTCTGCCGAGATGACCAAGTACGCGGCCAACGCCATGCTGGCCACCCGCATCTCGTTCATGAACCAGATGGCCAACCTGTGCGAGAAAACGGGAGCCGATGTGAACCACGTGCGCGTGGGGATCGGCTCGGACACCCGCATAGGCCATAAATTCCTGTACGCCGGTCCCGGTTACGGAGGCAGCTGCTTCCCCAAGGATGTGAAAGCGCTCATACGCATGGGACGTGAAAACGGGTACCCCATGGAACTCATAGAATCGGTGGACCGGGTGAACGAAGCGCAGAAAAAGGTGTTGTTCAACAAGCTGC
>DAOSXZ010000198.1:0-1634 GCA_035380845.1 Bacteroidales bacterium | reverse complement strand
AAGCCCCGTTTACCACGGTCTCTTTTATTGACCACCAGGCCGCCTCGGCAGGTGCTTTGATCTCACTGGCTTGTGATTCAATTTATATGTCCCCGGGATCCACTGTGGGCTCGGCAACCGTGGTGAATCAGAGCGGAGAACCCATGCCGGAAAAATACCAGTCCTACATGCGTTCGCTGATGCGGGCCACGGCCGAAGAAACGGGCAGGGACCCGGTATTGGCGGAACAAATGGTGAACGGAGAGAAAATTGTCAGCCTTACAACGCAGGAAGCTATGCAAATTGGTTTCAGCCAGGGACAGGCAGAAAATATTTCACAAGTAGTGGACCTGATGGGATATGCTCATTGTGAAATCCACGAATACAAGGAAACCTGGCTGGACAAAGTAATAGGGTTCTTCCTGCTTCCCCTGGTACAGGCATTGTTGCTAATGGGTATCATTGGCGGCGTGTTCTTTGAACTTAAAACGCCCGGCGTTGGATTCCCTTTGGGACTGGCCGTAGTGTGTGCCATATTCTATTTTTCTCCGTTATTTTTGGAAGGTATGGTGCAATACTGGGAAGCCATTGTTCTGATTCTGGGTGTGATTTTGTTATTTTTAGAGATATTTATCACACCGGGGTTCGGAGTGCTGGGTATCCTGGGTATAGTTGCCGTGGGGGTGGGACTCACGTTTTCCATGATAGACAACTGGGTCTTTGAATTTGAAGGTCCTTTTCCCTGGAAAAGTTTGTTAACGCCTGTAGCCGTAGTTTCTTTGTCCGGATTGGCGGCTATGTCTACGCTTTTGTTTTCCATTCATATGCTTTTCCCTACCAGGGCGTTCAATCACATTGCCTTGAGAAAAAACCTGAAAACCGATGAAGGGTTTGTGGGTGTCCCGGTGCTGGAAGGTATACAAATTGGGCAGGAGGGTGTGGCCTTTACCGATCTGAGGCCGGCAGGCAAAGTAACCATAAACGGCAAATGGGTGGAAGCCCGTGCTTCTTTCGGTTACATTACAAAAAATACTGAAGTGAAGGTAGTTCGTATTGAAGGCGGTGTTATTTTTGTTGAGACTCTATAAGTTCCAGCAACCGCTGAACGGCTTCTTCCTGAGGAATCCCCCGCATAACGGGGGTTTTTCCTTTATAGAGGGTTATCTTTCCTTTGCCTTCTCCCACGTAACCATATTGGGCATCAGCCATTTCACCCGGACCGTTGACTATACATCCCATTACGGCAATAGTACAACCCTTCAGGTGGGCTGTGGCTTCCTTTACGGCACGTACTGTTTCTTCAAGGTTGAATTTGGTACGTCCGCAACCGGGACAGGATATGTACTCGGGTTTTGAGAAAACACAACGGGTCGCCTGCAACAGGTCCATGCAAAAATCTTTCAATTCTCCTTGAGTGGCAAATGAAGCGTGGACAAAAGGTATGGGAAGTGTTTTCCAATCTGTGGTCCCGTCCAGAAGACCGGGAGCCCATTTGTAGCAGGCACTGACTATCAGTTCATCCCAGTTTGTAACACGTATCTCTTCTTTTACGGAAAGAAACAGCTTTCCAAAACGAATTTCTTCTTCAGGAGATTCGGTAAGGGAAACACGAAAAGTATCTCCTATACCTTCTTTTAACAATGTGATGATTCCTG
>DAOSXZ010000197.1:0-1638 GCA_035380845.1 Bacteroidales bacterium | reverse complement strand
ATGGAAGCCATTACGGCCGTTTACAGTACCTGGAGGGGTCAGTATTACAACTGGTTCTATTTGAAAAACATGCTTGCCGATGACACCTATTGCGGAGGCGGAGGCCGGGGTGACAACAGCAATTACGAAATGATCAACGAATATCGGTTCAGTACGGCCAGTACGGTGGTCAGCAGTGCTTTCAGCGGATTATACAGTATCATATACATGTCTAATCTGATTGTGGATCGCGTAGAACCGGATACAGATCTGAAAGCGAGGGTTGTGGGAGAAGCCAAGACAGCCCGTGCGTGGGCCATGACAGAGCTCATTTCGCTTTGGGGCCCCGTTCCCTTTGCCGATCACGTACTTGGAGCCGATGAATACCAGTTGCCCAACGGGGATATCCCAACCATGTGGGCCTGGGTGGAACAGAATCTTACGGAAGCTGCAGCTGTGCTGCCTTCAAAAAGCAGTCTTGACGGGCAGGCGGCCATTGGAGCCCGTTTGACCAAAGAAGCAGCACTGGCCTTTCTTGGAAAAGCGCAGGTTTTCCAGGAAAAATATGCAGAAGCGGCTACAAGCCTGAAGGCCGTAATTAATTCCAACAAATATGCTTTGGTGGATGATTTCAGTCAATTGTTACGTGAGTCTACTGATTTCGGGCCTGAAAACATATTCGAATCCAATGCCATAAACGATCCGGACAATGCATGGAGCCAGGGAACGACACTTTTCTCTCTGATGATAAACTGGCGTTCCGACCACCTGACAGGAATGCCCGAAGGAATTTGGAATACGGGATGGGGTTTCTACAATCCTACCAAATCGTTATATGAAGCTTTTGTAGAAATGGAAGGCCCTGAAGGCCACCGGTTGGTTAATACCATGAAAACACGTGAACAGATGGGAGGTGGCTGGGTTTTCAACTGGGAAACCTACGAAACGGTCTATGTTCCTATTGAGATTACAACCCCGTTGTATGGAAATGAAGGTTTTATGCAATGGAAATTCCGTTTTCCTGAAAATGAAGTAGTCACAAATTCTTGGGGTTTTTCAAGCAGTACCAATTTTAGATGGATGCGTTATGCCGAGGTATTATTGCTGGCCTCCGAAGCGTGCCTGTTGTCCGGTGATCAGGCTTCTGCCCTGAACTATATCAACCAGGTCCGCATCAGGGCACACCTGGAACCCCTGGGTAGCCTGACCCTGGAAGACATCAAGAAAGAAAAGCGACTGGAACTGTGCTTTGAATGCTGCCGTTATCAGGACCTGGTGCGCTGGGGTGATGCGGCATCGGTACTTGCACAACAGGGCAAAACCATTCCTGCTTTACATAACGACGGAACAGTATCGGTTGCCGTGACAAACACTGATTACGGGTTCAAAACCGGGAAACACGAATTGTTGCCTTTCCCGGAACACGAGATGAATGTAAATCAGAATCTGACCCAAAATCCCGGATGGTAACTCATAAAACGTTACATTCGCAAAAACTTTTATAAGAATTGAAACAATGATAAAAAGAATCGTTTATCTGACACTTGCCTGCCTGTTGTGCGCTCCTGTGCTTATGGCACAACAGGCCCTTTTTATGGGAGGCTCCCAAATAACTTCTCCACAGGTGAATCCGGACAATTCAGTGACTTTCCGTCTTTT
>DAOSXZ010000196.1:0-1645 GCA_035380845.1 Bacteroidales bacterium | reverse complement strand
CCAATCAGTCTGTAGCTGTAAGTATTTTCATCCCGGGAATCGGTAAACTCACTGCCCCACCCGTCACCGGAAGTATCCAGTGAAACCACATATTTTTTACCTCGTGCAAAACCCGGTTCAGATATAGCACGAGTGAACCCGTGTAAAACAGCCGGAGTCTCTTTCTCCATTTCTTTCCATATCCCGTCCGTTGTAATGGCTATGTTCATGATAGTGTCTTGTATACCGGGCAGCACCATCATGTAAACGCTTACTGGCTCTGTCGGGTCAAGCGCGACCGGAGTATTCAATGTAACCGTTACGTTTTTGGTGGTCCCGGTTGTTGTTATATTGTAAAAATTTATATCCGGCTCTTGAGTCAGGTCAACAGTACCTTCACATGCCAGGGGATAGGCCCCGCTCAGGCTCACCTGTGTCAATGACCCGCTGCCAACTACTTGGAACTCGATCATGGTAAACACGTGATTGAACGAAAGGTTCACCGCTCCCTGATAGGCTATCGTAGCAGGAGTCGCCACCATAAAATCCAGCGCCCCAATATGGTCCGAATTACCGGCCGCAGACTGGGTCTGTGCCCAGGGAAGGGAAACGGGCACGACTGTTCGCTCTCCGGAAAAATCTGTGTTGCGTGGGTAATACGCATAAAAATGATGGTCTTCCGCGCTTCCCCAAAAAATAGTCCCCGTAAAATTCGAGTTTTTTGCCGAGGCTTGCGCTGTAAAGGCAAGGTTTTTGGCCGGATTGGCTTCCGGTGTGCCATCACTTGTGGCCTTGGCCTGGGGTGAAAAGATCCCGATTTTATCCGTATTGGCAATCCAGTGGGTTTCCCAGCGAGTTTCACCTCCATCCACAACCTCTTCTAAGGTGGTTTTTGTTCCGGGAGCATTCGTCACAGCTTGTTCCTGTACCGTTTGAGCCGTTATTGTTATTGCTCCTCCCCCGGTCGGAGGATCAGGTGCTTCCTGCAGGCAACACGCATTGATAGCCGTTACAAGCAGCACGGCAAATAAGGTTTTAATCAAATTTCTCATGATTCTTTCTTTTACCAGGTTATTGAGCCCCAATCTTCAGTTCCCGAAGCGGAAGAAGTCGCAAAGCCTTTCTCTAAGTTGATTTCCAAAATGGTGATTTCAGGTGGAACGTAGCTTCCCTGATCTGCCTGGCTGCCAGACGAGATTTTGTCGTTATATAAATTATTCATTATTATAGGTTTAAATGAGTTCTCACAGAAATCCCCGTACCAAAACAAGGGTACTGATAATAGGAAATCATGGCTATATGATGGGATGAAGGATAAAAAAAGGCAGCAGAAAGAAAGTACTGATCCTTACGCCTTATGGAACGGATAAATATGATGGTACCCATTGTTCGGAAATGTTACATAAATGTAGATAAAAAATTTCAAATGGAGTTTGACTGCGCCAAGAAAAAAACAAAAATTTTATAACCCTGTCTTTCAATACTTTGCAGACAGGCCTAAGATTATGGCGCAGTCAAACTCCATTTCGGGCGCACTTTAGTGGGGTTTGTGGCGCACCTGCGGGGGTTTCCGGCGCAGTTATGCGGGTCTGTGGCGCAAAAAGCAAGGTCTGTGGCGCACCTGCGGGGGTTTCCGGCGCAGTTATGCGGGTCTGTGGCGCAAAAA
>DAOSXZ010000195.1:0-1645 GCA_035380845.1 Bacteroidales bacterium | reverse complement strand
ATAATTCGGCCCGGTTCATGCGCAGGGCAAAAATCCACCCTATGCTTCAAACCGCAAGTTTGCCTTCAGAAGTACTCAACAAAAAGGGACAACGTATTTCCATACGTATTGGAGCTCCCGTAAGCGTGGCAGAACAGCAACGCTATGAAGATTACAAAGAACTGGGTGATTACCTGCGGGCAAGGACTTATGCCCTGTCTGCAAACATTGAAAAAGAAGACAAGTACAAAAATCTGGAACAGGCGGCTCCCATTGCAATTGCCAAACAAAACGATCTGGCCGTAAGGGAGATCGAACAACTGCCTTCCCGGAATTGTTTGTTCAAGATCAACAATTTTGCCGCTTATTTCGCCCCGTATTCTTTCATTCCCAATCTGATGTACGAGATCGGGCGCAAACGGGAAGAAGCGTTTCGTTCCGTAGGAGAAGGCACCTATCAGCCCCTGGATCTGGATCCTTATGATCGCAATTACCACCATTTGATCTTGTGGGATACCGACAAAAAAACAATAGTAGGAGCCTACCGCATAGGAATGGGCGCAGAATTGATGAAACGATTCGGATCTGACGGCTTCTATAACAGTACACTTTTCAAGTTTGACCAAAAATTTGAACCGGTGCTGCGACAGAGCCTTGAATTGGGCAGAGCATTTATAAGTCATGAATACCGGTACGAGACCATACCCATGATGTTGCTGTTCAAGGGGCTCTTCCACATCATGTTACGGAATGAGGAATACCGTTATTTTATTGGACCGGTCAGTATCTCTTCCTGGTATCCCAAATTGTATCAATCCCTGATACAAAAATATATTATGGAACACCACAGCACCACGGACTACCACGACTGCGTACATCCAAGGTGCCCGTTTACCCCTGCATTCGGATTGGTCAACCCCGACGTGTTGCTGCGTGATGTACAAACCCCCGAGCAACTGGACCGTCTGCTGATGCGGATGAGCAACCGGCAATACCGCCTTCCTTCGCTTGTCAAACGGTACCTGAAAATTAACGCAAAGGTGGTTGTATTCAACATTGACAAGGAATTCAATGATTCCCTGGACGGATTCATAGTATGTGACGTGGAAGATGTTTCAAAAGAAGAGTTGCTGATGGTAACCAAAGATATTACAGATCCTTCTGTAATCGAAAAACGTTTTGGAAGATCTCTTACAAGATAAGATTTTCATGGAAAAGGCCCTGGAAGAGGCCCGTACGGCGTTCGCAAAAGACGAGATCCCCGTAGGTGCCGTTATTGTATGCCGGGGGAGGATCATTGGCAGGGCTCACAATCTGACCGAAACCCTAAATGACCCCACGGCACATGCCGAAATGCAGGTTATTACAGCTGCATGTAGTTTTCTGGGTGGCAAATACCTGGACGAATGCACCCTCTATGTCACTCTGGAACCGTGTATGATGTGTGCAGGTGCCTGTGCATGGGCTCAATTGGGCCGTTTGGTTTACGCCGCGACCGATCCCAAAAAGGGATATACGCTTTTTTCAAATAACATTCTTCACCCAAAAACAGAAGTATCAGCAGGTTTGCTCTCTGACCAGGCCGGACAGTTGATGAAAGATTTTTTTGCGGGGAAACGCTAATGTTATATCTTTGCACCCTCCGATTGAGCTATGGTGTAATGGT
>DAOSXZ010000194.1:0-1645 GCA_035380845.1 Bacteroidales bacterium | reverse complement strand
ACCATTACACCATAGCTCAATCGGAGGGTGCAAAGATATAACATTAGCGTTTCCCAGCAAAAAAATCTTTCATTAACTGTCCAGCCGGTTCAGAGAGCAAACCCGCTGATACTTCTGTTTTTGGGTGAAGAATATTATTAGAAAATAATGTGTATCCCTTTTTGGGATCGGTTGCTGCATAGACCAAACGGCCCAGTTGAGCCCATGCACAGGCCCCGGCACACATAATACAGGGTTCCAATGTAACATACAAGGTGCATTCATCCAGATATTTGCCCCCCAAATAATTACATGCTGCCGTTATTGCCTGCATTTCTGCATGCGCTGTGGGGTCGTGTAAAGTTTCTGTCAGATTGTGAGCCCTGCCTATGATTTTTCCCCGGCATACAATAACAGCACCTACGGGGATCTCGTCTTTTGAGAACGCCGTTCGGGCCTCTTCCAGGGCCTTTTTCATGAAAATCTTATCTTGTAAGAGATCTTCCAAAACGTTTTTCGATTACCGAAGGATCTGTAATATCCTTGGTTACCATCAGCAACTCTTCTTTTGACACATCTTCCACGTCACATACTATGAATCCGTCCAGGGAATCGTTGAATTCCTTGTCAATATTGAATACAACCACCTTTGCGTTAATTTTCAGGTACCGTTTGACAAGCGAAGGAAGGCGGTATTGCCGGTTGCTCATCCGCATCAGCAGACGGTCCAGTTGCTCGGGGGTTTGTACATCACGCAGCAACACGTCGGGGTTGACCAATCCGAATGCAGGGGTAAACGGGCACCTTGGATGTACGCAGTCGTGGTAGTCCGTGGTGCTGTGGTGTTCCATAATATATTTTTGTATCAGGGATTGATACAATTTGGGATACCAGGAAGAGATACTGACCGGTCCAATAAAATAACGGTATTCCTCATTCCGTAACATGATGTGGAAGAGCCCCTTGAACAGCAACATCATGGGTATGGTCTCGTACCGGTATTCATGACTTATAAATGCTCTGCCCAATTCAAGGCTCTGTCGCAGCACCGGTTCAAATTTTTGGTCAAACTTGAAAAGTGTACTGTTATAGAAGCCGTCAGATCCGAATCGTTTCATCAATTCTGCGCCCATTCCTATGCGGTAGGCTCCTACTATTGTTTTTTTGTCGGTATCCCACAAGATCAAATGGTGGTAATTGCGATCATAAGGATCCAGATCCAGGGGCTGATAGGTGCCTTCTCCTACGGAACGGAACGCTTCTTCGCGTTTGCGCCCGATCTCGTACATCAGATTGGGGATGAAAGAATACGGAGCGAAATAAGCAGCAAAATTATTGATCCTGAACAAACAATTGCGGGATGGCAGTTGCTCGATCTCCCGTACAGCCAGATCGTTTTGTTTGGCAACAGCGATGGGTGCAGCCTGCTCCAGGTCTTTGTATTTGTCTTCTTTTTCTATGTTGGCCGCCAGACAGTAAGTCCTGGCACGCAGGTAATCACCCAGTTCTTTGTAATCTTCATAGCGTTGCTGTTCCGCCACGCTTACGGGAGCTCCAATGCGTATGGAAATGCGTTGTCCCTTTTTGTTGAGTACTTCTGACGGCAAACTGGCGGTTTGAAGCATAGGGTGGATTTTTGCCCTGCGCATGAACCGGGCCGAATTAT
>DAOSXZ010000193.1:0-1649 GCA_035380845.1 Bacteroidales bacterium | reverse complement strand
TTGCCGTCAGCCAGCTGGATCATGAAAAAGCCAACTGGGATGCCTGCCTGGATTCATTGCACGAAGCTTTTGGCAACAAAGTATGTCCTGTTCAGTTCCCCATAGAAGCAGGAGCCGGATTTAATTCCTTTGTTGATGTAGTAAAAATGAAAATGTATCGTTTTAACGATGCAAACGGAACTCGTGAAGAACTGGATATTCCGGCTGAATACAAAGAAAAGGCCGAATCCATGCATTCTGAATTGGCGGAACGCGCTGCCGAAGCCGACGAGCCGTTGATGGAAAAATTCTTTGAGAACGGAGCCCTGACTCCGGATGAGATCATACAGGGTTTGATCATAGGATTCAGCAAATGCGAGATCATGCCGCTTGTAATTGTTTCCGGTAAAAAAGATATTGGGGTGAAACGTTTGATGGAACTCATTACCCTTATCGCTCCCCATCCGGGACTGACAAGCAGCAAAACCGTATCCGGTGAAGAGGTTCCCTGTGACGTAAAAGGGCCCCCTTCCCTGTACATATACAAAACAACACAGGAACAACATCTGGGCGACGTTGCATTTTTCCGCGTTATGTCAGGCAAGATCACCGAGTCTCAGGATCTGATCAATGCCAATAATGGCGGCAAGGAAAGGATCTCGGGTCTTTTTGTGGCAGCCGGTAAAAAACGTGAAAAAGTCACTGAACTGGTAGCCGGGGATATGGGTTGTACAGTAAAACTGAAGAGTGCCCGTTCCAATCACACACTCAATGGTAACGGAAAAGATTGGGAATTTGAACCCATCTCATTCCCTCCCGCCAAATTCCGCACAGCCATTAAAGCCAAATCGGAAAAGGATGACGAAAAACTGGGTGAAATTCTGAACAAAGCCTCTGCCGAAGATCCCACCATAGGAGTGGAATATTCCAAAGAACTCAAACAAGTTATCGTTAGCGGACAGGGTGAACACCACATCAATACCCTTAAATGGCACATCAACAACACCCATAAAATGGAAGTGGATCTGATTGCACCCAAGATCCCCTATCGTGAAACAATTACCAAAATGGCTGCGTCAAGCTACCGCCACAAAAAACAATCCGGAGGTGCCGGTCAGTTTGGAGAAGTACATTTGCTTATTGAACCGTTTGTTGAGGGAGCTCCGGAGAACAACCGGTTTAAAGTAGAGGGGAAAGAATTGGTTCTCAATATAAAAGGAAGGGAAGATTACGATATGGACTGGGGCGGAAAACTCATCTATTATAACTGTATAGTGGGCGGCTCCATTGATGGTCGTTTTATGCCTGCCATTCTGAAAGGGATCATGGAAAAAATGGAAGAAGGTCCGCTGACCGGTTCTTATGCCCGTGACATCAAATGTTTTGTATACGATGGGAAAATGCACCCGGTAGACTCCAACGAGATCTCCTTCAAACTGGCCGGAAGGAACGCCTTTAAAGACGCCTTCAAAAAAGCCGGACCCAAGATCATGGAGCCCATTTACATGGTAGAAGTTCTTGTTCCCTCGGACTGTATGGGAGATGTGATGAGCGATTTGCAGAACCGCCGTGCCCTCATTGAGGGAATGAGCAGTGAAAAAGGCTTCCAGATCCTTAAAGCCAGGGTTCCCCTTGCCGAGTTGAACAAATACTCCACAACGCTCAGCTCC
>DAOSXZ010000192.1:0-1701 GCA_035380845.1 Bacteroidales bacterium | reverse complement strand
GAGTGCAAAGATTTCAAAGTCATTCCCGGTACTGAAAAATTGCTGGAAGGTATTGACGCCATCAATATTTGTACAGGGCTGATTCCGGACGATCAGTTATTGACCAAAGGCCGCGAAGTGTTTGGTTTTAACTGCCACGGAGTTGGTGATGCCATACGGATAGGAGAGGGCACGTCTGCAGTACTCAGGGGAAAACAGTGTGCTTACGAGATCATGCAGCAAATGGGGATCCGTACCAATTACAACGACTACCTGGCCGTATCAAAAGAATATATTGATTCCCAGCAACACCCCGTCCGGGTCCTGGATGAACCCGTATTGCCCTCTGAGGAACGGATGAAAGCCAGACCTTTTGTACAGATTGATTGCTTGTATGGATTTGCCTGCAATCCCTGTACGTTTGCCTGTAAATTCGGGGCCATAACCAAATCATCCACATCCTCTGTACCTTATGTGGATTACAATAAGTGCACCGGTTGCATGGCTTGTGTCAGCCAATGTCCCGGGCTTGCGATTTTTGGTTTTGATCTGTCAAAAAACACCTTGTTTCTGCCTGTTGAATACGAAGTTAAAGAAGGAGCCCAAGTGTACCTGGTGGATAATACCGGAACCAAAAAGGCAGAAGGGGTATTGGAAAAAATATTGCACAAGCCCAATAAAACCAACGTTGCACGTGTAAAAGTCAATGTGCCTGACCCCCGGGATTTACTATCCTTAAGAGGTTTTATTGTGAAAGAAAATTATCCTGAACCCGTGAAATTGACAGATAAAAAAGTGGATCAGGACGCTAAAACATATCTCTGTCACTGTGAAGATGTCAGTCTGGACGATGTGTTGCGTCTTGTAGGTGACAGGACATCCATCACAGCCGACGAACTCAAGCACATTACACGAATGGGAATGGGAGCCTGCCGGGGAACAAGGTGCTTTCCCCGGGCAGTGCAGACTTTGCGCAATTACGGAATTCATGTGATTTCAGACCTTACGCCGAGGGGACCAATGGCCAACCTGGTGCAAATGGGCGAATTGCTTCCCTTTGAAGACCGGCAGCAGATCATACTTCCCGAGGGAGTGAAAAGCGGCATGGAAAGCGAGGAAGCGGGAGCTTTTATTGCCGGAGGAGGCATTGCCGGCAGTGCCTTGTTCCGTTACCTTGCCGGGGAAGGTTTCAAACCCGTAATGGCAAACAACGACAGAGGCAGTTCCTGGAGAAACATAGCAGGTGGCCGGCCTGCATTCAGCTTGCCGGCTCTTGCAGATATTTCTATCCACAATCTGGAGATTTTCAAGGAACTGGAAAAGATCGGAAATATTGATTTTCATCCCTCCCGTTATGTGAATTTTGTTCATGACGACGTTACTTACCGAAACCTGGAAGCCTCAAAGGCATGGTCCGATGCTTATATGGTGGAAGCCTGCGATTTTCGTAAAGAAGTGTCTCCCGGGTTCAATCCGGATCTGAAAGTATATTCTCACGCTCTGATCACGAACAATTGCTGGCAAGCCAGTCCCGGAAAAACGCTGGACCTCATCAGGCATTTGGGTATGGTCCGGGGTGGTCGTATTCTGGAACAAACCAGGGTAGTTGATGTAGAAAAACAAGGGGATACGTATTACGTACTTGTGCTGGATCCGGGGAACAAATACAAAATGTATCGCACCAAACTGTTTGTTAATGCATTAGGTCATAACGGGGAGGTT
>DAOSXZ010000191.1:0-1720 GCA_035380845.1 Bacteroidales bacterium | reverse complement strand
ACGTCTGGTTTGACTCGGGCTCCATGCCTTTTTCGCAGGAAGGCCTGGAAAAACTGGGCAGTCCCGCTTTTGGGCAGGTGGCCGATTTCATTGCCGAGGGGGTGGACCAGACCCGCGGATGGTTTTTCACGCTCCATGCCATTGCCACCATGGTCAACGACCGCGTCTGTTTCCGGAACGTGCTTTCCAACGGACTGATCCTGGACAAGAACGGCAACAAGATGAGCAAACGCCTGGGCAACACCGTAGATCCTTTCACGATGCTGGATAAATACGGAGCCGATCCGTTGCGCTGGTACATGATGACAAACGCCCAGCCATGGGACAACCTGCGCTTTGACGAGGGGGGAGTGGATGAGATCCGGCGCAAGTTCTTCGGGACCCTCTACAATACGTATTCTTTCTTTGCCCTGTATGCCAACGTGGATGATTTTACCGCTGCACAGTCAGGTCCGGATCATTCCGCATGGGTTCCTGTTGAGGAAAGGCCCGAGATAGACCGCTGGATCATTTCGTTGCTCAATTCTTTGACCGTAAAAGTGTTGGTTGCTTACGACGATTACGATATAACTACCGCCGGACGTTTGATCCAGGACTTTGTATGCGACCAATTGAGCAACTGGTACGTACGATTGAACCGCAAACGTTTCTGGGGAGGAGAAATGGACAGCCAGAAAGCGGCGGCTTACCAGACGTTGTTCGCCTGTCTGAAAACCGTAGCCCTGCTGGGAGCACCACTGGCGCCGGTATCCATGGAGCGCTTGTTCCTGGATCTTACAGGCGAGGATTCTGTGCACCTGCAACCGATGCCCGTGGCCGATGAAACCCTGATAGATATTGCCCTGGAAGAACGTATGGATCTGGCTCAGCGTTGTACCTCCCTGGTACTGGCCCTGCGCCGCAAAGTCAACATAAAAGTACGCCAGCCCCTGAGCAAGATCCTGATCCCTGTGCTGGATCACTCGCTGGCTGACAAACTGGAACAGGTACGTCCTATCATCCTGAGCGAGGTCAACGTCAAGGATATGGAATTCATACACGATACCGGAGGGCTGGTCCACAAAGGCATCAAACCCAATTTCAAAATACTCGGCAAAAAATACGGTCCCCTGATGAAGGAGATTAACGCTGTCCTGAATGGTTTCTCTCAGCAGGAGATCAATGAGTTCGAGAAAGCTACCCTGGAAGGCACGTACAGCCTCTCTCTTGCTTCGGGCCCGGTTTCCCTGGAACGTGACGATGTCACCATTACCTCTCAGGATATGCCCGGGTGGCTCATAGCTGCTGACGGTCCCCTGACCGTTGCGCTGGATGTCACCATTACAGAAGACTTGCGTAGGGAAGGAATTGCCCGTGAACTGGTCAACCGGATCCAGAATCTGCGAAAAGATACCGGGCTGGAAGTTACCGACAAGATACGGATAGTGCTGGAAGATCGCAATGATGTGGCCGTAGCCCTGCAGGATTTTTCCAAGTACATTGCCCAACAGGTACTTGCTACAGAGATCACTATGGCCGCTGCTCCTTCTTCGGCTCATGATGTGGAATGGGAAGAAGGTACCTTGAAAATTCGTATTGAGAAATCATAATTATATATTACATTTGTGTTTCCCAAAAAACAAGAGCCATGACAAAGAAAAAAACTACAACCGCTCCTAAAGCGACGGAAGAGGTAAAAGAAAAGGTTCGTTATTCAGACGAGGAACTCCAGGAATTCAAA
>DAOSXZ010000190.1:0-1722 GCA_035380845.1 Bacteroidales bacterium | reverse complement strand
CAAAAAACTATAAACTAACTATCTAACCATTAATTAATAACCAAAACCTAATTTTATGAAAAAAATTATTTTTGATCATGTGTTCAGCTTGACTCTGCTGGTTTTCAGCTTTTTGCTGATTGTTCCGGTAAATGTCACAGCCCAGGATGCACAGGTCAGGATCAGCGGTACTGTGTTGGACCAGGGTGGTCTGCCTTTACCCGGGGCATACGTAACCGCCATCGGGTTGCAACGGGGTGTTAGCACGGATCAGGACGGAAAGTTTGAACTTTCGGTTCCTCAAAATGCTACGATTGCTGTATCTTACGTTGGATTTAAAACAGCAGAGATTCCTGTTGGAGATCGTCGTGTGTTTGAAATAACATTGGAAGAAGATGCGCTTTTTCTTGAAGATGTTGTAGTAATAGGATACGGCGTGCAACGCAAAAGCGATGTTACCGGTGCCATTGCCAAGATCAGTACGGATGATATTGAAAACCGGTCCGTTGCTCGTGTTGAAGAAGCGCTGCAGGGAAAAACGGCCGGTGTACAGATTATTACAACATCAGGAGCACCCGGAAAAGGAATGGACATAAGGGTTCGCGGAATAAGTTCCAATTCAGGTTCTGTAGATCCTATTATCCTGGTGGATGGACTGCAAGTTTCAGATATGGGGTACCTGGATCCCAACAACATCGAATCCATTGAAGTACTCAAGGATGCGGCTTCTGCAGCCATTTACGGAGCCCAGGCAGGTAACGGTGTCGTATTGGTAACTACCCGCTCCGGAAAACGGGCCGGCGAAGGCAGGGTCTTTTATGATTTTCAATACGTTCTGAACGATCTTGCCAAGGTTCCTGAAGTTATGAATGCTTCGCAGTACATGGATTATATGGTAGAAGCAGGTACGTTCACACAAGCCGAATTCGATCAGAAATACGATGGAGTAACCGACACCAATTGGGCGGATGTGGCATTTGAAACCTCACTCATGCAACGTCACAGCCTGGGATTCCAGGGTGGTAGTGAAAAAGGAAGTTTCTTTGCCTCAATCAATTACCTGGATCAGAACGGAATCGTTGCAGGAGATGCCGATGTTTACCACCGTCTTACCGGTCAGGTAAATGCAGATTACAAGATCAAAAAATGGTTACGCGTAGGCATGACTTCCTCCATTGAAAAATGGGATACCCGATCTGTCAGTGAAAGTTCAGAATACGGGAGTCTGCTGGCCGCTGTATTGGCGATGGACCCGCTTACTCCCAATCTGTATAGTCCTTCCGAACTGCCTCAGTTTATGAAGAACAATCAAAACGATGCTGAATGGGTGGCACTTTACAATGATTATCTGAAGAATGAAAACGGTGATTATTACGGAGTATCCCAATTTGTAACTTCCGAACAGGTACATCCCATGATCATGCGTGATGCTACCCAGTCGGATTCGTGGGGAGCCAACCTTCTGGGAACATTTTTCGCCGATTTCACACCCGTAAAAGGCCTGACCATCACCTCAAAGCTCGGTTACAGGTTGGGTTATAACAACAGTAAGACATACGGCGGTCTGTATTATGCCAACGATATGGTGTACCGCAGTAAAATGACTTTAAGCCGCAGCGCATCAAACAACGTCTATTACCAGTGGGAAAATTTCGCCAACTATGACATGGCCCTGGACAATCACCGCGTCAATTTCATGGCGGGGGTTTCCTTTGCAGAAAGCCGGAACGATTATGCCTCGGC
>DAOSXZ010000189.1:0-1736 GCA_035380845.1 Bacteroidales bacterium | reverse complement strand
ATACGGGTTACAAAGACTCTTTTGAAGGAAAATTCAATGAAGCCGAAGCTAAAGCCTACAGACCGGATGAGAACTATCCCGGAGCACTGAAAGTATCTTTTTTCCTTTTCTTTTATTCTGATTATTGGGTCCTTGATCTGGACCAGGATTATACATTCGCCTTGATTGGAAGTAAAAAAGACAAGTATCTGTGGATCCTTTCACGTACACCGGAAATGGCCCCTGCAGACCTGGACAGGGTGTTGAACAGGGCAAAATCTCTGGGCTATAATACAGACGGATTGATCTGGGTAGAGCAACGCGATTAGCGATTCGGGAAAAATTGCCAACATATTGTGGAAAAAAGCCATTGTCCGGCATACTCAAATTCCGGACCTTTGCATCATGAAAACAATCATGACATTAATTGCTTTAATTCCCGCCCTGGTAATGTTCGGGGGAAACGACGGCAATATTGATAAAAAAAAGGAAACAAAGATTATGGAACTCACAAAAGAAGAATTTATCAAACGCGTTTATAATTACGAAGCCAATCCTAATGAGTGGAAGTATGAAGGAGATAAACCCTGTATAGTGGATTTTCACGCTACCTGGTGTGCTCCCTGCAAAATGCTTGCACCTTCTCTGGAAGAGATCAATCAGGAATACAACGGTGACATATATGTCTATAAAGTAGACGTGGATAAATCCCCGGAACTGGCTGCCATATTCGGAGTGCGCAGTGTTCCCACGCTTTTATGGATTCCGCTTTCCGGTAAACCAAGCATCTCTCAGGGAGCACTCCCAAAGAGTCAGTTGGATTCTATAGTTAAAAGCACCTTGCTTAAAACAGAATAGGTTTTTATCTTTGCTGTATGGAATATACGTATATCACTCCCCTGCAGGGGAGTTTGATAGTTACGGACGATTTCCACAGCAAAGACTCATTACTCCGTAACAAAGACCTTTATAAATTTATATGGGTCCGTGAAGGATTCGTAGATATTGAAATTGACCACATGGGAATACACCTGGAAAAAGACCAGGTTATTCCCTTGTCTAATTTACACCATCTCACAATTACCGGACTTGAAGGCAAGTACGTAGCCATTCTTTTCAACAGTAATTTTTATTGCATTTTCAAATCGGATAACGAGGTTTCCTGTAACGGATTCCTGTTCACGGGTTATTCGGATCCCATGCGTATGCAGCTAAATGTTTCGCAATCAGAGACCCTGGAAAGGATTATTACAGATATTGACAGGGAATACCTGGAAAATGATTCTCTCAAGGAAGAAATGCTTCGTCTTCACCTGAAACGGTTTATTATTGTCTGTACACGGATAGCACGTGATAAATTCTCAATTGAACCGGGTAACGAAAGCACTTTTTACCTTTTTCGCCAATTTTTAACCTTGGTTGACAGGTATTACAAAGAAAAAAAGAAAGTCAGAGAATATGCCGGCATTTTGAACCGTTCCCCGAAAACCCTGACGAATCTTTTTGCCCTTAACAACTTGCCTTCTCCGCTTCATTTCATTCACGAACGTATCCTGGCCGAAGCAAAACGTATGTTGCTCTACAGTAATAAAAACGCAAAAGAAATTTCAGACATTCTGGGTTTTGATGATATGGCTACTTTCAGTCGTTTTTTCAAACGAACGTCAGGATTGAGCATTACTGAATTCCGTAACGAAAATACACCGTCATGATAACTTTAAGCCGCTTCCTGGTCGTATGTTTTTTTACTGCTATAT
>DAOSXZ010000188.1:1082-1747 GCA_035380845.1 Bacteroidales bacterium | reverse complement strand
TCCCGTTAAAACAGTTCATAACAGATGCCATTCCTGAATCTGAAGTTATAGTGGCAAGTGACAGAACTTGTTATATTCTGGGAGAAACCGGAATAGGAGTGGCCCGAGGTCTGAGCGATGCGGTGTTTATCAGTGTGGGGACAGGGATAGGTGCCGGTATTATGACTGAAGGCAGGGTGCTCCACGGAAGTGCAGACATAGCCGGAGCAATAGGATGGATGGCACTTGAACCTCCCTTCAAGGAAGAATATACGAACAGCGGATATTTTGAAACACATGCATCCGGCACGGGAATAGCCGCTCAGGCCCGTAAATTATCCGGACAACCGGCTGTTTATCCCGATTCCCGTTCCGTTTTCGAGGCTTATGAGCGAGGAAACACCGTAGCCCTGAGGGTTATAGATAAAGCAGTGGAATTGTGGGGAATGGCAGCTGCCAATATGGTAAGCATTTTTAATCCTCAAATCATCGTATGGGGAGGAGGCGTATTCGGTCCGGCCGTCCGGTTCCTGGACAGGATCTATTACGAAGCCTGTAAATGGGCACAACCCATCAGTATCCGGCAATGCCGTTTTGAAGCTTCGGGACTGGGGCAGAAAGCCGGCCTGATTGGTGCCGGTCAATTGGCTCTTAACGCAATAAAGAAACATGAAAAACAGTAAAGT
>DAOSXZ010000188.1:0-1072 GCA_035380845.1 Bacteroidales bacterium | reverse complement strand
TGCCGGTTACGCCGGCATTGTTTTTTTCGGGATATCCTTTCTCACTTTGGGATCTGTACTTCCCTCACTCAGAGAAACACTTCATTTGGACATGGGACAATCCTCTGCCCTTGCCGGTATTTTGCCGCTAGGGGTTTTGGCCGGATCCCTTGTTTTCGGACCATGGTGTGACCGGTACGGTTTTAAAACCCCTTTCCAGTTTGCATCTGCGATGGTCGTCCTGGGCTTTTTGGGCCTTGCCTCTTTCCAGTCTGTTCCATGGTTGGGATTCTGTGTCCTGGTAATCGGTACGGGAGGAGGAATTTTAAACGGTGCCTGTAATGCTTTGGTTACGGATGCCTCGGATGACCGCAGAAGGAGTTCCAATTTAAGCATCCTGGGCGTTTTTTACGGGATAGGAGCCCTGCTTATGCCCCTGATACTGGGAATATTCGATGACGTTCCTTATACCCGGATACTACGGTATATGGCCGTGTTCCTTTTTCTGATCTTTGTCTATTTCAGCCTGATTCGTTTTCCCGAGGCCAAGGTTCGCCAGGGGTTTCCGGTGAAGGAAGGATTTCTGCTGCGTCAGCCCGCGCTGCTGTTGTTTAGTTTTATTCTCTTTTTCCAATCCGCCCTGGAGGGATTGTGCAGCAACTGGATCCCTGTTTTTTTACAAGACAGTCCCACCTACGGTCTTCCCCAGCAGGAAGCCTTGTTTCTGCTTACTTTTATGGTTCTGGGGATAGCTTCAGGAAGGATCCTTTTAAGCTGGCTGTCCCTGCATTATGCTCCGTGGAAAATATTATGGGGGTATTTATTCCTTATACTGGCCGGTTTTGCAGGACTCTACGCCGGGATACATCCCATGATCTCGGTAATCCTGATAGGGACCGGACTGGGCGCCACCTTCCCGGTGATCATATCCTATATAGGAACGGGTTACAAAGCGTTGTCAGGAACTGCCATAGGGATCGCTATGGTTATCGCCCTGGGCGGTAACACTTTATTAAATTATTTAATGGGTATTCTGCCCATTCGTGTTTTTCCTTTATATTTGCTGATAATATGGGCAGCTATGACGCTCCTG
>DAOSXZ010000187.1:0-1798 GCA_035380845.1 Bacteroidales bacterium | reverse complement strand
GTGTTGCCTATTACCGATCCCTGTCCGGGCATGAAGTTGATAACTCCGGCGGGCAATCCGGCTTCCATAAAGACTTTCATCAGGTAAAAATTGGACAAAACGGCTGTAGAAGCCGGTTTCCATATGGTAGTATTGCCCATCATAACCGGGGCCATATTCAGGTTGGATGCAATGGATGTGAAATTGAACGGGCTAACGGCCAGGATAAAGCCCTCCAAAGCTCTGTATTCCATTCTGTTCAGCTGGTTATAAGCGGATTTGGGTTGCATTTCGTAAATACGCCCCGCGAAACCCACGTTGTATTTCAAAAAGTCGATGGCCTCGCAAACGGCATCGATCTCGGACTGGTAGATATTCTTGCTCTGGCCGAGCATGGTGGCGGCATTGATCACAGGACGGTAGCGGGAGGCGATTAACTCGGCAGCCTTAAGCAAAATGGAGGCTCTGATGGTCCAGGTCATGTTGGACCATGTTTTTCGTGCTTCCAATGCAGCCCGGATGGCCATTTCAACCTCTGCTTTTCCGGCTTTATGATAAGTGGCTATTACTTTATTGTGATCATGAGGCATTCTGATCTCTCCCAGATTACCGGTCCGTATCTCCTTCCCTCCTATGATCAGCGGGATATCCACAACTGTCCGGGATTGTCTCTCAAGTTCCTTGTCTAAGAGAAGTCTTTCCGGACTTCCTTCCATATAGCCAAGAATGGGTTCGTTCTGCGGTAAGGGGAAATTGTAAACAGCGTTATTCATGATATATACTTTTAAAAAATTAGCGAATTGCAAAATTATGCAATTCGCTTACAAGTTCATATGCTTTTTTAAAAGAATTGGAGGATTTTGCTATTATTCTGTAGAAATATTTTGTGTCATCTCTACAAAAAACGGATCACAAAGACGGTGCAATTTTTCGAAAATCTGCATTAATTGGATTCCTTCCGGGGTTAACGTGGTGGTACCTCCTGCTGGCCCTCCCTGTTTTGTATCCAGAATGGGATACCCCAGCCTTTCCTCTATTGACCGGACCTTATCCCAGGTTTTCCTGTAGCTGAGATCCAATTTTTCAACAGCGTGTTTAAAAGATCCTGTTTCCTCTATGGTTTTCAACAGTTTGTATTTCCCGTCACCGAAAATACTAACTCCATCCTGATCCTCGATCCAGAATTTGTATTTAAAATGCAACCGGTTCATAATGTTTGTTTTGATGTTAAACAACTTATTGCAATTTAGAAAATTCTGTTCTTACTCGCAATTTTAGGACGGGGCTCTATCTGTTGCTTAAGTATTCCAGCGCCTTTTCCAGGACCGGATCCCTGCCATCCAGGTAATCCTGAGCCGTAGCCTACCACCAAGGTCAGTTTTGCAGGGTTTTTGCCCCTGGTCAGACTGAATGACCATCCACCAGGCGCACTTTGGGCCTGTTTTCGTGCCTGGTCAGGCCTAAAACAACCCCACCAGGCGCACTTTGGCCGGTTTTTCGTACCTGGTGCATTTTGGTAATCAAACTACGATTTTATAAGGCTCTATTTATAAGGCACTTAACAAATTTGTCGTTTTAAGAAAAATATGACCAGGTACGTTTTGGGGGTGTTTTCGTACTTGGTGGGGCCTAAAATAACCTCACCAGGCGCACTTTGGGCCTGTTTTCGTACCTGGTCGACCAAATTAGAACCTATCTGGTGTGTTTTATCATGGCAAAATAGTATTGTACCGTGTTAAGTAAAACTCGGAATATATTTCAGATGCCGGAAAGGCGGGTTTGCAGGTCCAGTAGGAATTCCAGCTGCTGTTTGCGGAGG
>DAOSXZ010000186.1:0-1819 GCA_035380845.1 Bacteroidales bacterium | reverse complement strand
CCTTTTAATGATGTACAAAAACCTGGGCCGATGGGAAAGGTTCCCGGTATTGTTGATCCGTATACTGGCAGATCATCTTTCGGCTATCGCTTATTGTTTCCAGGGAAAATACAAGTTCACAGGATCTGTTTACAAAGCCCACTTGCATTTTTGGAAAATGTGCCCACACGTGTCACGTTCGGGCGGGAAAAAACCGGATCTCAGCGGCGTCATGTACAAGGGAAGTATCGTATTGCGTTTTTTTGTGTCCGGAAAAAAAATCACTTTCCAAGAACTCCGGATGCAATAAGTTTTATCAGGCGGATCCCGTTGGATCCTTTGATTAAGATTACCCATCCTTCAAGAGCTTCTTTTTCCAGGTATGTGATCAATGCGTCTACATGAGGAAAACACATTCCAGCCGCCCCCTTTTCTTCGGCAGCCCGGGTAAAAAGGGGTCCTACCCAAAACACTTTCTCTGCTTTTATTCGTTCTACCTGTTCCACAATCTTCAGGTGTTCCCGGTGTGATTCCGATCCCAATTCCAGCATATCCCCTAAAACAAGACACTTTCGGGATCCTTCGGCCGCTGAAAAACTATCGAGTGATAAAACCATACTTACCGGATTCGCATTATAGGCATCTGCCAGGATCTTGTTCCGGGATGTCTGTATCCATTGTGAACGGTAATTAGAGGGACTATAGGAAGCTATGGCATTGGCGGTTTCCATCGGGTCGGTCCCGTAATATTTTCCTACAGCCAACGCTGCCAGCACATTGGGGGTATTGTACTTTCCTGCCAGATTGGTTTTGATCAACGGGTACCCTTCCACATTCAATTGAAGAACGCCTTCAACGACCTCGGCTTTGACTCCTTGTACCTCCGTACCGTATGCTATTGCTTTTTTATAAATATTCCTTTCCTCCAGCATGCGGCAAAGCACAGGGTCATCTGCATTGTAAAATACCACGCCTGAGGAAGATGCCAGGTAATCGTACAACGCACCTTTGCATTTTTTGATACCTTCTATCGTTTCAAATCCTTCCATGTGTGCTCCGGAAATATTGGTGACAAGTCCGGCATCCGGCCTGACAATTTCCGTAAGAAAAGCAATTTCTCCCGGATGGCTGGCTCCCATTTCAAACAACCCGGCTTGTGTTTCACTGTTCATCTCCAGAAGACTCAACGGCACTCCTATATGGTTGTTGAGATTCCCTTTTGTTGCCGTCACACGGAATCGGGTAGCAAGTACGGCATGGATCAATTCTTTAGTAGTCGTTTTCCCGTTAGATCCTGTCAGAGCTATCACGGGAATATTGAAAGTCTTGCGATGAATTACAGAGAGATGCTGCAAAGCAGCCAAAACATCTGGCACCCTGATCAAACGGGGATCATCTACCAAACAGTTATCTACAACAGCATATGCGGCGCCTTTGGCGAGGGCTTCGAGGGCAAAATGATTCCCGTCAAATCGTTCTCCCCGGAGTGCAAAAAAAAGACATCCCGAACGAATCAGCCTGGTATCTGTACAAATAAGGGGATGTTTTAAAAACAATGAATACAGTTTGTCTTTCATACCTGCATTATTTACCTCCTGTTGAGCCAAACCCGCCTTCTCCGCGTTCAGTATGTTCCAGTTCTTCAACAGGTTCCCATTCAACTCGTTCGTGTGAAGCCACGATCATTTGTGCCACCCTTTCACCGGGTTCGATCTTTACGGGAACATTGGAAAGGTTTACCAGGATAATCCTGATCTCTCCCCGGTAATCCGCATCGATAGTCCCAGGACTGTTCAATATCCCGAGTCCTTTTTTGACAGCCATGCCGCTTCGTGGTCTG
>DAOSXZ010000185.1:0-1839 GCA_035380845.1 Bacteroidales bacterium | reverse complement strand
CCAGGTGTTTCCCCGGGAATGCAGGATACCAGACAGACTGTTGCGACAAAAAATATGACAGTTTTTTTCATGGCTCAAAAATGGAGAGCCACTACGTCAAAATGTGACGTATTAAGAAATTTTTTGTTCAGCCAATTGTATTTTCAGACCGTTAGGATCAAAAATAAAAATAAAGCGTATACCGGGATCAGGCGATACAGGTCCGATGATCCGGGTTATACCTTTCTCTTTCAAGTACGCAATTGTATCATCCAGTGATTCCACTGTAAATCCTACGGATATATCCTGACCATAAGCCACATCTTTGTGCTCTGTGTTGCAGATCAGCTCCAGGTCAGTACCATTGCCTTCCATGAAACAAATTTCCATCCCGGGACCCGCACTAAAAGTCCTTTTGACCTCTAATCCCAGAATTTGTGTATAAAACTGCAGGGATTCTTCCATATCCCTGACGTAAATTGTGATCCAGCTGATTTTCATATCTATCTGTTGAGTATTTTTTAGAATAGTTTTTTTATCATTGTCACGGATTCTCCGGAAGGTCCTACATTAGTGAACCCGGCCTTCTGATACATTTTATAAGCATGGTTCAGAATATCCACACTTAAGGAAACCTGCCGGTAACCGTTCCGTGCAAGTCTGTCCAGCATGGCTTTAAGTAAAAGCGTCCCCACGCCCTGCTTTCGGTAAGATTGCAAAACAGACATGGCAATTTCCGGGGTGTCGGAGTCTACAAAACCGAATCCTTTCTCATTTTCCGGGAACTGTCTTGACCACACTGCTCCAATTACAAGGTTTTCCTTGCAGGCTACCAGGCAATGATCCGTTTCCTTCCCGAAATCATTTATATATACCTGTATCTCGGGCAGTTTCAAGATTTCCCTGCCGGGTTTTTCCTTCCCTTCCGGAATAAATATGGCCTGATAAAGAAATTCCTCCAGCAGAGGGATCTCATGCTTTTCCATCTCACGGATGATCATGAAGGCAAGATAATGAAAAAAAAATTGTGCGTTGCACACTTGATGCATTTGGCTGCTATTCACGCAAATAACAAAAAGCCACCCCTGGGGGTGGCTTTTGTTAAGATGCTCATATACAGAGCATCGCATCAAGTGTGCAACGCACACCTATAGTACTTCATAAGATTCCCATGTGTACAAGCTGATCTCATCGTAACCGTCATAAGTCTTGATCACTTTGGTTACCGTGTTGTTGACTGTATCAAAATCATACTGCATGGTGGATCCTTTGTCTGAATGCGCCCATTGATTAGTTTCACAAAGGTTCTTGCAAGGCTTACCAAAATAGCCCATTTCCATAAGCCATCTGCTGGCACCAGCCCTTTCTGAATAAATGTTGTATATACCATGTACGTTCTCAATTGTGGAATAAGTATGGTTTTTAACCTGCCATACACCATCGGAAAGACGGGACCAGGTTTTAATATTCCCGTTTTCAATGACTATCTCTGAACGCAATTCGCCGTCGCGACTTACAGAAACAAGATAGCCGTTGGAATCGTACGTATAGGTATACGTTTCTGCCCAACCGTCACCGGATTCAGTCATTGTCGCAGCATAACCGTTTGATCCGAACGTAATCTGGTAATTGTTATTACCGGTTATGGTAAGGGTAGAATTTGCCCAGACAAAATCCCACTGTTTATCCAGAACGGGATTGTTATTTTCCACCCAGTTACGGATTACTTTAGTGACTTTCCCGGTAGCATCGTAAGTATAAACCCATTGGTCTACTCCGGAGCCCCAGTCTTCAGAATAGGTTTCAACCCTGAATTTGTATTCGGGTTCTTCCGGTTCATCCTTTTTACAGGAAGAAACG
>DAOSXZ010000184.1:0-1861 GCA_035380845.1 Bacteroidales bacterium | reverse complement strand
GTACAAAATACTCTTTGGACGAGTTTGCGTCCTTGATAAAACCAAAACCTTTGATTTCATCGTAAAATTTAACGGTTCCGTTATTCATTGAAATAAAAAATAAAAAAATGTTTGAATGACAAATGTATGATAATAAATCGGATAATTTGCAGTATTTGTTGAAAATAAATTGTTAAAACATAAAACGGATCCCTGCATTCAGGTTGAAATACAGGGGTCTTTCCCCCCGGATGGTATGCACCGGGTTGTGGCTGTCAAAGAAGAATGATATCCCAGGTTCCACAAAAATTCCCAATCTGCTGATAACGTTGTATTGCGCTCCCAATGTGGCATTTACGGACCATTGCAAAGGAATTTGACCGGCTGTGAACTGCATGTTTTCATCGTCCATATCTCCCGTATAATCAAACGAAACGCACTTTTCCAGCATGCCTCCTGCCGAGGCATAAGCGGTGAAAAAATTATTCTGTACAAAGTCCCATCTTATCTTTAAAGGAATCCCCAAATACCATAAAACCCGGTCTGTAATAAAGACCGGTTGGTTATCGTTTGGCTTTAATTCCACATAAGTACTGGAATAAATGGCCGTGGCAAGCCGGGTGGCAAACAGGCCGCTCTCCACATACCAGCGTTCGGCCAGGGGAAACGAAGCATAAATGCCAAACGAAACAGGCATCCGGTGTTTGTATTCATATTGCACGTATGAAACGGGAGCGAACGAAGCGTCGTACGTATTCAACCCGGATTCTTTTTGCGTGATGCCGTAGGTGGCCAACCGGTTGTCAGACATCAACAGATCGTCCATGGGCAGCGCACCTGCTGCTCCTCCACGGCTGACATTCAACAGTCCCGCTGCGGATACCATGAATTTTTTTGTGGTTCGTGTTTCCCTGGCAGGTTCTGCAAAAGGGTCAGCTGTATATGCAGGACTGGTTTCAGGGATTTCTTCCTGTGTGGGTTCCTGTATAAATTCCTGTATGGGCTCTTGTACAAGTGCCTGTGCCTTTGCCTGTGTCTGTGCCTGTGCAGGTGCAGTGTCCGGAATCGTTTCCTGTTGTAGGGCAACTATTTTAGTACGGGATCCGGAAAGCCCGTAAATCCTTTTGATGAGAGGTTCAACCTTACAGGTCAGGCGGGTTGCCGGTTGGTGCAATTGTACTATGCGAACAGGCTGTTCAGGCGTTCCGGTTCCCCCGCTGTTCAAAAAGAAGACAGGAATCAGTATGGCTGCTGCACAAGCCGCTGCCAATCCAGTCCTTTTCAACCAGCGAAAGCGGTAGAAAGCAACGACCTTACGTTCCATACGTTCCCAGGAAGCATGTGTATCCAATGCTTCCGGAAGTCCGTTCACTTTATCCCGGACGATTTCCGCCCATTTATTGTTGCTTTCTCTCATATTCCTTTATTTGCGAGGCAAGCAAACACTTAGCCCTGTATAATTGGGATGAGGATGTTTTTTCCTTGATATTCAATTCTCTGGCAATCTCTTTATGGTTCATCCCTTCAAAAACATAAAGACTGAATACGGCCCTGTACCCGGGCGGCAGCTGTTGAATGAAACTTCGCAAAACAGTGCCGGGAACTCTTTCTGCAGCGGCTTCCAGTGATCCGTCAACAGCCGGTTCTTTTTCCTCTTCTACCAATGAACTGTTCTTTAACAAGTCTTTCTTCCTAAGGTGCTGCAAACAGGTGTTGATCATGACCCGTTCCATCCAGGCCCTCAGGGATCCCTCTCCCCTGTCCGTAAATTTATCCAGAGACCGGAACACCTGCATAAACCCGTCATGCATCATGTCCTCTGCCTGCTCCCTGCCCGGAGCATACCGCATACACACTGTCAACATGCGCCTGGCGTACTTCT
>DAOSXZ010000183.1:0-1868 GCA_035380845.1 Bacteroidales bacterium | reverse complement strand
TACAGGAAGCATCGGAGTTTTTAAACAAACCCGAGTGGAATCAATTGTCCATGGATTTGACTGAGGTCGGGGATTTATGGAGGGATTTTTCCTATCATGCAGCAAGGTTTTTCAAAAAACGTGAAGGCATCATACTTTCTTACAATGATATTGCCGATAAGCTGGATGTTATTTCTGCACGGGAAACAGAGGTCTTCAGGAAACTGGAAAATTCAATAAAGCGTGGATGATACATACGCCATAGAAACAAGGAATCTGAACAAAACCTATAAAGGCAAAGATTACCCCACACTCAACGGGTTGTCGCTCAAGATCCCTTATGGTTCGCTCTTTGGGCTTCTGGCTCCAAACGGGGCGGGAAAAACCACTGCAATCAACATTATTTGCGGTCTTCGCAAATACGATAGCGGTGAGGTGATAGTGGACGGACATTCTCTTGCGAACGGGATGAAACCCGTAAAACCCCTGTTCGGGCTTGTTCCCCAGGATATTGCACTGTTTCCTACCATGACTGCGTATGAAAATCTGAAAATTCTGGGAGGATTGTACGGGATAAGAAAAGAGTTGTTGGAAAAAAGGATTGACGAACTTTTAGGCGTTTTTGATCTGTCTGCAAGCCGTAATTCGTATATCAACCGCTTCTCCGGCGGAATGAAACGCCGTGTTAATTTGATTGCCGGTTTGCTTCATGCTCCCAAAATACTGATTCTGGATGAACCTACCGTAGGGGTAGATGCCCAGTCAAGAAGGCTGATACTGGAAAAATTGAAGGAGATAAACCGTTCCGGGACCACAGTTCTTTTCATTTCTCACTATCTGGAAGAGGCGGAACAGATATGTACAGAGGTGGCGTTTATGGATAATGGATCAATTATATGCCAGGGACATCCTTCAGACCTCAGGGATATTTACAAATCCTGTGACAGCATGGAGTCCATGTACTTGTTGCTTACCGGAAAAAGAATGAGGGACAATCAATGAAAAAATTCAGGTACCTGCTATATAAAGATTACCTATTATTGAAAAGGGATGTGGCCGGGTTGCTGCTGATGTTCCTGATGCCGGTATTATTGGTGATTCTGATGACATTGCTCCAGGAAAGTACGTTCAGGGCAATAACCGACGCCTCAGTTCCCCTGATTTTGATCAACAAAGACAAAGGTGAACTCGGCAAAGCCATAGACAAAGAACTTGAATTGTCCGGGGTTTTTAAGATTGACAGGCAAATTGACGGAAAAGTTCCCACCCTGCAGGAACTTGAAAGGGAAATCGCCTCCAGTAAGTACACCCTGGGTATCCTGATCCCTGAAAACACAACGGAAAATATTCAAAAAAACGTTGCCCGTCACGTTCTGGCCACATTTAGCGGGGCTGTGGAACTGCCGGCCATGGACAGTGTTGGCTTTGTCATATATGTGGATCCCACCACCAAAGCATCTTTTTATACGACTATTATAAGCACGTTAAAAGAGAAAACACAGAAAATTGAATTCGAATACATTTTAAAGGAGATTACCAGACAGGTCAATGAGATCAGTCCCCTTCCCATTTCCACCGTTGGTTTTGCCGGCCAGCAGGTGTCTATTGATATCCGGGATGCCCAGCTGGAAGGGAAAGATATGGTTCCCAATCCGGTGCAGCATAATGTGCCTGCATGGTCTCTTTTTGCCATCTTTTTCATTGTCATATCCCTTTCCGGAAGTATTATCCGTGAAAGGCAGGATGGCAGTTTTTCCCGGTTGTTGACAATGCCTTGTTCCTATACTGAATATTTGCTCAGTAAAGCGATCGTTTTCACTTTGGTTTCCCTGATTCAGTTTGGACTGATGTTGCTCATTGGTGTTTATATTTTGCCCCTGTTTGGTACT
>DAOSXZ010000182.1:0-1872 GCA_035380845.1 Bacteroidales bacterium | reverse complement strand
CAACGAACTTTGCAGCGAACAAAGTAAAATAATTTATTCCAAATAACGAAATCCAACCCAAATTTTACCGGATCATGAAAAGCATTACCCACTGTAAAGCCGTTTTGTTATCAACAGTCATTTCCTTTATTGCCCCTGTCTCCCTGTTTACACAAGTATCACGCGGAGAGTGTTTTTTTTATGAAACATTCCGCACAATGTCACTTCAGGAACGGGAAGCCCTCACAGCCGAACATATCCTGGCCGGTAATGTCCCGGACTATATGAAAGGATTCATTCAAATCAAGACGGTTCAAAAAGACGCACAAGGCTGTAAGCACCGTTTAACATTATGGGTAAAACCCCATTACCTGACGGTTTTAAGCGGTGGTATTCCCTTTATTGTTCCTTTAACTCCTATGACAGCACATAAGATAGCCAACGCGCTGGATTGCACACTGCCTACTCCAAAGATCGTTGATATCATTTATGAGCACGCACAGGCTACTCCGGAACCTTTCAACTATATCCCCCGGGGAGAAAGGAATCTGGATCCGGATTTGTTTTTTGATCATTCACAAGTGATATTTGCCCAATTAAAGGCAGCCGGGACAAAACCGAGCACATTGGTTGCCGGCACCAAAAAAGACGTTGTGATTACTCGCATTCCGCCTCTTCCCGAACGGACACATCATGTTATCATATACGGATGGCACAAGCCCGACGGAACGCCTATCCAACCTGTCTACGACGGTCATATAAATACGTATGTGGATTACAGCCACGGCATCCGCTTAATTAAGAACAAAGTCCTGGTAGACGGGAAAGAATACACCCTGTCTGAATTGCTTGCAGATCCGGTTCTGTGGCCTTTGATTAGCTATTGACGAACAGAAGTTATCTTAATGCTGACCTCCATGGTCACCGGCATTGACTGGATTTGACCTCCCTGTTCCACTACATAGTCTCCTTTCAATGATTGCGAACCGGTACTTTCTATCACCCAGCCGGTACCGGCATCAATAACCGATTTGGCTTCCCCGTTCCCGGAAATTTTTTCCATTCGCTGCGCTGCATCAGACTTTTGGGCATTGGGATCGGGCATAATGATTGACCTGGCTTCCAGGGTGGCCCGGTTACCGATCACTTCCTGCAAACGATTTTGTACGGTAACGATAGCCCCTAATTCCGCACTGTTTTCTTCATCTGTCCACACAGCGGGTATTTTCAATTCCTGATCCGGGAACTTGGTCAGGCCTGCCTGTACAACACTCTTTATGGTATTTTCACTGAATATGGATTTGATCTGTTGCATGGCCGTCTCGCGGCGGCGGCGTGCATATTGTGTGGCCAACGTTTCATCGGCCGCGTTAAACACAGTATCTTCCACAGTCATTTGCTCCACAATCTCTCCCAGAGGAGATACAATCATGCGAAAAGGTTTGTTAAGCATCGTCCTTATAGCCTCGCTCATAATATCTTCCCCTTCCGAATCAAACACCTGGGATTGTCCCTGTCCGGTCGCCTTGACGGTCATACGTGTAAGGCGGGCTTCCACCATGTAGCCTTTTTCCGTTTTCTCTGCCAAGGTAACCACAGCTTCCAGTATCTGGTTAGATTCTGAAGTCACGTCTCCCATCATGGGAACACGGATGGTTGTGGTTTGGTTGATCTCCAAGGATATGGGATACTCTGCTCCCATAGCGGGTTTAAATTCAAGTTTTACGCTCTGCGCCTGTGCAGTAATGGCAGCAAACACAAATAATAAGGTAACGATACGTTTCATTGCTGTTTTCTTTTATTTAACACAAACTTACAATTAATTCCTTAATTTTGTACGATACAATCATGGTTTGAAATTTGCAACATTATTCGTAATATTGTATAAAACAG
>DAOSXZ010000181.1:0-1907 GCA_035380845.1 Bacteroidales bacterium | reverse complement strand
TACATGATGGTGCCGGAAACCGGGCCAAACGCAGTTTTACAGTCAGAAAAAAGGGCGGGCTGGATATCCTGGTAGCTGACATGCCTTCAAATATTGATTTTCCCCAAACCCGGGAATTACAGGAAGATTATGAACAACTTTTTATTTGGGATACAACAAACGTCTTTCATGCCGGGGATATTTGTGTGAAAATACCGGAAAAAGCTTTGTATAAAGACATCATGTTCCGGGCCATGCGAGTGGATTCTCTGGAATGGTGCCTGCATACGGCGGAAGAACCGCTTCATTTGCCCATGCAGGTTCAATGGCAAGTCCCGGCTTCTGTTCCCGATTCGCTTTACCCCAAGGTCGTGATCTTGCGACAGTCGGACAATGGGCGTGATCCACACATGGTAGAAGCAGATCCGCGGCTGTGGAGGTATGTTGGAGGAATTTGCAGGGACAGTACGGTGTCTTTTCAGAGCAATGCCTTTGGACGTTACCGGATAGATGTGGATACCATACCCCCGACAGTGAGTGCTTCTTTTGGCAAAGGTGCTGATCTTCGTGGACGCAGAAGTGTTTATTTCACCATAAAGGATGAATGTTCCGGGATACAATCCTATAACCTGACAATTGACGGAAACTGGGTGTTGGGCATACATGACGGAAAACGATCACGTGTTACATGTGTCCTGGACGCCAAAAGGATTACAAAAGGTACAAAACACCGGCTTACTCTACAGGTTGCGGATCAGAAAAATAACAGTACTGAATTTAATACGGAATTCTTATGGTAGATTATAATCCTGAAGAAGGCATCACAGCTCTGGGACTGATGTCGGGAACCTCGCTGGACGGACTGGATCTGTGCATGGCCACTTTTACCCTTAAAAACGGGAAATGGTCCTACCGGGTTGAATGTGCAGATGCTGTCACATATCCGGATGAACTTAAAAATTCGTTGGCAACGGCACAATCCATGACGGCACTGGAATACGCCCGTCTGCATTCAGATTATGGTCTATACCTGGGCAAACAGGTAAAGGCATTTATGGACAGATTCCGCGTCAGACCCCAATTGGTGGCATCCCACGGTCATACAATTTTCCACCAGCCTTCTGTCCGGCTTACAAGCCAGATAGGCAGCGGTGCCGGAATTGCAGCAGAAAGTGGTATTCCTGTCGTTTGTGATTTCCGGACTACGGATGTGGCACTTCACGGACAGGGTGCTCCCCTGGTTCCTGTAGGTGACAGGTACCTTTTTGGAGATTATGACTACTGCCTGAACCTGGGCGGGTTTTCCAACATATCTTCAGAAGGACCTGGTGGTACAAGAAAAGCTTATGATATTACTGCCGTAAATTATGTCCTGAACCATTATACCCGGCAGACAGGGGAGGACTATGATAAAGACGGGTACCGTGCCAGGAGCGGAAATACAAACAAAACGCTGTTGGATGCGCTTAACGGCCTTCCCTTTTACAAACAAACAGGTCCAAAATCCCTGGGCAGGGAATGGGTGGAAGGAGAAGTCTTCCCCCTGATAGATTCTTTCGGGTTGACAACGGATGATATTTTGTCCACTTATTGTGAACACATTTCCATACAGACTTCATACCATGTACGTTCCGGATCAAAAGTGTTGGTTACCGGCGGCGGGGCGTTTAACAAGTATTTGCTGGAACGTATGTCGGCGGTCGCTGAGTCTGTTGAATTCCATGTTCCCGACGATTTTACGGTAAATTTCAAAGAAGCCCTTATCTTTGCATTCCTGGGCGTTTTGTATGTAAGTGACATCCCTTCTTGTTTGTCATCGGTGACCGGGAGCCTGCACGATAATATAGGTGGGGCGATGTATAAATAAATGTTTGTAAAAAGTTTGGGTAAAAAGAAAAAAGCACTACCTTTGCAAGCCCAAAATTAAT
>DAOSXZ010000180.1:0-1913 GCA_035380845.1 Bacteroidales bacterium | reverse complement strand
GGCGTTTGATCACAGACGAAACAATCAAATTCACGATCTTGTCTATGGTCATCTGTGTTTTGTAAAACATTTCCGATATGATGATCATAGGAAAATGGCAGGACGATCCTATGCCAAAAGCCAGGTGACCGGCCGAACGTCCCATGGCTGTAACAATAAACCAGTTCTCGCTGGTACGTGCGTCTTCGTAAACAGTCCGTCCCAGGTCGGTGCCTTGTGCCTTTGCGCTCTGATAACCGAAAGTGGGAATGCCTTCGGGCAGGGGCAGGTCGTTGTCTATGGTTTTTGGTACGTGAATGTTGGCAATATTATACTGTTTCTGGACCAGGAACTTGGATATGTGGTTGGCAGTAGAGGCAGTATCATCCCCGCCCACCGTAACCAGAAGCTTCACGTTGTTTTCCTTGAAAAAGTCCAGGTTAAAACGCTCTTCAAAATCTTCATTGGCCGGTTTAAAACGGCTCATGCGAAGGTATGATCCCCCACGGTTAAAGAGCATGTCGGCCTTGTCAAAATTCAAATCTTCCTGACGGCATTTTTCTTTACAGAACAAACCTGTATACCCGCCGTGCAGACCTATAACACGGTATCCTTTAGTAATGAATGTTTTGGTGATGGTGCCCACTACTGTGTTGATCCCGGGGGCCGGGCCGCCACCACAAAGTATGGCTATTGAAGGTTGTTTTTCCATATCTGATGTTTTTTAGAAGCGATAAATTTAAAGAAAAAGCTTTGTTTACGGAAATGATACGACATTAAGTTGCTTAAGCAGGCTCCAGATTTTATGCACGGGGAATCCCATAACGTTGAAATAGCTGCCCTCAATACGGTCAATCCCTATGTATCCTATCCATTCCTGCACGCCGTACGATCCTGCTTTGTCGTAAGGTTCATACCTTTTTATATAATAGTCGATCTCCCAATCGCTCAATGGGGTAAACCATACAAGTGTCTGATCATCGAAACCTGCGGAAATTGCGGGATCTTCGCCGGAACGCAGGTAAACACCTGTAATTACTTTGTGACACCTCCCTGAGAGATCCTGCAGCATCCGGCGGGCGTCTTTTGTCGAGTGGGGTTTTCCCAGCACCGACCAGCGACCGTGCTTTTGAATAGGGATAAAGTGGCCCTGAGCACCTGCAGGAGCGGCAGACTGTTGACCTGTAAAGACAAGGGTATCTGCCGTGATCAGCAATTCATCCGGTCGCAGCGTCCAGGGAAAAGCAAGGGATTTGGACTTTGCCAGCCACAGTGGGATTTCGCAGGGATCCAGGTCCCCGGGAAAATGATCTTCATCCAGTCCGTGAACCGGCTCTACGGTAAACGGCATGTCAGTGCCTTCCAGAAGTTGTTTTCTGCGTGGGGAAGCCGAGCCGAGTATTAATTTGTAGTTTGAGTGCATAGGTTATTCCGAGGGAGCTTTCAGCATATCTTCCGGAACGTTTTCCTTTTCCTTGTACCATTTACCGTGAAGCCTGAGTGTCTGTTCTACCAGGTCCCGTACACAACCCCTTCCACCGGGGAAAGGAGATATATATTGGGATATGTGACGCACCTCGGGCGCAGCATCGGCAGGGCAGAAGGGTAGTCCGCATGCTTTCATGGGCGGTATGTCCGGGATGTCATCTCCGGCATAAGCCACCTCGGCAGGGTCCAGATCGTATTTTTTGCAAAAATCCAGGAACGGGGGGATCTTATCCCTGGCCCCCGAATAAATGTCTTTGACTCCTATGTTTCGGTAACGTTTTTCCACGGAAGGCGACACTCCTCCCGTGATTATGGCCACTGGATACCCGTGTTCCACAGCTATCCTGATGGCATAGGCATCACGTGCATAATGGGTTCTGAAAAGATCGCCATCCGGCATGGACATTACACCTCCGTCTGTAAGTACTCCGTCAACGTCAAAAGCA
>DAOSXZ010000179.1:0-1924 GCA_035380845.1 Bacteroidales bacterium | reverse complement strand
GTCGTTGATGTAGAAGTTCCCGGCAGCGTACCTGAGTTTTTCACACATATGAGCGGCAGCTATACGATCGGTGGAGAAGACGGCTCCCGTAAGCCCGTAAGGCGATGTGGTATTACATAAATCCAGGGTTTCTTCCAATTTGGAGTCTTCATAGACATAGACACATAGTACCGGTCCGAAGATTTCTTCTTCCATCAATTTGAAACGGGGGTTGGTTGTTTCAACGATTGTAGGACGGATAAAATACCCGGCCGATTTATCGCATTGACCGCCGGCAATGATTTCTGCTTCAGGGGAATTCCGGGCATAATCAATGTAGGACTTGATATTGTCGAATGCTTTCTCATCTATGACGGCATTCATGAAATTTCCGGCATCTTTCACATCGCCCATTTTAATATCCCCGGCAAGCTCACACATGCATTTCTTAATTCCTGCCCACAAAGAACCGGGCACGTACATGCGGGAAGCGGCACTGCATTTCTGACCCTGGTACTCAAAGGCGCCTCGGATGGCATTGATGCAAACATCCTGAATATTTGCCGAGGGGTGGACAAAGATGAAGTTTTTCCCTCCGGTTTCCCCAACCAGCCGGGGATAAGACTTGTACCCCGAAAGATTGGTACTGACCCGAGTCCATAACCCGTTGAAGGTGCCGTTGGAGCCGGTGAAATGAATGCCTGCGAGGTCCTTGGAATCCAGGCAGGTGTTGCCAATGACGGATCCCTGTCCGGGCATGAAGTTGATGACCCCGGCGGGCAATCCGGCTTCCATAAAGACTTTCATCAGGTAATAGTTGGACAGGACAGCTGTAGAGGCCGGTTTCCAAATAGTAGTATTGCCCATCATTACAGGGGCCATGTTCAGGTTGGAAGCGATGGATGTGAAATTAAACGGGCTAACGGCCAGGACAAAACCTTCCAGGGCCCGGTATTCCATGCGGTTCAGCTGATTGTAAGCAGATTTGGGCTGCATTTCGTAAATACGCCCCGCGAAACCCACGTTGTATTTCAAAAAGTCGATGGCCTCGCAAACGGCATCAATCTCGGACTGATATATATTTTTGCTTTGGCCGAGCATGGTGGCGGCGTTGATCACCGGACGGTAGCGGGACGAGATCAACTCGGCAGCCTTAAGCAAAATGGAGGCTCTGATGGTCCAGGTCATGTCCGACCAGGTTTTCCGCGCTTCAAGTGCTGCGTTGATGGCCATATGGACCTGGGCCTTTCCGGCTTTATGATATTTTGCAATTACTTTACTGTGGTCATGGGGCATTCTGATTTCTCCCAGATTCCCGGTGCGGACCTCCCTGCCTCCAATAATTAGGGGAATCTCCACGACAGTTCCGGATTGTCTTTCAAGTTCTTTGTCTAAAAGAAGCCGCTCAGGACTACCTTGCAAATAACCAAGAATGGGTTCATTCTGCGGTAACGGGAAATTGTAAATTGCGTTGTTCATGATATGTATTTTAAATAATTAGCGAATTGCAAAATTACGCAATTCGCTAGCAAGTTCATAAATTTTAAATAAGATTTGGAGGATTTTACTATTTTCCTGTAGAAATCTTTTGGGTCATTTCATTGAAAAACGGATCACACAAATCGTGCAATCTTTCGAAAATCTCCATCAGCTGTATTCCTTCCGGTGTTAAGGTTGTAGTTCCTCCGGCAGGTCCTCCCTGTTGCGTTTCCAGAATGGCATATCCTAATCTGTTCTCAATGGCACGTACTTTATCCCAGGTTTTCCTGTAACTCAGATCCAGCTTTTTAACAGCATGTTTAAAAGATCCTGTTTCCTGTATGGTTTTCAACAACCTGTATTTTCCGTCCCCGAAAATACTCACACCATCCTGATCCTCGATCCAGAATTTGTATTTAAAATGCAATGGGTTCATGATGTTTGTTTTTAGCCAATGCTTTCCCGA
>DAOSXZ010000178.1:0-1937 GCA_035380845.1 Bacteroidales bacterium | reverse complement strand
GCAATACATCTTTATTGCAAATATCACCAAAAAAGGCTTTATCCACAAAAACGGCTTTCCATTGTCCGCCTTGTGCTTTGTGACATGTTACGGCATTGGCGTACTTCACCTGCAATGCATTCAGAAACAGATCTTCCCGGACGGCATTGTAACGTTTTCGCTTGCCTTTGATGTGAGCGTAATCCAAAGAAACCCCCTGGTAGAGTTGTTGCTGCTGTTCCCCGGACAAGGCAGGCGATTCACTTTCCAACGTATCCAGCAGCAGGCGCACATCCAGTTCCACGTCTTTGTAATCGGGAAAACGAAGTACCGCCTGGGCAAAACGAAACCCGTAACGTTCCTGGAATTTGTGAATCCGCATGATCTCGGCAATATCGCCGTTGGCAATAAAATCCATGTCGGGTATATCTTCCAGAAACTGGTAGCAGTTCTTGACCACCATGACACGGTCGCCTTTGGTAATCTCTTCTTCACGGTACAATATACTGCCACGGATCCCTTTGTTATACCTGTTGGCCCTTCTGTTTGAGCGGCACAAAACGACCACTTCTTCCAGGCCGTAGCGGGATATTGCCTCGTTGAGCGCTTCCATGAGTTCTCCCGAACCAATGCGGTGGATATCATGGAATCCCTCAGTTTTCCATTCGGGTATGGAATATACCTCCCGGGCAATGTTTTGCCTGAGCAATGTGGCGTTATACAAAATGCCCGAGTCAAAGGACTGTCTGAGCACCTCTTTCATTTCCATATAAACCACTTTGCCGTAGATTTCCATATGTGCAGGATCCAGCGCCGGAGATATATCAAGACCAATGGGCGGAAGCTGTGCCGAGTCGCCCAGCAGAAGCAATTGATTGCCTTTCCCGTTTAACACATAGGCCAACAGGTCTTCCAGCAGGTTCCCGCTCCCGAAAAGCATCCCGCCCGGCGTATTTGAGAGCAGGGAAGCCTCGTCAACTATGAAAAGTGTGTTTTTATTCCGGTTGGGATGCAATTCAAATACTCCAAATCCGGTTTCATCGGATGCTGCCGGAGGTTTTTGACGGTATATGGTTTTATGGATCGTATGAGCCGGAGCGCCGGCATATCCCATAAGGACTTTTGCCGAACGGCCTGTAGGAGCCAGCAATACAGCGTGTTTTTTTATTTCCCGCAATGCCCCTACCAGGGCAGCCATGGCTGTGGTTTTTCCGGTTCCTGCGTAACCGTTCAGGATGAATACCGGGTCTCCTGAAGTGATAAATGCAGCCAATGCTCTGAACAGTTGATCCTGATCACCTGAAGCTTCAAAAGGTAAATGTTCCCGGATTTTTTGATAGATGTACTGTTCAATACCCATAAACAAATGCCTTATTTACGGGAACTGAAAAGGATAAAGAATCCGAACAATTCAATACGACCTATGATAGAAACCAGAGAAGCAACAAATTTGGCAAAACCGTTAAAGGAACTGTAATTGCTCATGGAACCCACGTTCCCGAATCCCGGCCCCACATTACCTATATGTGCCGCTGTGGCGCTAACGGCATCCATGATGTCTAAACCAGTCAATGTCAGTAGTAAGGATGAAATCAATACACAAAACAAATAAAATACAATAAAAAGGTTGACACCCGAAACCATTTCCGAGTCAAGTGCATGACCACCAATCCTTGTGGGAACAACGGATTTTGGATGCAATCGCTTTGTTATCTGAGCTTTAAAAGAGAAAACAGAGATCAGTATCCGGTCTGCTTTGATACCTCCGGAAGTTGATCCGGAACAACCGCATTGCAAGGTGAAGAAAAATAGTAAAAGAATAATGAATCCGGGCCAAACGGAAGAATCGGCGGTCGCAAATCCCGTAGATGTGGCTAGTGATATGGTTTGAAAAAATCCATGCCTGAAAGATTCCGCAAAAGTATCATAAGTCCCCGTCAGCTTTAAACTCAGTGAAA
>DAOSXZ010000177.1:0-1946 GCA_035380845.1 Bacteroidales bacterium | reverse complement strand
GCGAATTGCATCCATGCGCAATATTGGCAAACGGGCCCCCGTGAATAAACGCGGGTGTTCCCTCCAAAGTTTGTACCAGATTGGGATGTATGGCATCCTTGAGTAAAATGGCGATGGCTCCGGCCACACCCAGATCATCTACGTAAAAAGGTGTCCCGTCATGTTCGTAACCTAAAACTATCCGTCCGATCCTGTTTTTCAGATCGTCCATATCTTTGGACAGGCATAGAATAGCCATGATTTCAGAAGCCGGGGTAATATCAAAGCCGGTTGCCCTGGTTATTCCGTTAGTTTTGGCACCTACGCCGGAAATAATGCTTCGCAAGGTGCGATCGTTGACATCCAGAACCCTTTTCCACACGATCTCCCTTAAGCATTTTCCTTTATTCTGGTTCTGATACAGAAAGTTTTCCAGCAATGCCGAAATCATGTTGTTGGCCGCCGTTATTGCATGAAAATCGCCGGTAAAGTGTAAGTTGATGTCTTCCATGGGAACCACCTGAGCATACCCTCCGCCTGCAGCTCCGCCTTTCATCCCGAAACACGGGCCCAGTGAAGGCTCGCGCAAAGCAACCATGGCTTTCTTTCCTATATGGTTCAACCCCATGGACAACCCTATGGACACCGTCGTTTTTCCCACTCCGGCACGGGTAGGTGTTATTGCTGTCACAAGTATCAGGTTGCTCTCTGCCACTTTTTTCTCATCTATTTTATCAACGGGGACTTTAGCCATATAATTTCCGTAAAGGTTCAGGTCTTCACAGGCAATGCCCGCGCGATGTGCTATATCGCCTATATTCTGCATTTTATATGCATGTACAATTTCGAGATCCGTTTTCATAATAACTTTTGTTGTTTATCCAAAAATACGAAATCCGACCGGATTTGGAAGTAGAGGAAGTAAAGAGAACATAATTCCAAGCCTAATCCCTTACACAACGAACAGATAACCCCATTTCCTTGTTTTCCTGGTAACTGCGAAATTCGCCGCTATAGTTGTACAGGGGCCAATTCTGTACGCTACCTGTACCGTCCTCAGTAGAACTCCACCAGTCGCCGTAGTCACCAATGGCATTGAATGTACCACGGAAGTATGAACGGTTGCCCCCCGGAAGAGCTGTAAAGCCACTTGAATTCGTTGCGTCTGTGTTGGGGGTTGTCCAATGAGCGGTTCCGGCTTCTTTCATTTTGCCTCCGGCAACAGCAGTTCCCCCTAAATATTCTGCTAATTGTGTCCACTCTTCATCACTGGGCAGATGCCAGCCATCGGGACAGGCAGTCATTGCTGCCTGCCAGTTGTAGAGCACACCGTAGGTTTTGTAGTTATCCATGGCTTTGGCCTTTGCTACATCTGATATTTCATAGTCATAGCCATAAACATAGTAACAGGGATCTGTAACAGAACCTGTTTGCGGATGTGCCACACCAGGAAGGTACGCCAGATTCTGGGCCATCCAGGTTTGCCCTCCTATGGTTACAGTATTGTAAACATTGCCATCACGAAGGTCTTTAAATGTGTTAAGAGGGTCTTGCGACCAGCAGGAGTATGACAGTGCACCGGCTAGTAAAAAAAGAATAATTTTTTTCATGGCTTGCAAGTTTAATGAGAAAATGTATATAAAAGGAACACGTAACTGCTTAATAATTTATTCTCTGTAGGGCAATGAAAGAAGACTTGCAATTAAAAGCCCTCATCTTTGGATTGATAATAGCACCTTTTTTTTAACTTTACATAACATCCTAAATTTAATAAAATAAATCTAATCAACAATTAGTTCACGTCCAAATCTCTATTTTTGGTTGTAAAAGGGGAATTGTTATAGTACAGTTCCGGTAACAAAAGAAAAAAAGCCCTGTAATTCTTTATGAATCAGGGCTTTTCTTGTTTGCGTTGGTGCTCGGGACGGGAGTACAATTTTGACTTTTTGAAGCCCTAAAATTGCCCC
>DAOSXZ010000176.1:0-1951 GCA_035380845.1 Bacteroidales bacterium | reverse complement strand
CGATTTTGCATTCCGTATTGTTGTGACAGGTAGATTACTTTATACCAGTTACCTTGTTGAGTGTGGTAATCCAGGGCTAGTATTTTTTCCCAGGTAAAACTGATGTTCAGGGTAACGGGGGCTTTCACAGGATAGGTATAAGCTTTCTGTTGATCCAGCAGGAAGGCCGGGCGAAGGAGCATAGGTATGAACATTCCCAATACAGCGGGAATAAAAAGGAGCAAACGGTACTTAGCGTTGCGGATCAGTCCAAAGACCAGCCAGAGCAATGTAAAAAGCAGGGCACCGTGTCCGGCCAGGTAATAGACCAGAACAAACACCGGCAGGAATAACCATAGATACAAGTGCTTGTTGCGTATACGAAAATAAATAAGAAAAAAACACAGTGCCAGCAGGGTAGATAAGGTGCTGCTAAGGGGATAATGCAATCCGCAATGGAAAAGAAACTCCGGGATTACGGGTATAATGGCCAGTATCGAGGCCGTGGTTGGCCGTACGCCAAAAATAAGGAACACTTTGCGTAATAAGATCCAAACCGCCATTAACGCCAGACTTAACAGGAGTGCAGCGCCTGCAGGTGTTATGTAGAATTGTGTCAACAGATCTCCTGCATAACTGGTCAGCCAGGCGGGTTTTCCCAGGTATGAGATAAAATAATCCGGTGTATGAAGGAACAAGGTCATTTGCTCCTTCAGCAAATTATGGTAAGGGTAAAGGAACAGGAAAAACAGGAAAGAAGCAAGGGTCAGGGTACCTGCCGTCAGCCATTCCAACCATTTTCCATGCTGCTTCATTCTCCGCTCATTTGTTTAACAAACCTGCCTACCGCAGTCCCTGCATTTTCTTCTATGAACCTTTTGTTAAATTCCAAAAAGTCCTTCTGTACCTTTTCCCATTGTTCCGTGATTATCACTTTGGTGGAATCATTCACATCGGCAGTATTCATTTGCCTGAGAATGAACATGGTTTGGTCGGCCTTCATTTTGGCTTCTTTCCACGCCTGCAGGCTTTCGTTTTGCCGTGTTCCTCCGGAAGAGCTCAGAGAATCCAGTTTGACCCATATTTTTTCACCGGGTTCCTGGACCACCAGGAGTTCCTGTATGTCCAGGCGAAGCTGCGGCCGCAAACGAATGATTTTTACCTGGGCCGAGTCTGCTTTGCCGGTAAAAACAAATGATTTGTTTTCCACCTGTACCGAGTCGATTATGCGGGGCATAACCCCGTCCAGGGGCAGCAGAAATACATATTCTCCGTTGTATATGTCGTCAGGCAGGGTGCCTTTGATCTCGTAAATACGATGATCCGTACAGAAACAGAAACTCAATACAAATGCCAGTAAAGACAACAGAAGCAGTTTTTTAGTCATAATATACAAATATAATGAAAAAGAGCAGCTCCGGGGAGCCGCCCTTTTTTAATTGGGAATATCCCGGTAAATTACTGTTTTTTGAATACCCAGAACCAGGCTTCTCCCCACGAAGCAGCTGTGTCATTGTCTTTATGTGACAAGACCATTTGTTCATCTGTCAGTTTTAGAATGTCGTATGAATAAACATTCTCTCCGTCATCATTAGGAGATATGCCACAAAGGACGGTAACGTTTTTTGTGTTTAAAACGCCTTTGGCCCAAACGTTGCCTCCGTCGTCCAGCGTAATTTTGGACATGTCGAAAGTAAAGGAACCCTGTTGGCTGGTGCCGTCGTTGTAGTTCTTGATCAGACGGGAACCGGCAATGGTAAAGGTCATGCTGGCACCGGCGCCTTCGCCGGGAGCCTGGCCGTCCAGATCGTTAATGGATACGACCCACCAACCGGGACCGGTGTTGCCTTTATAACCTCCATTGCCCCAGGGGCCTGCCACGGTGTTGTCCCATACCCAGTTTTTTTCTCCGGTCGGACCGCAGAAAAGTGCCCATTCGGGTTCTACATCATACAATTCATCAACCTGTACG
>DAOSXZ010000175.1:0-1971 GCA_035380845.1 Bacteroidales bacterium | reverse complement strand
ACTGTTATGGATGTTACCTCAACAGCCATTGAATACGAGAATTCGTACGGTGTGAAGAAGACCATTCCTGTCAGCGATGTGGAATTCCTGGAATATGACGGGAAAGTAGAATACTACAAGTACAACAAAAAAGCCCACGATGTCTTCGACGAATACCTGCAACGTATTTCCCGTAATGATCCGGAAAAACTACTGGAAAAAGGAGCTAAGGTCTATGTGCCTCTGATGTATGGGGACACTCGCTGGCAAATAATGGGCTGCATCAACACCCGCGAAATGCTTGTTAAAGACCATAGCAAGTTCTGGAAACTGGTGGATACGGAATACGAGGCCGAGATCATTCTGTATTATGTGGCGAAATACGACGATGATGATGTCAATCATTATTACGTAATTGAAAACCGCGACGGAGAAACCATTTATAAATCGGATGACGAGGATTTTGAAGGCGGTTGGAGAGCAGATATGGATGATAGCCGGGAACACGTGGAAGACCTGCTGGACAATATGATTGGTGATATTGACTGATCCCGGAAACAAGCTTTTGTTAAAGACGTTTTGTCCAAAGCCTCTGCAAAAAATCAGTTGCCGGAAACACTTCCACCGGCCCCACTTTTCGTGGTCTTTCATCAAGAGTGACGGCTATTAATGCTGCTCCCGGATGTTCTTCCTTGAAGGCGCGTAATCCTTTTGTTTCCATATAAGAAATATTCCTGGTTGCCTTAATTTCTATGGCAATCCGCGCATCTCCCACCACAACATCAACTTCAAGACCCGTAGCCGTTTTCCAGTAAGTTAGTTCTTCCCCGCTTCCTGAATAGTCCAACCAGGCTTTCAGTTCTTGAATGATAAGGTGTTCAAAGGATTTCCCGAATTCTGCCGTTCCGGGCAAAGGCTTGTGTTGATGACGCAGATGGTTGTAAATACCCACGTCAAAAAAATAAAATTTTGAAGCCTGCACCAGTCTGCGTTTTTTTTGTTGCCGGTAAGCCGGAACAATATATCCGATCAGGGTTTCTTCCAGAATGGAAAAATATTCTTTAACGGTAACGGAGCTTACCCCGCAATCGGTTGCGATCTTTGAAAAATTCAAGACCTCGCCGGAACAAAAAGCAGCCACCTCTAAAAACCGGGTAAATACACCCAATTTCCGAACCAGGGCTTCTTCTTTGATCTCTTCCTGCAGGTAATCCCCTATATATGCCTGCAGCCTCCGTTCAGGATTTTCAATAAGATAATGCCGGGGGATCATCCCGTTCTTGCAGGCCTTGAACAGATCAAAATCCGGGATCTCTGCACTTACAAACGGATATAAAAAATTCCTTATTGCCCTTCCTCCCAGCAAATTGGCCCCTGAACGCCTGAGCTTGCGGGCACTCGATCCACTCAGAATAAACCTAAGGTTTTTATTAACCATTAACCAGTGGACCTCATCAAGAAGCGAGGGAATCTTTTGTATTTCGTCTATGATCACCGGTCCCGAGCCGTCTGCGGTCATCATAAGTTCTTCCCTTAACAGGGCCGGTCTTCTTTGGTATTTGGCATATATATCCGATTTTAGCAAATCAATAATCAGAGCATCCGGAAAAAGCATTTTTAACAAAGTGCTCTTTCCCGTTTGCCTTGCTCCCCAAAGAAAAACGCTTTCAGAAGAAGCTTCGTGTAATTTTAATACCCTTGTAAACATAAATCTATACTTTAAATTTACATTACAAATATAAACTTTTACTTTAAATCTACAAGCTTCTCCTTCTGCCAAAAAATACAATCATAATCAATCCATACACACCTATTGCTATAAGGGGAATGTCCGGAATCCAGCCGGTGGCAACTGTGGGCAGACCAATGACCAATGAAAATGTCGTTAAAAGATTAAACAAACGTCTGTTTCCTGCCGGATATTTCAAAGTAAACAATCCCAGCACCACCATAGTGGTAGGACAGGGCATCAGGCCAAAATTGGAAAACAAC
>DAOSXZ010000174.1:0-1977 GCA_035380845.1 Bacteroidales bacterium | reverse complement strand
CTCTGAAAAAAAAGAGATCCGAACGGGAATGACCCATCCCGGGATACCTGAAGAAGCCAGCCTTACCGCATCTTTTGCCGTGGTAACCAATTTCATTTGCGGATCTGCCGCTAACAATCCGCGAATCTTTTCCAGATCTTTTTCTGTAAAACAATGGTGATCCGGAAACTTCAGATGATGTGCTACTTTATAGGATGTTTCCAGATAGACCACAAGGGGTTTCGGGTTGGCTATACCGGTAACCAGCAACAGGGTATCTCCTTCCCGGAGTTCGTTTTCTGCCCGGTTTAACGGTATCGGTTGCCCGTATGTCATATAGGTGTAATACGCAGGTGCCTTCCACAAATTCTCTGTTGGCTGATTTTTTGGATCCTGTAAAGGAGAACAACGGGTATAAACAACACAATCGGCCCTTTTACCTGCACGCGGCAAATCCCTCAGCCGTCCAAACGGTAAAAGAGTGTCTTTTGATACAGGACGGGTAAAATCCGCCATTAGAACATTTTTGGAAGCACGTACCCTGCGGTGCTGAAAGGCATCGTCCAAAATGACCGGGGGATTGCCCGGAAAATCTTTGCAGATATGTAGAAGTCCCTCAACCCGGTCTTCGCATACAACAACGGGAACATCCGGATAATGCCGTTTGATCTGGAGCGGTTCGTCACCGGCCAGATCCCAGGTATCTGTGACATTTACATAACGAAATCCTTTGGTTTTACGACCGTACCCCCTGGACAACACCACCGGGGTCACGTTCTTTTCCAGAAAACGGCCCGCCAGGTATTCCGTCATGGGTGTTTTCCCGGTTCCTCCCACCGTAATGTTTCCCACACAAATTGTATGAAACGGGAACGTATGAGACCGGAATATCCCCCTGTCATAAAGGATATGCCTAAGGCCCAATATCCAGGCATACGGCGAAAGCCACATAAGGTAAGTACGGTTCATCCCCATTTTTCTGCTATAAAGTCCAATATATTAAACAATTCCTGCGGATCGTTTTCGGTAACCAATTTGAGCCGGGTTGACTTAAAATCGGGCAAGCCTTTGAAGTAACAATTCAAATGACGGCGCATTTCCAGGACACCTACCCTGTCTCCTTTCACTTCCAGTGATTTTGCCAGGTGTCTTTTTGCCAAAACTACACGTGCCTTTACGCTCATAGGCGCCAACAAATGTCCTGTAGCAAGGTGATGCCTTATTTCCCGGAACAGCCAGGGATGACCAAAACAGGCTCGTCCTATCATAATACCGTCTACCCCGTACTGGTCAAAAGCACGCCGTGCCTGCTGCGGGGTACAGATATCCCCGTTCCCGATTATCGGGATTCGGATGCGCGGATTGGCCTTCACCGCACCAATAGGCTCCCAGTCTGCCTCTCCTTTATACATTTGCGCACGGGTTCGGCCGTGAATGGCAAGCGCCGCAATACCCACATCTTGCAACGCCTCGGCAAGTTCCCCTATAATAATGGAATCCCCGTCCCACCCCAGGCGGGTTTTTACAGTTACAGGTACCCGGACGGCCTGCACCAGGCGGCGGGTAATGTCTACCATGCCTTCCGGATCACGCAGCCATCCGCTTCCTGCTCCCCTGTTTGCGATTTTGTTCTTGGGACAGCCGAAATTGATGTCAATTACATCGGGGCGGGCTTCTTCGGCCATTTGGGCGGCTTGAATCAGGGCTTCCGGAATATGTCCGTATATCTGAATGCCTATTGGTCTTTCATCATCGGATAAAACTAATTTTTCCCGGCTTTTCCATGCGTCCCTGATCAACCCGTCTGCCGATACAAATTCCGTATACATCATATCGGCGCCGTATTCCTTGCATATGTAACGGAAAGATGCATCGGTCACATCCTCCATAGGAGCCAGGAAAAGGGGTTCTTTACCCAGATCAATACCTGCTATCTTCATACGGCAAAGATAATTTTTTCTACTTTTGCAGTCGTATGAAAAAGATTAAAACTATAGG
>DAOSXZ010000173.1:0-1984 GCA_035380845.1 Bacteroidales bacterium | reverse complement strand
CCCAAAAACCACTGACCGCTGTTTTTGGCTTTCCGCGCTATAACCACGTAGTCACCGGGTTCGGCTTGAAGGTAGCGGCTTTCTGACCAGTCAAGAGCTACGTCTTTTATGAATTGGAAAGCATCCATGAACGGCTGGTAATGCTCTGGAAGATCGGCTGCCATTTGAAGCGGCGAATACATGGTGACGTACAGACCAAGTTGATTGGCTATTGTGGCATTTACTTTTGAGGTGTTATTCGTAAAAGTACTCAAATCCATTTGGAATATCCCCGGCGTAAAGTCCATGGGGCCTCCGTTTAACCGGGTAAAAGGAAGAATGGTCACGTGGTTGGGCTGAGTCCCGCCAAAAGCCTGGTACTCATTTCCTCTGGCCGATTCATTGCCGATCAGGTTGGGATAGGTGCGGCACAAACCGGTAGGACGTACTGCTTCGTGGGCATTGACCATAATACGATTCCGGGCCGCCTCGGTCACAGCATAGAGATAATGATTGACCATCCACTGTCCGTAATGATGTTCTCCCCGCGGCAGTATGTCACCCACATAACCGGATTTTACAGCATCGTATCCGTACTTGTTCATCAACGTATACGCGTCTTCCATATGCCTTTCGTAGTTACGTACAGAAGAGGAAGTTTCGTGATGCATCATCAATTTTATTCCCTTGGTACGAGCGTATTCATTCAATGCTTCTAAGTCAAAATCGGGATAAGGGGTTTGAAAGTCAAAAACATAATCTTTGGAACAATCGGCCCAATCTTCCCATCCTATGTTCCAACCCTCTACCAGCAAAGCGTCAAATCCGTTTGTTGAAGCAAAATCGATGTATTTTCTGACATTCTCGTTATTTGCGCTATGCCGGCCGTTTGGCTCCGCCTTCGTGTAATCAATCTTGCCGAGTTTTACGGAGGGATAGTCCCCGGTGTAGGCCCAGCTTCCGGCGCCTGAAATCATTTCCCACCATACTCCCATATATTTTACCGGATGGATCCAGGACACATCATCATAAGCACAAGGTTCATTCAGGTTTAGGATCAACCGGCTGGCCAGCATCGTTTCCGCCGAGGGGGTTACCTGGACCGTGCGCCAGGGGGTGTTGCAGGGTGTTTGCATATAGCCCTTCCACCCTTGCGCATCGGGGGTGAGATGCGAAACCAGGACCTTTTTCCGCGGGTTGACAAGCAGGTGCATGCAGGGATAGTCAACAAGGGCCGCCTCGTGGATATTGACATACAATCCTGAATCGGTTTTCATCAAGAGAGAGGTCTGGACACCGTTTATTGAAAAAGGCGTCTGGGAGGAATTCCCAGATATGGCATTTTGGAAATGTTTGGGAACCTGGGATATGCGGCTTTCCACATATTCATATTCCTGGGTGTCGTAATCACCCGGCAACCACCAGGCAAAATAATCATCGGCCAGTGCAAATTCTGTAAGCTCTTCTTTTATAACAAAATAATTCAAATTCTGGTTGCCCGGGAATTCATAACGGAATCCCACCCCGTCGTTGTACAATCTGAACCTGATGGACATTCTTTCGGAAGTCTCGCTATGGACCAAATCAACAAGCAGTTCATTATAATGATTCGTGATCTCAGATTCTTCACCCCATACAGGATTCCATGTCTGGTCAAAGGAATCCCTGTAAATATTGACTATTTTAAAGCGATCGTTAAAGTACCTGCTTGGCTTTGAGTCTGTCTTGCTAACGGTCTTTCCAAAATGCAATTCAGTTGCCTTGATGTTGCCGCGAAGTTCAAAACCAAGCGCACTTGGAAGTATGATATAGTTATCTGAATATTTCAGGGCATACATCGGTTCTCCTTTATCTGACAACATAAACATTGCCGTCAGCATTTCATCAGGAGATTGTAATAAAATAACATTTTGGGTATTTATACGCGACTGGCAGCCAACCACCAAAATTAAAGCCGTAATAAGTGAAGAAAATCGTATCATAATTATTCGTCTTGCCTGCTGGA
>DAOSXZ010000172.1:0-2001 GCA_035380845.1 Bacteroidales bacterium | reverse complement strand
TCATGCTTTTTTCAGAACTCATAAAACAACGCCGGAGCGTACGCAGTTATAAGGATCAGCCGGTTGAAAAAGAAAAGATTATTCAATGCCTGGAAGCTGCCCGGATGGCCCCCTCGGCCAACAATTCGCAACCCTGGACTTTCCTGGTGGTGGACAACGGTGAATTGAAAAACCGTGTAGCGGAAGCTACTGTCACACTCGGCTTTAATAAATTTACACGTGAAGCCCCGGTCTTAATTGTCGTAATAAGGGAGAGGGCTAACCTGTTCACTGCACTGGGCGGTTGGATGCAACACACTGAATTTTCCGGCTACGACGTTGGAATCGCAGTCAGTCATTTTTGCCTTCAGGCGGCGGAACTGGGACTGGGAACCTGTATCATAGGGTTGTTTGATCAAAAGAAGATCAAGGAACTGCTGAAAATTGATCCCAAAAAAGAAATTGCCCTTGTCCTGACGCTGGGATACACAGATGCCCCGGTCCGCGAGAAAAAGCGCAAGCCTTTAGAGGTTATGAGCCGTTGGTATACAGAATAAATTTGGCGCATCAAACTCCATTTGTGGCGCAATCAAACTCCATTTGAATGAAATCCAGAAATTATTACATCGACCTGCTTAAAAGCAATATAAAGAATCCCAAGATGATTGCTCACAGCCTGGCTTCAGAGGCGGTGATGCGGGCGTTGGCAAAAAGATTTGGGGAAAATGAAGATGTGTGGGGTATGGCCGGGCTGCTGCATGATATTGATGTGGAGCTGACCGGGGCCGATCCGTTGCGGCACGGGCCGGAAGGGGCTCTTATGCTGCAGCAGGAGGATCTGCCGCAAGAGGTGCTGGATGCTATTGGCATGCACAATGAAAAGGCGACCGGGGATAAGAAGCGTACCACATTGTTTCAGCATGCTTTGGCAGCCGGGGAAACCATTACCGGTCTGATCTTTGCCGTTGCATTGGTTTATCCGGATAAAAAGATCTCCAGCGTGAAGACGAAGTCGGTAACCAAGCGTATGAAAGAAAAAATATTCGCGGCTTCGGTCAACCGGGACGCCATCCTGGAATGCGAAGCCATTGGTATCCCGCTCGCTGAATTTGCGCAGCTTGCACTGGAAGCTTTGGCTCCCGTAGAAGAAGAATTGGGGTTTTAGCAGGTATTAAAAAATCAGTAGCGCCAACGCGTAGATTACCGCTCCAATAATCATGAACGGCAGGGAATATTTCAGTATTTGACCGGCTTTCAACCCGGTTATGCCCAATAAAGGAAGTGCCCAGAATGGTTGTAACATATTGGTCAACTGGTCCCCGTAGGCCAGGGCCATGACTTCTTTTGCATAATTCACTCCCACAAGACCGGCCGCCTCCATCAGGACCGGTCCCTGGACGGCCCATTGCCCTCCGCCGCTGGGCACGAACAAATTGACAAGGCCGGCACTCAAAAAGGAAAACAACGGCAAACTTTGGGGCGTGGATACGGAAACGAACCAGTTAGTAATGACTACCAACAATCCGGAATATTTCATGATTCCCATGATGCCGGCATAAAGCGGAAACTGGATGATAATCCCGGTAGTGCTTTGCACGGCTTTGGCGGCTGCGTTTCCCAGGGTGCCGGCGTTGGGGAATGCCAACAGGACGAGTGCAAATAGAATGATATTTACCTGGTTCAAACCCAGGGTGCTGTCGCTGCGGGTGAATGTGTATATGAAAAATCCGGCAAGCAGCAAAATCCCGAAAACGGGCAATATTCGCGAACGTTTTGTATCAGTATTGTCAAGGGAGGGTGTTTGAAAAGACCGGGGAACAACAGGCTCCGATCCGCTTTTTCCCCGTGCAAATAATCCCGAAGCCAGCGGCATCACTACCAACAAAGCAGTCGTTACTGCAAGGTTCATGGGAGAAAAGATGGTTTCCCGCAACGGAATGATCCCGGTTTTGGCAAACAGGAAATGTCCGGCATCGGCAACGGAAAGGGGGGCGGAACCCGACAAACCGCCGTGCCAGACCA
>DAOSXZ010000171.1:0-2039 GCA_035380845.1 Bacteroidales bacterium | reverse complement strand
TTGGTAACTTTGTCTGCTTATGAAGGCCATATTTTCGAGGATTTGTTTTTTAGTTGTTTACACAACAATCTGTCTGTTTAGTTTTTTGCCTCTGCGCCTTTTATACGGCCTTTCGTTCATTTTTGTAGTATTGCCCTTGAGATTGGGAGGTTACCGCAAAGCGGTCGTAACTATCAATATGGCCCGGTCTTTTCCCACGAAGTCCTACAGGGAAATCCAACGCATGGTGCAGGACTTTTACCGGTACCTGGGAAGGTTGTTTGCCGAGACCATCTGGTTGTTTACCGCATCCGGGAAAAGCGTGATGAAACGGTTTTCCATTGAAGATTGCGGGGTGTTGGAAAGCCTGCGAGAAAAAGGAAAGAGCGTTGTGGTCATGCTTCCTCACATGGGAAACTGGGAATTTTTAAGGGCTTGCAGTTGCCCCGGACAAACAGATATCTGCGGATATGATGTGCAACAGCTACATATGGTTTACCAGCGTTTGAATTCTCCCTTGTTTGATAAATTGATGATTACCCTCAGGAGCCGGTATAAAACAGGATGGAAAATCCTTGAAAGCAGACGTGTGGCAAGATATATGGCACAACACAGGGATGAGCCGGGCATTTATGCCATGATCAGTGATCAGTGTCCCGGTCCTGTTGGAAAGAGTGTTTCCGGCATTTTTTTGAATCAACCAACCCTTATGATTGAAGGGCCGGAAGCTTTAGCACGTAAATATGGTTTCGCGGTAGTATACGGTGTTTTGCACCAATCAGAAAAGGGCAGGTATGCATTGCATATTTCCCTGATAACGGAAAATGCTGCGGAAACGGAAGAAGGAGCAATCAGCCGGAAATTTGCCGCGTTGCTGGAAAAGGATATTGAACGGGCACCTCATTTGTGGTTATGGAGTCACAAACGATGGAAAAGAGTGCCTCCATCAAAGGCTTGATATTTGCATGAGACTTTTAAAACTTTAGGATATGAAAAAACTGATGATCTTGTTGCTGGCTTTAAGTCTTTGGATACCAATCCAGGGACAGCCCGTGACCGAAGGACAACAGATCCCCCAAGGGGCTGTCGTTTACAGTCTTCCGAGGACATGTATAAGGATAGTGGCCGAAGCTCACTATACACAGTTTGTCCCCGGTCCCTACGCGCGTTATGCCCGGAAATTCCTGGGAATAGATGCCGGGCAGAACCGGACGACTACGTACGAGCTGTCGCGTATAGAAATGACTCCTATGCTTGAAACTGATCCGCATCAGCTTTATATGGCACAATTGACCAAAGAAAATCCGGAACCCTGGTTTTTACAACTTACATCCCAGGGGCTTGTTCTGCTTGCCGATGCTTACCGCGCAAAAGAAACCAAATGGAGGTTTCCCGCCCCGGACGGACCCGGAGATGTTTCAGATGCCGGGATTATTGAGAACCTGAAAGAAGAACGCACTACTTTATACCGGTCGCAGGTTGAAGGACGCGAGGTGTCTGCTATTCCCGTTCAGCAAACACAATTGGTTGAAAAAACACCGGAACAGAGAGCCGAGGAAGCTGCCCGGAAAATATTCCGGTTGCGGGATATGCGTTATGCCATCATAACCGGTGATACGGATGCTATTTACAGCGGAGAAGCCATGGGTGCTGCCGTAGATGAAATGAGGCGTATGGAAGAAGAATACCTGAGGCTCTTTTTGGGAGAGACCACCACAGGCAAAACACATATTTCAACAGATGTGCTTCCCGATCAGGAACGAACCCGTTACGTAGCATTCCGTTTTTCTGAAACCGGAGGTTTGTTGCCTGCCGATAATGTGGGCGGGCGACCCATTATCCTGGAAATTGATGTAACAGGAGATGAGCCGTTCCCCAGGATAATTGCCGATGAAAGCAAGATGCGCTCGGGAACAAGGCTCTTCTACCGTCAACCGGTCATCACGATGGTACGCCTGACAGACGGGCAAAAAGAATTGTTGCAGGCACGGATCCCTGTATATCAGAAAGGTCCCGTATTGAATTTTATTATTAATTAAAAAATATTTTATGGACATTAT
>DAOSXZ010000170.1:0-2063 GCA_035380845.1 Bacteroidales bacterium | reverse complement strand
AGGGATTGATCTTTCCCCTGATCCTGTTGGTTAAATGTTATCAGATCTGCATATCACCATTTACGCCTCCTTCCTGCCGGTTTACTCCCACCTGTTCTCAATATGCCCTTGAAGCACTGCGTAAACACGGTCCGCTAAAAGGATTGTATCTGGCTGTACGGCGTTTTCTACGGTGTAATCCCTGGGGAGGAAGCGGTTATGACCCGGTTCCATGAGCTTTCAGATATTCCCTCAGCCTTTCAGCCGTTTTTGCCGGAATCACTCCGGAAAGATCCTGCTGTGTTGCTGCGGCTATGCGCTTAAGGCTTCCAAAACGATCCAACAGTTTTTCCATGGCACGCGGTCCTATCCCGGGAACATCCAAAAGAACCGAACGGGCAAATCCGGCACTCCGTTTCTTTCTGTGAAATGTAATGCCAAAACGATGCGCTTCATTACGCAGATGCATAATGAGTCTTAGGGAGGATGAATTTTTATCCAGAAACAACGGGGTTTTATCAGTAGGAAGCACTATTTCTTCCAGCCTTTTGGCCAGTCCTATGACTGTTACAGAAGGGATCAGATCAAGGGCTTCAAGCGCTGAAAAGGCTGCGGATAATTGTCCTTTACCTCCGTCTATAACCACCAACTGGGGCAAAGATGCGTTTTCCCTCAACAAACGACGGTATCGCCTGGTGACGACTTCATTCATAGACGCAAAATCATTGGGTCCCTCAACGGTTTTTATGGCAAAATGGCGGTAATCCTGTTTGCTTGGAAGACCGTTTTTAAAAACCACACAAGCTGCAACGGGGTGGGAACCCTGCAGGTTGGAGTTATCAAAACATTCAATATGTTCGGGTAATGACGGCATATTCAGATCTTGCTGCAGTTTTTCCAGAATTTTCCGTGATTTCGCATGGCGGTTTCTTCCTTTTTCCCGGGCTTCCAGGAGACGAACCTGCTCTGTTTTATAATTTTCAGCATTACGAAGACTCAATGTGACAAGTTTTTTCTTATCTCCTTTAAGGGGAACGTGTACGTCGTAATTGCCGGGAACCGCCTCGGGAAGAAAAGGAACCAGGATCTCCCTTGAAAGCATCCCGGTTTGTTCTTTCAACTCGGCAAGAAAAAGGCTCAGAAGTGTTTCCTTGTTTTCTTCTATTTGCAATTTGTATTTGACATTCCGGGACTGAATGACAGCACCTTCACAAACCCGCATAAAATTGCCGAATGCCATGGAAGATTCATTGTCTGTTAACAAGCTGAAGACATCTACATTGGATATGCGGGGGCTGACAATTACCGATTTGTTCTGATAACGCGTCAGGGCTTCCCATTGCTCTTTATATTTTTGGGCTTGTTCAAAATTCAGGTTTGCTACGGCCTCTTTCATTTGTTTTTCTAACAGGATCCTGACGGAAGTAACGTCTCCCTTCAGTATCTTGATGGCATCCTGTATATAATTACCATAAGCTTCCTCTGTCTCTTCTGCGGTACAGGGAGCTTTACACCTGCCTATATGAAATTGAAGGCATTTGCGATAACGTCCCGCAGCTATTGCTTTTGGAGTCAGTACCAGGGAGCAGGTGCGTAAAGGGTACAAATTGTGAATAAGCTGCAAGAGCTGCCTGCAAAAATATGAACTTGTATATGGCCCAAAATACAGGGACTTGTCCCTGACTACCTTCCGGGTTTGCATAATCCGGGGAAAAGGTTCGTTTTTGACACAAATCCAGGGAAAAGTCTTGTCATCCTTAAGCAAAATATTGTACCTGGGCTGTAAGGTCTTTATCAGGTTGTTTTCCAGCAACAGGGCATCGCTTTCGGTTTCTACTACGGTATATTCCAGTGAACAGGCACGGCTGATCATGCGCCGGGTTTTAACAGAAAGATTTTTCCCTTTAGAAAAATATTGAGAAACTCTTTTTTTCAGGTCTTTTGCTTTGCCTACATAAATAACCGTCCCGTCTTTGTTCAAAAAACGGTACACTCCGCTTTGATGGGGCAACAGAGTCAATTGGTCTTTAATATGAGCCATAACATTGTAAAAATACATATATTTGCCAAACCATTTATGAAAA
>DAOSXZ010000169.1:0-2066 GCA_035380845.1 Bacteroidales bacterium | reverse complement strand
GTTTTTTCATAAATGGTTTGGCAAATATATGTATTTTTACAATGTTATGGCTCAAATTAAAGACCAATTGACTCTGTTGCCCCATCAAAGCGGAGTGTACCGTTTTCTGAACAAAGACGGGACGGTTATTTATGTAGGCAAAGCCAAAGACCTGAGAAAAAGGGTTTCTCAATATTTTTCTCAGGGGAAAAATCTTTCAGTTAAGACCAGACGCATGATCAGCCGTGCCTGTTCACTGGAATATACGGTAGTAGAAACCGAAAGCGATGCCCTTTTGCTGGAGAACAACCTGATAAAGACCTTACAGCCCAGGTATAATATTTTGCTTAAGGACGACAAGACTTTTCCCTGGATTTGCGTCAAAAACGAACCTTTTCCCCGGATAATGCAAACCCGTAAGGTGGTAAGAGACAAATCCCTGTATTTCGGGCCATATACAAGTACTTATTTTTGCAGGCAGCTCTTACAGCTTATTCACAATTTGTATCCTTTGCGCACCTGCTCCCTGGTACTGACTCCAAAAGCAATAGCTGCGGGACGTTATCGCAAATGCCTGCAATTCCATATAGGCAGGTGTAAAGCTCCCTGTACCGCAGAAGAGACAGAGGACGCTTATGGTAATTACATACAAGATGCCATCAAGATACTGAAGGGAGACGTTACTTCTGTCAGGACACTGTTGGAAAAACAAATGGAAGAGGCGGTTGCGACCCTGAATTTTGAACAGGCTCAAAAACACAAAGAGCAGTGGGAAGCGTTGACTCGTTATCAGAACAAATCGGTCATTGTCAGCCCCCGCATATCCAATGTGGATGTCTTCAGCCTGTTGGCAGATTATGAATCTTCCATGGCGTTTGGCAATTTTATGCGTGTTTCCGAGGGGGCTGTAATTCAGTCCCGGAATGTAAAATACAAGTTGCAAATAGAAGAAACGCGGGAAACACTCCTGAGCCTTTTTCTTGCCGAGTTGAAAGAACAAACCGGGATGCTTTCCAGGGAGATCCTGGTTCCTTTTCTTCCCGAGGCGGTTCCCGGCAATTACGACGTACACGTTCCCCTTAAAGGAGATAAGAAAAAACTTGTCACACTGAGTCTTCGTAATGCTGAAAATTATAAAACGGAGCAGGTGCGTCTTTTGGAAGCCCGGGAACAAGGAAGGAACCGCTATTCGAAATCACGTAAAATTCTGGAAAAACTGCAGCAGGATCTGAATATGCCGTCATTGCCCGAACACATTGAATGTTTTGATAATTCCAACCTGCAGGGATCCCACCCCGTTGCAGCATGTGTTGTTTTTAAGAACGGTCTTCCCAGCAAACAGGATTACCGCCATTTTACCATAAAAACCGTTGAGGGACCCAATGATTTTGCGTCTATGAATGAAATCGTTACCAGGCGATACCGTCGTTTGTTGAGGGAAAACGTATCTTTGCCACAGTTGGTGGTAATTGACGGAGGTAAAGGACAATTATCGGCAGCCTTTTCAGCACTTGAAGCCCTTGATCTGATCCCTTCTGTAACAGTCATTGGGCTGGCCAAAAGACTGGAAGAAATAGTGCTGCCTACTGATAAAACCCCGTTGTTTCTGGATAAGAATTCATCCTCATTAAGACTCATTATGCATATGCGTAATGAAGCGCATCGTTTTGGCATTACATTTCACAGAAAGAAACGGAGTGCCGGATTTGCCCGTTCGGTTCTTTTGGATGTTCCAGGGATTGGACCGCGTACCATGGAAAAACTATTGGATCGTTTTGGAAGCCTTAAGCGCATAGCCGCAGCCACAGAACAGGATCTTTCCGGCGTGATTCCGGCAAAAACAGCAGAAAAGCTGAGGGAATACCTGAAAGCTCAGGGGACCGGGTCGTAACCGCTTCCTCCCCAGGGATTACACCGTAGAAAACGCCGGACAGCCAGGTACAATCCTTTTAAAGGACCGTGTTTACGTAGTGCTTCAAGGGCATATTGGGAACACGTGGGCGTAAAACGGCAGGAAGGAGGCGTAAATGGGGATATGCAGATCTGATAACATTTAACCAACAGGATCAGGGGAAAGATCAATCCCT
>DAOSXZ010000168.1:0-2080 GCA_035380845.1 Bacteroidales bacterium | reverse complement strand
GCCAGGGTGGATTCGCCTTCCCGGTAAATGAATTTTGCACGGGCATCACCTCCTGTAGGATCATACCAAACAATATCTTGCCCGTCATAAAGCTTGGTAACGGTTGAACGGATCCAGGACCCGGTTATACCGGCACTCCAACGGAAATCGTTATTCCGGATAATATCTCCGCTCAATTCTATTTCAACACCGTGGTTGTTTATTTCCCCGATATTTTTGAGCGTGGAATAGAACCCGGTTACTGTTGAAATGGGAACGCTTTGCAACAGGTCTTTGGAGTCCCTGTTAAAATATTCAACCGTTCCATTCAAGCGATTGTTGAACAATCCGAATTCCAAGGCAAGGTTGTAAGTATAACTGGTTTCCCAGGATAAATTGGCATCAGCTATATTGGCCACGCCGCCTCCGGGATCTTCCATATATTTATTGCCATAGGAAGTCAGAGCACGCCACCCGTAGTTGGAAGAAGGCAATGTGCCGTTCACACCGTATGAAGCCCTCAGCCTAAGGTCGCTGATCTGTGGAATGTTTTTCATAAATGCTTCATTGCTGATTCTCCAGGAACCGGCAACGGACCAGAAATTACCCCAGCGTGTGTTGGATCCCAGACGGGACGAACCGTCACGACGGAACGATCCGGAAAGGTAATACCTTCCGTCAAAACTGTATTCAGCACGGGACAGGAGAGAAAGCATGGTGCTGCCCCAGTAATAGGCACTGGCATCCAATACTCCTGCTGTGGCTACCGTATGCAGGGCGCTGGTGGGCAGGTTGGTGCCGGAAGCCCGCTGGTAATCTACCTGGTTGTCTTCTGCTTCCCAACCCACTAACAGATTGACTGTGTGTTTGTCGGCAAATTCCTTGTCGTAATTCAAAGTGGTTGAAGATACGATCTTTTGTACATTGGTAGACATTTCGTGTACCCGTCCGTTTACGCTTGATGCACTGAAGTGATTGGCGCTCCAGTAAAGATGGTCCCGGGTCTGGGTGTTGTCAAAAGACACTACAGATTTCAGGACCAGCTCCGGCATGAATTTCACGGTCAGCGTCTCGTTGGCAGACAAACGCAATACGTTGGATTCATTGTCCCATTCGTTGTCGTAGTATACCTGGTTGTAGGCATAACTACCAAAACGGGCAGTCCACGGATCTCCGGTTTTGTAGTTGGTAGGCCAATATAAGGGCCACAACAGGTTTCGTGACTGCATGAAGTAGTTGGAACCTGTACTGCGGGTGTCGTTGAATCCGTGTTGTACGTTTTTGGCAATATTCACATTTGTTGTAAACTCAACGAATTTGCCCACTTTCTGATTTACATTTACGCGACCGGCTATACGGCTGAAATCGTTGAATGTGCTACGGCCTTGTTCCTTGGTGTAGGACAATGACGAATAATAACTTGTGCGGTCACTGGCACCGCTTACAGACAGGTCATAAGTCTGGTACACAGCAGTGCGGAACAGTACGTCATCCCAGTTAAAGTATTTGCCTTCGCGGTTTTCTATACCGTCGGTCATTCCCAAAATCTTGAGTGAATTCACCGTGTTATCGTCTGCCGTGAAGTAATACCCGTGTTTGTTAAACCGTTTGTTCAACTGGGCCAGGGCAGAAGCACTGGAGGCTGCGTCTGATTTTCCGCCGTATTTTCCTGCATTCCAGAAATTTTCGTAGTACAGTTCAACTTGTTGTTCGGGGCTGGCAATATCAAAGTTCGTAGTAGCAAAAGAAGGAGTGACCCCGACAGAAGCTTTGAAATTTACCACGGGTTTCCCCAATTGTCCCGATTTGGTAGTTATAAGAATTACCCCGTTGGCTGCACGTGATCCGTACAAAGCAGATGCAGCGGCATCTTTCAGGACAGTGATGGATTCAATATCCTGCGGGTTCAATGTGCTCATTACGTTATTCGTAGCATAAATATAACCGCTCATTTGTCCGGTGTTTCCGGATACGACAGGAACCCCGTCAACTACATAAAGAGGTTCATTGGAAGCGTTCATGGAGCCGATACCGCGTACACGTATACTGGATACGGCACCTGCCTGTCCTGAATTGGTTGTGATCTGCATCCCGGCCACTT
>DAOSXZ010000167.1:0-2097 GCA_035380845.1 Bacteroidales bacterium | reverse complement strand
GGGTCACAATTAAAATAAGCTGCCAGACCACTGCAGACACCACCGACCATGGTGTCGTCCGGATCACGGTACAGACGTTTGCGCGGTTTCTCGCCGGTCCCGTCATACCTTTCGTAACGGGTATGATCTGCGCGCCGGCGTGATTTACCGGTTTCTTGCCGGGCTTCCTCCCGGGTGCCCGAATCATTGGGATAGCCCAGTTGAGAGATCACGCGATCTACAACGGCCAGCGTCACCACTTCACTTTTTCCTTTTGTGTATTCGTAAAAAAGTTCGGCGATGCGCTGTTCAACGTCTTCCATGACCTCGGGTGCCTCGGGGCTTTCCATTTCGCTGCGGAAACGCTCCAGATACAAGTCAAGTCTCTGATATGCATCTTCTTCAATAACAAAGCTGCTTCCGCCAATGCCAACATTCATTACTTTTTTCATAGTTTTTTTTTCAGTAGATGTGTTTCATTAGAATTTTACGCCACAAAGATATATAAAATATTTGATACCTTGTATCGCAAGGTACTAAAATTATCAAAAAAAGATTTAAAAAATACAGATTCAATTATCTTTGTGTATATATATGGAAAGCATAAAAGAAATTTTCAAGATCGGCAACGGCCCGTCCAGCTCCCACACCATGGCTCCCCGCAGGGCTGCGCTAGAATTTTCCGAACGAAACGCCAAGGCAACAAGGTTTAAGGTTACTTTATACGGCAGCCTGGCAGCAACCGGTAAAGGCCATTTTACAGATAAGGCGCTTGAAGATGCGTTCCATCCCAAACCGGTAGAGATCATCTGGGACCGTACAACCGTATTGAAACAACATCCCAACGGCATGGAATTTCAGGCCCTGGACAACAACGGAAATATCCTGGACACACGGCTTACTTTCAGCATTGGAGGGGGAGATTTGTCAGATACAGGGAAAAGACGTGACCGGAAAGTGATCTACCCGTTGCATAGAATGTCAGATATCCTTGCCTATTGCCAGAAAAACGGGATCCATTTCTGGGAATATGTTAAAATGTATGAAGACCCGGATATATGGGATTACCTGGAACAGGTGTGGATAACGATGAAAGAAGCCATCCGCAGGGGACTGGAAAACGAAGGCGTTTTACCGGGCCCGTTGCATCTGGCCCGCAGAGCCGCTTCTTTTTATATAAAGGCACAGGGATACAAAGGGTCCATGCAGCGGCGCGCCATGGCTTTTTCCTATGCCCTGGCCGTGGCGGAAGAAAACGCATCGGGATCGGTTATTGTTACTGCGCCCACATGCGGCAGTTGCGGAGTGATCCCGGCCGTTCTGTATCTGAATCAGACTTCTTACAACTTTCCGGACAAACGAATCATTCATGCCCTGGCTACTGCCGGTTTGATTGGCACACTCATCAAAAGTAATGCTTCCATTTCAGGAGCCGAGGTAGGGTGCCAGGGAGAGATAGGCTCTGCCTGTTCCATGTCTGCCGCAGCTGCCGTGCAGCTTTTTGGGGGAAGTATAGCCCAGGCCGAGTATGCCGCTGCCATAGGCATGGAACATTTTCTGGGACTGACCTGTGATCCGGTTTGCGGGCTGGTGCAAATACCTTGTATTGAACGAAATGCTTTTGGTGCCACACGGGCTATTGACGCAAACATGTATGCCCTGCTTTCGGACGGGACACATCGCATAGGATTTGACACGGTCATTGAGGCGATGAAACGTACCGGGCACGATTTGCCTTCTTTGTACAAAGAAACTTCCGGAGGAGGACTGGCTGTTGTGTCCAATCAATGATTTTTTGTACATTTACACAAGACAATCACAATTAAAATTACCAAATTATTATGAGTCAAATAGTAACAGACGACAATTTCAACACGGTTGTTTTACAATCAGCCGTACCTGTATTGGTGGATTTTTGGGCTGCCTGGTGCGGTCCCTGCCGCCAGATATCACCCATAGTGGATGAACTATCGCAGGAAATGGGGGATAAGATCCTGGTTTGTAAATGCGATGTGGATGAAGCCACGGAAATTCCCGCACGCTATATGATCCGCAGCATCCCCACCTTGTTGTTCTTTAAAAACGGGGAACTGGTCCACAAAATTGTCGGTGCTACGA
>DAOSXZ010000166.1:0-2099 GCA_035380845.1 Bacteroidales bacterium | reverse complement strand
ACTGAACATGATCCGCTTTTTTATGAGCCCGGATCTGGGCGTACGCATTGAAGGTCCGGCTAAGATCGGGTTGTTCGTATACGACAACGGAACATTCATAGTGGAATCATTCCTGGACGATTCCACAGAAGTGACAGTGGTATTATCCACCCCGGAGACTTCTTTATCCGAATTGACCGGAAACACCGTTTACAAAGTACAAGATCACAAATGCACCTTCACCCTGGAACCCCATACTTATAAAGTTTTTAAGAAGTAATACCCCATGAAAAAGATAGTAACGGCCCTTGTTCTGATAGTGGGGATTTTTCCCTGCACTTTGCAAGCCCAGACAGAGGTTATGGCCTGGGGCAATATTACCGGCATTCGTGTAGAAGGGCATTTGATGGAATTTGAAACGTACCTGGCCGTTTCCGATCAGGGACTTGAAAGACCTTACATTACGGGGAAGGAAAAGCAACCCGGCCCTCAGTACCACAGGAACGGACTTTCACAAACAGTGACTACTGCTTATGCCGGGGTCCGTTTTGAAGAAACGGTCACAGACACCGGGAAGGGATCTGCCGCCATTATGGTTTCGGCAAAAGCCGACACCACTATGCCTGCACACAATGCCTGGTTTGCCGTCCGTCTGGAAAACAGCCACACTACTTTCAGTGGAAAGGAATTGGTAATGAAAAATGACCGGGTAACCCTTACTCTGTCTTTTCTGCGAAAACCCCGTATCATTACCCGGGGGGATACATGCTTTATTCCATTTTTCAATTCCCTGAAAAAAGGATCGGAAGCCACATTGAAGTTTTCCGTTTGTGCTGAAGGCATCATAGATCGTGACCCTGTAACCATTGAGTACCGTTTTACCGAGCCGGGTAGACGATTCGACGGTTTTGGAGGCAATTTCAGGCTGCAGAATCCACAAATGGATCCAAAAGTTATTTCATACTGTCTTGATAATATGCGTGTTGCATGGGGACGCGTGGAAATGCCTTGGGCCAACTGGCAACCCTTTGAAGACCAGCCTCCCGCTCCGGATCAACGCGTAGAGGATGCCATGGAAATGGCCCGGCGACTTGCCGCCCGCGGTATGCCGGTCATTGTCAGTGCCTGGTTTCCCCCTGCATGGGCCGTACAAGGCGATATGCGTGACTACTGGCGTCGTGGCGGAGGTGTGAGAGCCTATCACCTGGATTCCGTAAAAACAAAAGCCATCTACCGTTCCCTGGCCGATTACCTTGAATACCTTAAGAAGCATTACGGAGTGGAAGCCTATGCTTTCTCCTTTAACGAATCCGACCTGGGAATTGACATATACCACACGCCCGAACAGCACGCCCGGTTTATCCGCGAAATGGGGGCTTATCTGGCCAACAGGGGCCTTGCCACAAAAATTCTGCTGGGAGATAACTCAGATGCCACAACCTTTGATTTCATTGTTCCGGCCATGGAAGATATCTCCACCCATAAATACATTGCCGCCGTATCATTCCATTCCTGGAGGGGCTGTGACGATGCTACCCTGCGAAAATGGGCCGGAGCCGCCCGCAGGCTAAACGTGCCGCTGATCATAGGCGAAGGCAGCACAGATGCCGCTGCACACCGCTATCCCGAAATATTTGCCGAGTCTACCTTCGCCTTTTACGAGATCAACCTGTATATCCGCATATGTGCCCTTTGCGAGCCTTTATCCATTCTGCAATGGCAACTTACCTCTGACTATTCCCTTCTTTGGGGCGACGGGATCTACGGGTCCGAAGGCCTTTTACGTCCCACACAACGTTTCTGGAACCTGAAACAACTGGCATCCACACCAAAAGGTGTTTTTTCAGTGCCTGTTGAAAATAATAATGATCTGATCAATTGTGCCGCTTTCGGCAATCCGGCAACGGGAGCTTATGCCATACACATTGTAAATAACGGAGCCTCCAGGGAAGCCACGCTGGAAGGAGTTCCTCCAGGTGAGGCAATTGTATACGTGACCGGTGAACATAATGGAATGAAAGAGACCGGAAGGGTCTCTGCCGCAGGGGGCGTCATGAAACTTACGTTGCCGGCAGCCTCCTTTATATCGTTGATTTGTTCTTCCGGTAATGGGCCCTGAA
>DAOSXZ010000165.1:0-2113 GCA_035380845.1 Bacteroidales bacterium | reverse complement strand
GGGTCTGCTGATAGCCGGATTGGTGGCCTCTTTCAATGCCTTGAGTTCGGCACAATTGGCAGCCGTTTATCCCCAATCTGGAGGTACCTATGAGTACGGGTATCGCCTGCTTAACCCGGCTCTTGGCTTTTCTGCCGGATGGATGTTCCTGTTGAGCAAACTGTCTGCTGCCGGTATTGTGGCTATAGGGTTTGGAAGCTACTTTCACCAACTGGTTCCGTTTTTTTCGCCTGTGGTCTATTCGGTAGCAGCTATAGTGCTTCTTACCCTGGCCAATCTGGCGGGCATACAGAAAGCCGGTCTTGTGAACACCCTGATTGTGCTGATCACCCTTCTATCACTTTTGTATTTTGTCTTTGGTGGGATCGGATCAGTGGAATCCCGAAACTTTACCCCCTATGCACCCTTTGGGATCCGCGGAATTGCCGAATCGGCCGCCATCCTTTTCTTTGCCTTTACAGGCTATGCACGTATTGCGACACTTGCCGAGGAGGTGGTCGAGCCCAAAAAGACCATTCCCCGGGCCGTGATCATCACCATCCTTACCGCCATCATATTGTATGCTGCCGTGTCTTTTATTGCTGTTGGGACTATTGGCTCCGGTGCTATGGCACACAGCCAGTCACCCTTACAGCTGGCTTCTGATTCCATGCGTGCTCCGGCAATTAGTTTGGTAACCACACTGGGGGCTTCAACAGCCATGCTGGGGGTATTGCTCAGCCAGATCCTGGGAATCAGCCGTATGTTACTGGCTATGGGACGACGCAGGGACTTGCCTGCATTCTTTGAAAGGATTCACAGGAAAACATCTGTCCCCCATACAGGCATATTGTTTACCGCAGCAGTTATTTTACTGATAACACTATTGGGAAATTTTGAATTTGTAGTCAGGGCGGCTACATTCACCATTTTGCTCTATTACTCGATCACCAATTTGTCCGCACTAAAACAGCCCGGGGAACAACAACTCTACGGAAAGATCATTCCCATCCTCGGCCTTGCAGGATGTCTGGTTATGTCGGTTTCCCTTCCACTGAATGTGATTCTTTCCGGGATTGTGTTATTGGCAGCAGGTTTTGTAGTAAGATACCTGGTCAAAAAGCTGGCGCCTACATCTTGAAGTTTGTGAGTTCGGAAGTGATGTCAAAATCGTATTCGGGATACTCGTACATTTTGAAACGCGGTTCTGTTTTCCCCGTGGTATAGGACCAAATGCTGGCATAATCGTTGGGATTTTCACCAATTTCCTTAAGCTGTCTCATATATGCGGCTACAGATTTGTTTTCTACAATGTAAACATGTTTCATGTTTTCAATGACAGGACTGTGTTTGCGGTTCTTATCATGCTCAAAACGAAGGATACGTTTCCCTTGAGGTGTAAGTCCTATCATATTATAAGTCATGCTTTTTCCTATGCCGGGGAGGTTCAGCACATTCCTGTCTGTAGCCAGGAACGGCAGATCGTGATCTTTCATAAACACTTTCAATTCCTTGTAAATGTTATCTCCCTTTTCAAAAAGTTCACAAAGAGCATCTTCCTGTCTTTTTGAAAGCAGTCCGATCACTTTTTCTTCTTCCTGTTCCTGGATGGAACGGCAATTTGGTGCGAATACTGCGTAATTTTCATTGAATCCTTTCACTGAAAATGTATAGTAAGAGATCACGCCCAGTTTATTGAGTTTCCTTCTTAGTTGTGCTGTATGTCCCCGGCGGGAAGAAGCTACTGTAAAGACCAGCTGGTTGGTAATGGACCACCCTGTGGAAAGGATCTTCTTTATGGCTCGTTTTGCTTCCAGGGTAATTTCCAGCGGACTTTCAAAGTGTGTCTGGATTATTAATTGTTTAATACCGATTTTGGAAGCCTTTTCTTTAAATTCTTTTAAAATTTCTATCAATTCATCGTTAATACGCATAGGCAGGTATGCCGGTAATCTGGTACCCAAACGAATACGTTGTATTTCGGCATACTTTTCACCATCCGGGCGGTCCTTATTGGCTTTCTTCTTCCTCAAGGCCATTTTGTACACGGCCTCCAGCAGGTTACGTAACGTTTTGTTGTGGCTCATCAGGGCATCTCCCCCGGTGATCAAAATATCCCTCAACTGGGTATCGT
>DAOSXZ010000164.1:0-2119 GCA_035380845.1 Bacteroidales bacterium | reverse complement strand
TTTCCTATACTTACAATGCCGGCCAGATGTACATTGTTAACGGAGCTGAAAAGAGCGGTGATTATATGATCCAGAGCTACTGGAGCAATTATGCATCCAACGCACATAACTTATTGACTGACACCAATTGGCTGCGTTTACGCGCCGTTTCTCTTGCTTACGATTTCAAAGGCCTGTTCAACAAACAGAGTTTCATTAAAGGGCTTACGGCTACCGTTACGGGAACCAATCTCTTCCTATGGAGTAATTACAAAGGTATGGACCCTGAAGTCAGTGTTTCAGGTTCCGGTACGGGTGGCTCCGGTTCGTCAGGTATTGACTATTGCGGTGTTCCTGCTACAGCCGGTTTGTCATTTGGTTTAAACATCACTTTCTAATAACAAACGGATTTAAAAATTCAGATTATGAAAAAAATACTATATATAGCTTTAAGTCTGTTGATTACTTTAGGGATAACCGGCTGTAATGACTGGTTGGACGTGAACGTAGACCCGGACAACCCGAACAATGCCAGTGCTACGGTGGAAAGCCGTCTCCCCTGGATTCAACACTATTATATGTATGCATGGGGCTCTGCCTGTATGCGTGGCGTCACCATTGGCGGTTTGATGAGTCAGACCTCAACGACTTCCTCCAACGGAAAACTATCCGCCTGGGATCCTTATCAAAGTTCCACTACTACATCTTACCAAAACTGGTTCATTGGAGCAGCATGTAACATTGACGATATGATCAATGCCGCAGAAAAAACAGGCGCTTACCATTACATTGGAGCTGCTCATGTGATGCATGCCATGGGATTCATGCTTATGGCCGACCTGTATGGGGAAATGCCTTATTCAGAACCTCTGGGAAGTAACCCTACCCCCGTATATGATGACGGTCAGACCATTTTTAACGGATGTATGGAACGCATTGATCTGGCTCTGGAATATTTCAACATGACCCAGGAAGAAGGTGCTACACCTCTTGCCGCAGGTGACAGCTGGAACCAGGGTGATGTTCAGAAATGGATCAAATTGTGCTACGGTTTGAAAGCCCGCTGGCTCAACAAACTTTCAAAAAAATCAACGCTTTATGATCCGCAGGCTGTTCTGGATGCTTTGGCAAAAGCCCCGCAATCCAACAGCGAAAGTACCATCATGAAACACAGCAACGCAGGAGATCAGGACACCAACTTCACCGTTGGCGACCCTTATCAGACAAGTGTAATATGGGACTGTGCCGCATGGGGAACCACACAACGTTATACCAAATGGTATGTTGATCTGCACAAGAACCTGAGAGGTTCCGGAGTAGTTGATCCGCGAATGAGCAAGGTGTTCCCTGCCCGCATGAGCAAGATCCAGGTATCTGATGCCGGAGAAATCCTGAATCACGAATGGACCCGGGATGCAGGTGTGGATGTAATGTACGGAACCAGAAGAATATATGGAGCCCTTCTAAATGCAAGCGTAGCTTCTTCAAACGTTGACAAGAACTATACCATTACCAATGCCACAGATAAAGCTCAGGTATTGGCATTCTTTGACCAGGAAGGATTCCCCTACACCGTGAACGGGGATGTTGTGAGCGTTACCTACCCAAAAGGCTGTTTGTACATTAACACCAATGACTACAAGCAGATTATGGACCTGAATTACGTGAATATGAGGGCCCTGGCAGTTTCACAGACCGGCGGTCGTGCGGAAAACGATATGTATTACTACCCGAGTTCGGCATTTAATACTGTCGCCGGCACCGGTTCCTTCTGGGCACGTCCCGATTCCGATTCGGACATCCTCACCTATCACGAAATGTGTTTCATAAAGGCCGAGGCTAATATGCGTATGGGGAACTCCGCAGCCGCTTATACAGCTTATATGGACGGAATCAGAGCCAGTTTCGCACGTATGCAATCCAAATTGCAGGATTGGTCTGCAACAGGCACAGACAACCCCGACCAACAGCCTATGAATCAGGCCGAGATTGATGCTTACATGGCCAGTGGTGCCGTTGCACAGAATGCCGGAGAACTGACTATGGCCGACATTATGTTGCAAAAAGTCATTGCCATGGGTATCCATGTGGAAACATGGAACGATATGCGCCGCTTCAATTACGGAGCCGGAAACATTGG
>DAOSXZ010000163.1:0-2125 GCA_035380845.1 Bacteroidales bacterium | reverse complement strand
TCGTCTTCTACACCGGCCCACTCCAAGCCATAAAATGCCAGGGTGGATTCGCCTTCACGATAAATAAACTTGGCACGTGCGTCTCCTCCTGTCGGGTCATACCATACAATGTCTTTCCCTACGGGGTCTCCATAGAGCTTGGTTACCGTGGAACGGATCCAGGATCCGGTCAGGCCGGCACTCCAGCGGAAATCGTTAGTCCGGATAATATCTCCGGTCAGTTCCACCTCTATACCGTGGTTGTTGATCTCTCCTATATTCTTGAGGGTAGAACTGAACCCGGTAACTGTTGATATGGGAACACTTTGCAACAGGTCTTTGGAATCCCTGTTAAAATATTCCACGGTTCCGTTCAATCGGTTATTGAACAAACCGAATTCCAAGGCTATGTTATATGTGTAACTTGTTTCCCAGGAAAGGTTGGCATCCGCAATGTTGGCCACACCGCCACCCGGATCTTCCATGTATTTGTTTCCGTAGGAAGTCAAAGCACGCCATCCGTAGTTGGAGGAAGGAAGGGTTCCATTAACTCCGTATGAGGCTCTCAGGCGCAAATTGCTGATTTGCTTAATATTCTTCATGAAAGCTTCGTTGTTGATCCTCCAGGATCCGGCAACGGACCAGAAATTACCCCAGCGTGTGTTGGATCCCAGACGGGACGAACCGTCACGACGGAACGATCCGGAAAGGTAATACCTTCCGTCAAAGCTGTATTCAGCACGAGACAGGAGTGAAAGCATGGTAGATCCCCAATAATAGGCGTTTGCATCCAATACACCTGCTGTAGCTACGGTATGGAGCGCACTGGTAGGCAAATTGGTACCCGAAGAACGCTGGAATTCCACCTGGTTGTCTTCAGCTTCCCAACCCACAAGTAAGTTAACGATGTGTTTGTCTGCAAATTCCTTATCGTAATTCAAGGTTGTGGATGAAACGATCTTCTGTACGTTGGTGGCCATTTCGTGTACCTGGCCTTTCACGCTGGAAGCGCTGAAGTGATTTGCACTGTAATAGATGTGATCCCTGGTCTGGGTGTTGTCAAACGACAGTACCGATTTCAGAACCAGTTCCGGCATGAATTTCACGGTCAGGGTTTCATTGGCAGAAAGACGCAACACATTGGATTCGTTTTCCCATTCATTGTTGTAATATACCTGGTTGTATGCATAACTGCCGTAACGGGCTGTCCAGGGATCTCCTGTCTTGTAATCTGTTGGCCAATACAAGGGCCATAACAAGTTACGGGATTGCATAAAGTAGTTGGCACCAGTGCTGCGGGTGTCGTTAAATCCGTGCTGTACGTTTTTGGCTATGTTAACATTGGTGTTGAACTCAATGATCCTGCCAACTTTTTGATTGACATTTACACGACCTGCGATACGGCTGAAATCATTCACGGTACTGCGTCCCTGATCCTTAGTGTAGGAGAGCGAAGAATAATAACTTGTCCTGTCACTGGCACCGCTTACTGACAGGTCGTAGGTCTGGTAGATTGCAGTACGGAACAGCACGTCATCCCAATTGAAGTACTTGCCTTCGCGGTTTACGATACCGTCTGTCATACCCAATATTTTAAGCGAGTTAACCGTATGGTCATCGGCGGTAAAGCGATACCCGTGTTTGTTGAAACGTTTGTTCAACTGAGCAAGGGCAGAAGCACTGGAGGCTTCATCTGATTTGCCATCGTATTTACCTGCATTCCAGAAGTTTTCGTAATATAGTTCAACCTGTTGTTCCGGACTGGCAATATCGAAGTTCGTGGTGGCAAAAGAGGGAGTAACCCCGACCGATGCTTTGAAATTGACTACAGGCTTTCCAAGACGGCCGGATTTTGTGGTCACCAGGATAACACCGTTGGCGGCACGCGAACCATAGAGGGCAGAAGCGGCGGCATCTTTCAATACGGTAATGGATTCTATATCCTAGGGATTCAATGTGCTCATGACATTGTTGGTCGCGTAAATATAACCGCTCATTTGTCCGGTATTTCCTGATACAACAGGAACCCCGTCCACTACATATAGCGGTTCATTGGAGGCATTCATGGAGCCGATACCGCGTACACGTATGCTGGATACGGCACCTGCCTGTCCTGAATTGGTTGTGATCTGCATCCCGGCCACTT
>DAOSXZ010000162.1:0-2131 GCA_035380845.1 Bacteroidales bacterium | reverse complement strand
CGCAGGATCGCGACGGTACATTTCTACTGCCACCTGGTCCATCCGGTGGGTTTTATCCATCATTTCATTTTCCCACTTGTCAACAACGGAACGCACTTCGGCTCCTACCTGGTTGTAACGCAGGTACGCAAATTGTGTTACCCGGTTCACGATCCAGAAAAGGGAAGTTTCCGAATATTCCAGCATGCTTCCGTTTCCTTTTTCAATACATTCAGCTACCCTTCCGGAAACACTGTAAATGGGTATTAATGCAGAGGTGCCCGCATCGTCCACACCAAACCAGAACAAACCTCCCAAATCGCGGGGCATATCGCTGCGGCATTGTCCCACATACCACCATCCTGTTTGTTGTGTGGCAATGGCTCTTTCGTTCAGATAGGTTTTCCCGTCCACTTCATAAGACATAGGTCTCCATCGGTAAGGAACCGCGTTCCCGCCGGCACCAATATCGCACGTCATATCCATGGGTGTACCTTCATAATGATCCCGCATCATGTCGGCAACGTCTTTTACAGACAATTTGGTGTTGGGTTTCACATACAAAGGCATTCTATTGTCAAGGTCATATCCCATGGCATAGTCCAGGTACTTGTCCATCCCGTCTGCAAACCGGTTGAAAAAAGCCCAGACACGGGCATCACAAAAACGGGCTGCCCCAAAATCCACCGGCGCATAAACGTCAGAAAAACTAAATTCCTTATCTTTTCCGGAAAAGATACCCATTTCCCTGGCGTGTGATATGACATCAGGGCTGTACAGGCAATTGTCCGGGTCGTTAAAATCAATAGTGGTTATGCGCGCCTGGTTGGCATGGGCGCTAATGTATCCGTCCGGTATTCGTTTTGCTACCCAAACCGCACCTTTATTCACATTTACTCCTTCCACCATACGCGGAGCTTTGGCCATGATCTCCATAATCCAGACCTCATCCGGATCGGCAATCGTAAACGACTCTCCGCTGGATGCGTATCCATAGGTTTGCATCAAATTATCTATTAATGCAATGGCTTCACGTGCGGTCTTGCAACGCTGCAAGGCAATGTATATCAATGAACCGTAATCCATCATCCCGCTTCTGTCCCTGAATTCCCTGCGCCCGCCGTATGTGGTTTCCCCTATTATCAACTGGAACTCGTTCATATTTCCGGTAACCGAATACGTTTCCCCGGCCTGGGGTATTTCACCCATGAACCTTCCGGTATCCCATTCATAGATTTTCAACATACTTCCTTCATCCCACTTAGCTGCGGGCCAGAAGTACAGTTCGCCGTATAACTGGTGTGAATCGGCGGAATAACTGACCATTACGGATCCGTCTTTTGACGCACCTTTGGTGACTATTAAGTTTGTACACGGCAAAAGGGTACCGGCACTCAGGAACAGAGCGGCTAGGCTCAGCAAGATTTTTCTGGGTTTCATTGGCATTCATTTTATTTGTCAAGTTTGTAAAAATACAAAAAAGACAGACACCGCAACGTTTTTTTGCTACCTTTGTTGATCTTGATTCTTATACAACATTTGAAACTATGAAGAAATTATTTACCAGTCTGCTTGTCTTATTGATTGCAGGCACGGCCAGTTTCGCACAGATGGCCAATCCAAACGAACCCTTGAAGAATGACCCTGCGGTACGGATTGGAAAATTGGATAACGGACTTACGTATTATATCCGGCATAACACCAAACCGGAAAATCGTGCCGAGTTTTATCTGTTTACCAACGTTGGCGCCATTCAGGAAAACGAACGCCAGGCAGGTCTTGCCCACTTCCTGGAGCACATGTGCCTGAACGGCACCAAGAACCTTCCCGGGAAAATGCTTATCAGCTACCTGGAAAGCATCGGCTGCAGTTTTGGCCGTAATATCAATGCCGGAACCGGTGTGGAGCAAACCATGTACATGTTGAATAACGTTCCCATGCTACGGGAAGGCGTCCTGGATACCTGTTTGCTGATCATGCACGATTATGCCGCTTTTGTAACCAACGATTTTGAAGAAATCGAAAAAGAACGCGGCGTGATTATTGAAGAACTGCGCACACGCAGAACCGGGCAATGGCGTCTTTTTGAAGCTTCTCTTCCTTATTTGTACAAAGGATCCAAATATGCCGAGTGCAATCTTATAGGGACTGT
>DAOSXZ010000161.1:0-2137 GCA_035380845.1 Bacteroidales bacterium | reverse complement strand
AAGGAGGACGTGCGGAAAACTCGGGTTTGCTGGCACTTCCGTTCGATTACATTTTCTTTACCGGAAGTACCACAGTAGGTAAAAAAGTCATGGAAGCCGCCTCGGCAAATTTGATTCCGGTAAGCCTTGAGTTGGGCGGAAAGAGTCCGGTGATCATTCACAAAAGCGCCGATGTGGATCTGGCAGCCAAACGTATCGTCTTCGGAAAATTCATCAATGCCGGGCAAACGTGCGTAGCTCCGGATTACATCCTGGTCCCGGAAAGTCTGCAGGAAAAATTGCAGGAACGTTTGTGTCACTGGATTGAAGTGTTTTACCCTGTGGATGAACAGGGCTTGATTGAAAATTACCCCCGAATGGTCAACGAGAAACATTTTGACCGTGTGTTAGGACTTCTTAAAAATGAAAAGATCATCCTGGGCGGGGAAAGCATCCGGCAGAAACTTACTATCAATCCAACCGTCATTACAGATGTCTTCCCGGACAGTCCCATTATGCAGGAAGAGATTTTTGGTCCGGTGCTCCCGCTGCTGACTTATAAAACGTTGAATGAAGCTATAGAATTTGTCCGCAACAGGCCCAAACCATTGGCGTTGTATTTATTTACCAACGATAATATTGCCCGTGAAAAAATTTTCCGGGAACTCTCTTTCGGAGGGGGTTGTGTGAATGACACTCTAATACATGTGGCTTCTTCATACCTTCCTTTTGGAGGTGTTGGACACAGTGGGATGGGGTCCTACCACGGAAAAGCAAGTTTTGATACCTTTACCCATTACAAAAGCATTGTGGATAAAGGCATACGACCGGATCCATCACTGAGGTACCGTCCCTATACTCCGAATAAAGTAAGGTGGCTCAAAAAGTTGTTTTTTTAATTTTTCTTATCTTTGTAGGTCGCTGTATATAGTGAGCGGGGTTTTTCCATACATATACCCCGGGTAGATACTCACACATCAGTTATTCATAATAACATTTAAATGAATCTGACCATGAAGAAACAGAACGATATTCTTGTCTTTACAAAAAAGCAATTGAAAAGATTGTTTCAGGATCGCTTCCCCGGTATCGTAACCATGGCAAGGGACAGTAAAAGTGAAGAATCTTTTCTCACAAGTCTGAAACAATACATTGCCCAACATCCGAACAACTCCAGCAAAGCAGCTGCAAGTCTTAAGGCTTTGATCGAATACGATCAGAAAACCGTATATGAATTATCAAATGAAAGAAATTTTAAAATCAAAACCATCAGTCTGTTCAGGGAATGGCTCAGGGATGAAGTGAACAACACCATCAACACAGATTTTATCCTGGAGTTGTACAATCAGTTTGAGTTACTGGAAAATCCGAAAATCCAGAAACCGGCGGCAAAAAAAACCGTCAATTGGATGAAAAAATGGAGATCGGGGCTGAGTCCCGGTATTGTACATGCCAGGGAAGATAACAAAGAGCGGATCATTAGACTGCTTATGGCTAAGATCGAGAACCGACAAAGCAAAAACGGCAAATACGTGTTCCCTCCGGATAGTACGTATATGGCAAAATACAACCTGGTGGAAAAATGGTGGGACGACCATCGTTTTCACCTGGCCATGGCCGCCCGGACACCTTCAGAAGTTAACATGATGCTGAATAACTCCCTGTCAACCAAGACCATGTCTCTTCTAAAAGAAGCCCGGAAAAAAGGGATCCCTACCTTTGCCACTCCCTATTACCTTTCGTTGCTTAATGTCTCCGACACAGGATACAACGATCTGGCCATACGTAGTTATATACTGTATTCAAAAGAACTTGTAGACACTTTCGGAAATATTGTGGCCTGGGAGCGTGAAGACAAAGTGGAACCCGGAGTGCCAAATGCCGCAGGTTGGTTGTTGCCAAACAGTCACAACATTCACCGCAGGTATCCCGACGTAGCCATTCTCATTCCTGATTCCGTAGGCAGGGCCTGCGGGGGATTATGTGCTTCCTGCCAGAGAATGTACGATTTCCAGAACAAACATCTGAATTTTGATCTTGAAGAACTGAAGCCGCATGAAACCTGGGATAAAAAGCTTCGTTCCCTGATGAAATATTTTGAAGACGATACCCAGTTGAGGGATATTTTGATCACCGGGGGAGATGCCCTGATGAGCCA
>DAOSXZ010000160.1:0-2185 GCA_035380845.1 Bacteroidales bacterium | reverse complement strand
TACATACCTCAGACATTCGGTCTTTCCGGTATTTTTACCCAATCCGACAACCGACAGACTGCCGTAACGGATGATCTGATCGATAAAAGACATTCAGTAGCTTACTTCTTATGGTTGCGTTCTTTTCTTTGCAAATAGGAAGGTTCAAGCGACAATTGCTGTCCCTGCAATATCCCGGAAACCCCTTCCAGCGGAACTTTGTCTTTGCATTTTTCGCAAACACATTCGTTTTTATAATCCAGTGGTTCCGTATACGTAGTGATAACTCCCTCATAATTACGCAACACCATTCTTCCGGGAGCCTGGCTGATCACGTAAGTGGGCATCACGGGAATTTTTCCGCCTCCGCCGGGTGCATCTACTACAAACGTTGGTACGGCATAACCCGATGTATGTCCCCGCAATCCTTCAATGATCTCTATTCCTTTGGATATGGGTGTTCTGAAATGCTCCAGACCCATGGACAGATCGCACTGATAAATGTAGTATGGACGTACACGGCTCATAACCAGTTTGTGGACCAGTTCTTTCATGGTGTGTACACAGTCGTTCACACCCCGTAATAATACCGTCTGATTACCCAGCGGAAAACCGGCATCTGCCATTCTTTCACAGGCAGCTTTGGAAGTCGGTGTGATCTCGTTAGGGTGGTTGAAGTGGGTGTTGATCCATATGGGATGGTACTTGCGAAGCATTTCCAGGAGTTCAGGCGTTATTCGCTGAGGACATACTACAGGAGTACGTGTGCCAATACGGATGATCTCCACGTGAGGAATTTCCCGCAAACGGGATATGATGGATTCCAGGCGGGCATCGCTCATGGTCAGGGGATCTCCCCCGGAAAGCAAAACGTCCCTGACCTGGGGTGAACGGGCTATGTAATCGATCGCCTGTTGTATCCTGTCGCTGGATGCTTCGTGGTCTTTCTGTCCTGCAAAACGGCGTCTTGTGCAATGACGGCAATACATGGAACACTGGTCTGTTACCAGGAACAGGACCCTGTCCGGATACCTGTGTGTCAGGCCCGGTACCGGGGAGTCTTCATCTTCGTGCAACGGATCCAGCAAGTCGGCCGGAGACCGGTACATTTCCTTTTTGGTAGGAATGGCCTGTTTACGAACCGGACAATTGGGATTGTCCGGATCTATAAGGCTCAGGTAATACGGAGTAATGGCCATACGGAGCAATTTGAGTGATTGGTGAATGGCCTCTTCTTCTTCCGGAGTAAGTGTAATGTACTTCCTGAGTTGTTCCAGGTTAACAATACGGTTGCGAACCTGCCATTTCCAGTCGTTCCACTCCTGGTCCGTTACGTTGGGAAACAATTGTTCTCTTCTTGTTTCATTCATATTAGTAATTCTATTATGCGTACAACTCGGTAAAGATATTACGGAGCTTTTCACTTTCCCTGAGTAATTGCAATGTGATCTCGGCATGACCTCTTGTGTAACCGTTGCCTACTATCATGGTAACATCCGAACCCACACCTTCTGCTCCTAGGGCGGCTTTTGTAAAGCTGGTGGCCATCGAGAAGAAATATACAAGTCCTGTATCCTTGGTACAGAGAATTGATGTCATTTCCGTATCCGTAATATTTACGTTATTGATGGTCACGTCACACATTTGACCGTTGGTCAGCTCTTCTATCTTTTCCAGAACGGCAACGGGCTGGGTCGCATCGGCAGAGAATACATGGTCACAGAATCCCAACGCTTCCAGGCGTTTAGTGGAACGTTCGCTGTGGCAAAGTCCAATTACTTTCCCTGTTACACCGGCTCTTTTCTTTGCTTCATAACTGCAAAGCATTCCGGATTTCCCTCCGGCTCCAATAATAAGTACAGTATCTCCGGGTTTAACCAGCTTGGCTGTCTGTGCAGGGGCACCGGCTACATCCAGGGCAGATAAGGCAAGCGTTTCGGGCATATCATGGGGGATCTTGGCATAGATGCCGCTTTCAAACAGAATCGCTTTTCCGTCAATGTCCACCTGATCAATATCGGGCCGGATGTCTTTGATCTTGTCTATGCGCAGGGGCGTCAGGGAAAGGGATACCAATGTGGCTATCTTGTCTCCCACTTTCAGATCTGTCTTCCCTTCCAGTGCTTCCCCGATCTTTTCCACAACTCCCAACAACATCCCTCCGGATCCGGTTACGGGGTTGCGGTGTTTTCCCTGCTTTGCAACA
>DAOSXZ010000159.1:0-2224 GCA_035380845.1 Bacteroidales bacterium | reverse complement strand
CTCCACATATTGCCAGCCAGATAGCTGCCGGAGAAGTGATCCAGCGGCCGGCTTCTGTAATAAAGGAATTGATGGAAAATGCCGTCGATTCAGGAGCCGACAGGATTGACGTGGTGCTGACCGACGGAGGAGCCACCTTAATGCAGGTAACCGACAACGGGTGCGGCATGAGCCCGGAAGATGCCGCAATGGCTTTTGAACGCCATGCCACATCCAAAATCCGGGGTGTGGAAGACCTGCAAAAAGTTCAAACTTTCGGATTTCGCGGAGAAGCCCTGGCTTCCATCGCTTCCATAGCCCATGTACGTTTGCGCACCCGCAGGGAAGAAGACGAAATGGGCACACAGATCACCATCGCCGGTTCTGCTGTCACCTCACAGGAAGAGATCGCATGCAACACAGGGTCCGATCTGTGTGTCCGGAACCTTTTTTACAACGTGCCGGCCCGCCGTCGTTTTCTCAAATCCCAGGCAGTGGAATTACGGCATATCATGGAAGCGTTTCACCGTGTTGTTTTGTGCCATCCGGAAATAACATTCACCCTGACCCATAACGAAAACACCGTCTACCACCTGCCGGCATGCGAGACGCTGCGTGCCCGTATTGCAGGAACATTGGGGAAAGAACTGAATGCGCAATTGCTGGACATAAATGCAGATACATCTTTGGTGCGTATCCGCGGATATGTAAGCCGTCCACGCGATTCCTACAAAAAAGGCGGACATCGTTATCTCTTTGTAAACGGAAGGTATTTCAAAAGTTCCTACCTGCACAAAGCCGTAATCAATGCTTACGGAAAACTGTTGCCGGAAGACAGGGTCCCTACGTATTTCATTTACCTGGAAGCAGATCCTGCCCTTATAGATGTCAACATACACCCCTGTAAAACAGAGGTCAAATTTGAAGATGAATCCGTGATCTTCCAGATGCTTCAGGCAGTGATCCGTGAATCGGTGGGCAAATTTGCACTCGGGCCGAGTATAGATTTTGAAACAGGGGCCATGCAGCATCACATTCCCGTCCCTCCCGCGCCCGGAGAACATATTCCCCAACCCAAACTGAAGTACGACCCGCTATTTGATCCTTTCCGGGAAAACAACGTCCACGAATCTTTACCCGTATTTGAAGAACAACCGGTACAAACCTACGATACACCCCTGATCCCGTTACGGAAAAAATACCTGGTAACCCCCGTAGCCTCGGGACTGTTGATTGTCCATAAGCAACGGGCTCTGGAACGGATCTTTTACGAAGAACTGTTGCCAAAATTCCGTGACCGCAAGCCCGTGCCGGAAAAACTCTACTTCCCCGTGGCACTAAACTTGCAGCCTTCTGAATCCCTGCTCCTGGAACAAAACCGCAAACGCCTGCTCCAAATGGGCTTTCAAACAGACGATCAGGGAAACGTCACGGCCGTACCCCCGGAACACCCGGTAGATGCACAATCCGTGATTGACTCGGTAAAGGAAATCCTCTCGGGCCCGGAAGAAGAAGACAACGTCCCTGTTTACGGAGAACGGCTGGCCGCCATACTGGCAAGAAGGATGGCCGCAACAGAAAAGGAAAGCAATCAAACAGCAAACCGAACCCTGATTGACAAGCTGTTTGCCTGCAGCCATCCGGACAGGACCCCGGACGGGAGGGCCTGCACCACCATAATCCCAATAGAACAACTTGATAACACTTTTAAATAAATGATGTACCAATACAACCGGGGCGGATTTTTCGCCAGCATACCTCTTGTAATCAAGAATATTATCATCATCAATGCATTCATGTTGATCCTGACCATGATCAACAGGGAATTCATGTTAGAACATTTTGCACTTTTTTTCCCGGCTTCTGCTTTTTTCAAGCCCTGGCAGATTGTAACCCATATTTTCATGCACGGAAATTTCGGGCACTTGCTGTTCAATATGTATGCACTCTGGATGTTCGGATCTGTTCTGGAACAGCTCTGGGGCCCCAAAAAATTCCTGCTCTATTACCTGGTGACAGGATTAGGAGCCGCCGCCTTGCATATGGGCGTACAATGGATTGAAGCCTCGACGCTGGTCAACGCCATTAATGAAAACGGGCCCGATGCCATGAACGCGCTGGCCCGTTACCGCATCCTTATGAATACACCCACTGTGGGTGCTTCCGGGGCTGTGTACGGAATTTTGCTGGCTTACGGAATGTTGTTCCCCAACAATGAATTACGGATTATCTTTTTACCGATAGC
>DAOSXZ010000158.1:0-2224 GCA_035380845.1 Bacteroidales bacterium | reverse complement strand
AATAAGTTCCTGTAAACGTGCAAATTGCTCCAGTTCTTCCGTTTTGTAGGAGCCTTTATCAGGGATGGAAGATACCATTATGCTTTCCCCTTCTTTCCGTTCGTAGAGGTTCTGCCACAATTCTTCCGTGATGAAGGGCATAAACGGATGCAGCATATGCAACAGAATATCAAAGAATTCCAATGTTGTGTCGTAAGTGGCGGCATCAATTTTTTTCTTTCCGGTACCGACAGGTTTTATGATCTCCAGATACCAGGAACAAAAGTCATCCCAGAAGCGTTTGTAAAGCAACATCAGGGCTTCCGACAAACGGAATTTTAAAAAAAGGTCTTCCATTTCTTCCCGGGTGGAAGCCAGCAATTGACGGAACCACTTGATGGCTTGTCCGGAAGTTTCTTCCAGGGGCAAAGATTTGTCCCGTTTCCAGGAACGTACCAGCCTGTAAGCATTCCATATCTTGTTGCAGAAATTCCGTCCCTGTTCCACCTGGCTTTCGTCAAATAAAATATCGTTTCCGGCAGAAGTACACAACATCAAACCCATACGGACACCGTCGGCTCCGTATTTGTTCATCAATTCAATGGGATCCGGGGAATTGCCAAGTGATTTGGACATTTTCCTTCCCTGTTTGTCACGTACCATACCGGTAAGGTAAACATTGGAGAAAGGTTTTTCCTTGCAATATATATCTCCGGCCATGATCATTCGCGCAACCCAGAAAAACAGGATATCGGGAGCCGTTACCAGGTCATCAGTGGGATAATAATAGGCCAGCTCTTCATTGGGTGTTTTTCTGGGATGACCGGGTTTTCCCGGATCAAATACAGATATGGGCCACAACCAGGAAGAAAACCAAGTGTCTACCACATCGGGATCCTGGCGCAAGTCTTCCTGCTTTATTGAAGCGTCCTTTTTCAAGGCCAGTTTCAGAGCTTCTTCCACTGTAGTGGCCACTACCACTTCCCCATTGGGCAGGTACCATGCAGGAATTTGCTGTCCCCACCACAACTGGCGGGATATGCACCAGTCACGTGCAGTTTCCATCCAATGGCGGTAAGTGTTCCGGTATTTATCGGGGATTAGTTTTACCCGTCCGTCTTCTACGTACTCCAGCGCTTTTTTGGCAGGCATTTCCAGTTTTAAGAACCACTGCAGCGAAAGCCTCGGCTCAATAACGGCATCTGTTCGTTCAGAGAAACCCACCTGGGTGACATAAGGCTCTTCTTTTTCCAGGCAGCCGGATTCCTGCAGCATGGTGCGTATCTTCTTACGCGCTGCAAAACGGTCCTCCCCTACCAGGATCTGTGCCTTATTGTTCAGGGTGCCGTCCGGATCTATGATGTCTATGACAGGCAGTTTGTGACGCAATCCTATTTCATAATCGTTGGGATCGTGTGCCGGTGTTATCTTAAGACAACCTGTCCCAAAGTCCATGGCAACATAGTCATCTGCAATGATTGGGATCTCTTTGTTTATCAAAGGGATCAAGACTGTTTTTCCAACAAGTCCGGAATACCTTTCATCCTGCGGATTGACGCATACGGCCACATCGGCCATAATGGTTTCGGGTCTTGTGGTAGCTACAGACAGGTATTGGTCTCCGCGATTCCCGTTGTTGCTGAAGAAATACCGCAGGTAATACAATTTTTCGTTGACTTCACGGTGAATGACTTCTTCGTCACTTACGGCCGTTTTTCCCTGGGGATCCCAGTTGACCATCCGCACTCCCCGGTAAATGAGCCCTTCGTTGTAGAGATGAACAAATGTGTCTGTCACGGCACGGCTCATATCCGGATTCATAGTAAAATTGGTACGGTCCCAGTCACAGGAAGCACCCAGTTTTTTCAGTTGTTCCAGTATGATATTGCCGTGTTTTTCTTTCCAGGCCCAGGCATGTTCCAGAAATTCTTCACGTGTAATGTCAGCTTTAGCAATGCCTTTTTCTTTAAGAAGGGCAACCACCTTTGCTTCTGTTGCAATGGAAGCATGGTCTGTACCCGGTACCCAGCAAGTGTTTTTTCCCTGCATACGGGCCCGTCTTACAAGAACGTCCTGTATGGTATTGTTGAGCATGTGACCCATGTGAAGCACTCCCGTCACATTGGGAGGCGGGATCACCACGCTGTATTTGGGCCGTTCATCGGGTTCCGAATGGAAAAAACGATGCTTTAACCAGTAACTGTACCATTTGTCTTCTGTAACAGAGGGATCGTATATTGCAGGT
>DAOSXZ010000157.1:0-2237 GCA_035380845.1 Bacteroidales bacterium | reverse complement strand
ATTGAATGTGCTGCGACCCTGCTCTTTGGTGTAAGAGAGTGAAGAATAATAACTTGTCCTGTCACTGGCTCCGCTTACAGACAAGTCGTAAGTCTGGTACACAGCGGTACGGAACAGCACATCATCCCAATTGAAGTACTTGCCTTCACGGTTTTCTATACCGTCTGTCATACCCAATATTTTGAGCGAGTTAACCGTATGGTCATCGGCGGTGAAATAATACCCGTGTTTATTGAAACGTTTGTTCAACTGGGCCAGAGCCGAGGCACTTGAAGCTTCGTCTGATTTTCCGCCGTACTTGCCGGCGTTCCAAAAGTTTTCGTAATACAGTTCAACCTGTTGCTCGGGGCTTGCAATATCAAAGTTCGTGGTAGCAAAAGAGGGGGTGACCCCTACGGAGGCTTTGAAATTCACTACCGGTTTTCCAAGTTGTCCCGATTTGGTGGTTATTAGAATTACCCCGTTGGCCGCACGGGATCCGTACAAGGCAGAAGCAGCGGCATCTTTCAGGACGGTGATTGATTCAATGTCCTGCGGGTTCAATGTGCTCATTACGTTGTTCGTGGCATAAATGTAACCGCTCATTTGTCCGGTGTTACCGGAAACCACGGGCACTCCGTCCACTACATAAAGCGGTTCATTAGACGCGTTCATGGAGCCGATACCGCGTACGCGTATGCTTGATACCGCACCTGCCTGTCCGGAATTGGTGGTGATCTGCATCCCTGCTACTTTTCCGTTCAGTGCACTTTCGAATGAAAGAGAGGGGACGTCTTTGATATCATCACTTCTGACCACGGAAGCCGCCCCGGTATAAGTTCCTTTTTTGGCAGTACCGTAGGCAACCACCATTACTTCTTCCAGGGCCAGGGCATCAGGTGTCAAGGACACATTGACTACATTCCTGCCGTTGACAGGTACCTCTAGGGTAGTATAGCCAATGTAGGAGAGTACAAGCACTGCATTTTCAGGGCAACGTTCCAGGACGAAATTCCCGTCAATGTCTGTGTTCGTTCCGAGTCCTCTTTCTCCCTGAATAAGGATAGTCACAAAGGGAAGAGGAGAACCGTCTTCTGAAGAAGTTACCTTGCCGGTAACCCTTGTTTGTGCAAAAACAGATGATGCTATCATAACTGCCAGCACAAAGAAAATTGATTTCTTCATGAAAATTTGGTTAGGTTAGTATTAAGGGTTTATAATAAATAGTTATAACGCTCAATCACAAAGATAGAAAACAATATTTATTCAACAAGACAGTTTTTACTTTTAATTCTTAGTAAATAAAGGTATTTTTGTTCCAAAATATAATATATAATTCTTCATGTACATACATACTGTTTCTCCTTCCCCTGTAGGGCTCAAAACGTTAGAAAGGATCGTTTCCGGGGATGTCCGCCTTGAATTATCCCGGGAATCGCTGGACCGGATTGTCAGATGCAGGGAATACCTTGACGATAAAATGCGTGTTCCCGGGGAATTGATCTACGGCGTTAATACGGGTTTTGGGGCTCTGTATAACGTAGCCATAGGGACTCGCGAACTGGAACAGCTCCAGAAAAACCTGGTCATGTCCCATGCCTGCGGGGTAGGGGCCCTGGTCCCCAGGGAAATTGTACGGTTGATGCTATTTTTAAAGATACAGTCTCTTTCTTACGGTTTTTCCGGAGTACAACCTGAAACGGTTGTGCGTCTAATGGATTTTTTCAATCAGGGAATATATCCGGTAGTTTATGAGCAGGGTTCCCTGGGCGCATCGGGGGATCTTGCCCCTTTGGCTCATTTGTCCCTGCCCCTTATAGGACTTGGGGAAGTTGATTACCAGGGACAGTGTATGACAGGTGAAGAACTGAACCGTCTGATGGGATGGGCCCCCATCAATTTACAATCAAAGGAAGGACTGGCACTTCTGAACGGGACCCAGTTTATGTCTGCTTACGGATTGTGGTCCTTGCTGGAGGCACTGAGACTTTCAAAACAGGCCGACATGATCTGTGCCCTGTCTCTGGATGCATACGATGGTAGAATTGAACCTTTTACGGATGAAGTTCACCGGGTGCGTCCTCATGAAGGTCAAATAGCAACCGCAGCACAAATCCGGGAATACCTGGAGGGAAGTGAACTGATAGCCAGACATAAAGAACACGTTCAGGATCCTTATTCTTTCCGTTGTACACCTCAGGTGCACGGGGCAACTAAAGATTGCATTGAGTATGTAACCAAGGTCCTTGTAACGGAAA
>DAOSXZ010000156.1:0-2266 GCA_035380845.1 Bacteroidales bacterium | reverse complement strand
GCTGGTGCGGAAGTTATGCAGAACGATTGGCCGAAGATGCCAAGATCCGGCAGTACCTTACTACCCGTTTGGCAAAGGCCAGTCTCTCACGCGTTGTGATTGAACGGACCCTGAAGCTCATTACTGTGACTATCCATACAGCCCGTCCCGGTATTATTATCGGTAAAGGGGGTCAGGAAGTGGAGAAACTGAAAGAGGAGCTTAAGAAAATTTCCAATAAAGAAGTACAGATCAACATTTTTGAAGTTAAACGTCCCGAACTGGACGCGACCATTGTTGCCAACAACATAGCCCGTCAGATTGAAGGTCGTGTTTCATACCGCCGTGCCATTAAAATGGCTATGGCTTCCACCATACGTATGGGAGCCGAAGGGATCAAGGTATTAATAGGTGGTCGTCTGGGCGGAGCCGAAATGGCACGTCGGGAACTGTTCAAGGAAGGCCGTACACCTTTACATACATTCCGGGCCGATATAGATTACGCACTTGCCGAGGCACATACGAAAGTAGGCGTGCTGGGGATCAAAGTGTGGATCTGTAACGGGGAAGTATATGGAAAACGTGATTTGTCCCCCAACATCGGAACAGCCGCATCTGCTGCCGGAACAGGCAATATGCCTTCTGACAGGCGCGGAGGACGAGGTGGCAGAGATCGTGATCGTCGTGGTGGTGACCGCAGGAGCGGAAGAGGCGGAGATCAAAGAGACAATCGCGGTGGAGACCGCAGAGACGGAAGAAGGGACAGAGGCCAGCGCCAATAGTGCAACGCACACTTGATGCATAGTACTGGCATTCAGCACGATAACAAAAAGCACCCCCGGGGGGGCTTTTTTGTTATGTAACAGCAGATCAGGCAAATGCATCAAGTGTGCGTTGCACTATTTCTGCCATGCGGCAGCACCAAATTCAGCACAACACCCAGAAGAGCTGCCAATCCAATGCCGGTCATGGAAAAATTGCCGACAGATAAAGCAGCACCTCCGATCCCCACAGTCAGGATGAGGGAAACGATGATCAAATTTCTTGTGTTTGAGAAATCTATTCTGTTGGTAATCATATTGTTTATCCCGATAGATGCAATACTTCCAAATAACAACAACATGATGCCACCCATTACGGCCTGGGGTATGGTGCATAGTACTGCGTTCACTTTTCCTATCACAGAGAATAATATGGCCGTGACGGCTGCTACGCGAAGAACATAGGGGTTGGAAACTTTAGTAAGCGTTATGGCTCCGGTTACTTCTGAATAAGTAGTAACGGGAGGTCCTCCGGCAAGACCGGATAGGAAGCAGGCTACCCCGTCACCCAACATCGTTCTGTGCAGCCCCGGATCTTTGACATAGTCCTTGCCGGTCACTGCACCTATGGCATATACATCACCAATATGTTCTATGACAGGAGCAATTGCCACAGGAACCAGGAAAAAAATGGCAGGCAATGAAAAAGAAGGTCTGGTAAAAGAAGGAAGCGCTATCCACGCGGCTTCTTTGACAGGCGACAAATCTATCCCCCGAAAGATCCAGGCAACCACGTATCCGGCAACTATGCCGGCCAGGATGGGAATAAGTTTTAGCATGCCTTTTCCCAGCAAACTGACCAGTACGGCAACCGTAAGTGACACGCCGGCAAGCAACCAGTCAGACCCGGCCATGTTTACCCCGGTAGAAGCCAGGGAAAGGCCAATGAGTATGATTACGGGCCCTATCACAATAGGGGGGAATAATTTTCCGATAAACCCCGGACCCCATATTTTTACAGCCAGACTCATAAGGCCATAAACCAAACCAACGGCCGCGATTCCCGACATGGTACCCGGCATTCCATAAAGCTCTGTGGCTTTGATAATAGGGGCAATGAAGGCAAAGCTGCTACCCAGAAAAACAGGCACTTTTCCTTTGGTGATAAGATGGAAAATCAGCGTACCGATTCCTGCCGCGAACAATGCTATGGAAGGATCCAGTCCAACCAAAAGCGGAACAAGTACGGTTGCTCCAAAGGCGACAAACAGGTATTGTACGCCAATAACCGTTTCCTTAATTTTTGTTTTCAAGAACATAAAGATAATTACTTTATACTAACTTTGTATGATATGAAAATCGCTTATTTATCTGTTTTTTATCCTTATCGCGGAGGAATTGCCCAGTTCAATGCCAATCTTTACCGTGAACTGGAGAAGAACCACCAGGTAAAAGCGTATAATTTCACAAGGCAATATCCCAAGGTCCTTTTCCCGGGGAAGACGCAACGCATTCCCAAAGACGAT
>DAOSXZ010000155.1:0-2312 GCA_035380845.1 Bacteroidales bacterium | reverse complement strand
TATCCTGCAGCTGGCAGATAAGTTCGATGGCCAGGAGGGAGTCTTCGTCGCCTTTTCTGGCGGCTTTCATATACCACTCCATGGCGGTTTCTTCGTTCTTGTCTACTCCGCAACCTTCTTTATAGCAATAGCCTACGCGATTTTCGGCATGCTTGTCTCCCTGGTCTGCAGCTTTTTTATACCAGAAAAAGGCTTGGTCATAGTCCTGGATGACGCCTTGCCCGTAAAAGAACCGGTCGCCCACTTCTATCTGGGCCTGAATGTGCCCTTGCGAAGCGGCTTTGCTGTACCATTGGAAGGCTTTTCGGTAATTCTGCTCGGTGCCTGTGCCTCGGCGAAAACAGTCGCCCAGATTTTTCTGGGCCTCGGCATCCCCCTGCTCGGCTGCTTTTTTGAACCACTCAAAGGCCTGATGCGGGTCTTTTTGCACACAACAGCCCAGCTCCATGTAAAATCCGGCCCGTTTCTGCGAACGCACAAATCCCTGCTCTGCCGATTTTTTGAACCAGTAAACCGCCTGTTCTGCATCCCTTTGCACACCAATGCCTTCGTCATAACATACGCCGAGGTTATATTGTGCCTTGGGATTTCCCTGCCGTGCGGCCTTGCGGCACCATTCGAAGGCAATTTGCGTGTCTTCCTCCACGCCTTCTCCCCGGCAATAACAACAGCCGAGGTTATTCTGCGCCTTGGCGCACCCCTTTTCAGCAGCCCTGGTGTACCACTCGATGGCCTTAATGCAATTTTTCCCCACGCCCATTCCGAATTCATAGCATATACCTATCTGATTCTGTGCGTGCACATTATCCAGTTCGGCCGCTTGCACAAAACAATCGAAGGCTTCCTTGAAAAAGGCGTCTGCCCCATCTTCATTGGCGTTTCTGGCGTCCAGCCCTTTGTCGTAATAATATACACCACGCAAAAAAAGCTCTTCGGACGTTTCAGTTACAGTTTTTTGTATACGTCGGTCTTCAGGTTTCATAAGAGAGGCAATTTGCATTGCAAGATAAAAAAAATGAACGTTTTATTCAAAAAAAACGACGAATCATAAATAAATTTTGTCCCTGGTAGAAGATTCCGTCAAACCACCTCTTTTGAGCATAAGTTCACTTATTTAACGCTCATAATCAACAAAAGCCCCCTGCCGTTTTCCGGACAGGAGGCTTTTATTTGTGATCCGTCTGGGGCTCGAACCCAGGACCCCAACATTAAAAGTGTTGTGCTCTACCAGCTGAGCTAACGAATCAAAGGGGCTGCAAAAGTAGCCATAAATTTTTTATCTGCAAAAATTAGTGGATTTTTTTCTAAATTCGCTTTTCACAATTGCCTTATTTATGGTACTTCTGGAAGTTTGCTGCACCGGAATTGAAAGCGCCCTGAACATGCTTGGTGAAGGCGCCAACCGGGTAGAACTCTGTTCGGTCCTGGAATGCGGCGGCCTCACTCCCACCTGGCTCTCCCGCCTGCGCGACCGGCCTTCCAAGGATCTTTTATCTCGTGCCCACGTGCTGATCCGGTGCCGACCCGGTGATTTTTGTTATTCACAGGCCGAGTTGGATGAAATGTGCCTGAGCATCCGCCTGTGCCACGAAATCGGCGTCAAAGGCGTTGTCATTGGAGCCCTCACTCCCGAAGGCGATTTGGACCTGCCTGCCCTCCGAAAGATGATCCACGTGGCCACCGGATCCAATCCAATGACACGAGCCAATCCGCTTCCACAAACGGAAGCCGCCCGGAGCAGACCTTCCGCATCATCCTTTTCAGATACGCTGTTTCCTCCTGCAGAATCCCCTCAAGAACCGCCTCAAGAACCGCCTCAAGAACCCACCATAGCTACTCCTTCAGACAACTCGGCCCTTACGCTGGTCTTTCACCGTGCCTTTGATGAGTGCCGGGATCCGTTTGGTGCCCTGGAACAGATCATCAGCCTGGGCTTCAATACCCTGCTGACCTCGGGGCAGGCCCCCACCGCAGAACAAGGCATCCCCATACTCAGACAACTGGTGAAACAAGCCGCAGGACGCATCAACATCATGGCCGGCAAAGGCGTCACCCTGGACAACGTCGCCCGCATCATCCGGGAAACCGGGGTGCCCGCCGTTCACCTGTCTGAAAGGGAGGGCATCTTCAAGCTGCTGCGCCACATTCAAAATGCAAATTTTTAACACCCTGATATACAGATATATGAAAATATTCAAAAATAAAGTGGCGCGGCAGCCTCAAGATGCTTTCCGCCTGCGCGCCACTCTGCCGGCTTCACTGCGCGCTGCCCGGCCCTTTTTCCTGCTCACTTCTCTCCTGCTGCTGACTGC
>DAOSXZ010000154.1:0-2323 GCA_035380845.1 Bacteroidales bacterium | reverse complement strand
AAAAGAAGCATCCCTATCACATAATCCCAGTAAAAAAGTTCGTAACGCCAGCTTTTTGAGGCCAATTTTTGGGTGTTTCCCCAGGATCCCCAGCATAGCATGGTCACAAAGCAAAAAACCACCGCTAAAAGGTAACTGTTTACTATAAACATGGTTTTAAATATTATTGATTAATAAACTTATCGCGTAAAGCACAGAATTGGCGGATTCAACGCCGTTGTAAACCCTGTACTCATATTTTATATCATGCTCTTTGCAATATCGGTAAAGAAGATCCGCGGCAACGTAATAACGGCTTTGGTCCGAAACACAGAAATGGTAGACCACTTCATCCGAAGGATCAAAAGGCAGGTCCTCCATGGCAGCTTCCACCAGGAGCACGGAACTGAAACCGGAATCTTCCCGGGTGGAAGCATTGAAAAGCAACCGGCCTCCTCCCAGGATGCCTACCCCTTTCCGGCTGCCGTCAAAAGAAAATTCTTTTTCGGCAGCCCCAATGACGTCCCTGAGATTCATCCCGTAAGCTGCAAGTGAATCACTGTTACAGGTTACTAGTACATAACCTTTTACATCGGCGGCTTTTTTGATTTGGGTGATACTCTTTGCAGGGAAATCATCACCTATATCACTATAGACATAGTAAAGAGCCGTGTATCCTGATGATTCGTCGTAATCAGTCGGGAGATAGATTCGTCCTCCGCAACTTTCCTGCAGTATATCCTGGTATTCGTATTCGGAAGTTTCCACACGGATCGTTTCTTCCTCCTTGTATTTCAGCCCATTAAAACAATTTTCAATATAAGGCAGTACTTCGTACATGGCTTTTCTCCAATAATCGGAAGTGTGTGCCCCGTTTCTGACTCGGAATTCGTGATCGATCCCCAGGGAACGCATCACCACGTGAAGCGTGTCGTTGGCTACCAGCAATTGTTCTTCATCGTCACCGCAATCCAGGAAATACTTCACATTGTCAAATGAAGCTGCAGTTTCTGTGTTGAAAAAGTAGAAAGGACTGTGTTCTTTGTAATACGGAGTTAACCGAGCCTCTCCTATCATGCCTTCTGCTCCAAAAATATACCCCCACTGTCCGTCCCATCCTCCGGAAGGTTCGGTCATATACTGCCGGTCTGTTCTGAAAGACATACTCAGGGGAACTGAGACAGAAAAAAGTTCCGGATGTTTGGAAGGAAGGATCATGGCTCCGTAACCACCCATGGAATAGCCAACTACGGCACGATGATCCCTGTCTGCAACGGTCCTGAGTGTTTTGTCAATGTGCGGTACCAGTTCCTGAACAAACATATCCATGTAATCATACGTGCCCGTGTGACGATTCACATAATAGGTTCTGAAACCCTGAGGCATAACATAGATCATTTTTGAGATATTTCCGGCATCTTCCATTTCGTTGATCAAAGAAGAGACCCGCAGATATACGTCGTTCCATGAATTGTTGTTATCGCCCAGACCGTGCAGTAAATAGACGACTCCATAGCGGGATGTGGTATCACTCATATAGTCATCCGGCAGGTAAACGGAATATTTAACGGAAGCATTCAAAACCTTACTTTGGAGAACAATATCCTTGCTATACCTTACAAATTCCGGTTCAGGACCGGGAGGTTCCGGTTTCTCACAGGACGTCAGGGCCGCCAACCAGGTAAATATGCACAATCCTAAAAAGCTCATTTTATTCTTTTTCATCAGAATAGACCACCATTTCTTTTGCCTCAACAACAAATTCCCTAACTGGATTCAAGACCTTCAGAGTCAGCCGGTGTGGCCCGTCATTTAGTCCGTATTTGTAAAAAACATCGTATTTCCGTTTGATGTAGTCAAATGGCATACGGAATGATTCCACTTTAACACCATCAATATATGCTTCTAATTGAGCCACATACGCCAGGTCGGAAAATCCAACCTGAGTAATCTGTCCCAGCACAACAACACCACTGCCTTCAAAATCCAGCGATAGAGAATCGTTGAACATTTTCTTGAGCACCCTTTTTTCGGTAGGTTCAATTCCCGAAAAAGATTCTTCCCTGGCCACTTTCCGGGGTTCCTGCAGGTTGAAAGTATACACATCCCCTTCAACACTTCCGCCCTGTTCTTCAATAACATCCCGTATAAGAGACAGGTTTATCCCGTATACTTTATTCAGGGAAATGCTGGTATATGCAAAATCAATATCCTCTACTTTGCTCATGGAAGCCTTATACACTTCAGGTATGGCTTCATACCCGTACATCACACCCAGGATCCCCGCGGCAGATGCCGGATTACAGTCCGAGTCCTGTCCGCAGCGCGTGGCCACATCCATGGT
>DAOSXZ010000153.1:0-2337 GCA_035380845.1 Bacteroidales bacterium | reverse complement strand
ATGATGATAATTATTATAACGTTATGGGAATGCCTTTATAAAAGTCCAGTATCTTTAGCTTGAAGACGTGCTCGTATTTGGCTTGCAAATAATTGCTTTCTGCTTTAAACAGATTTGTTTTGGATACAATGTAATCCGTTCCGTTGAGCATGCCGATATCAAATTTTTGCTGCACGTAACGGAAAGATTCTGCCATAGCCTTAACGTTCCTTTCGGTCGCCTGTACCCTCAGGTAGGTAGATGTGGCATCGTTGGCTGCCTGCTGCACTTCTTTCATGAGCAATTGTTGTGCGTTTTTCATCTCGAGTTCCGCCATTTCCACGCCCAGGTTGGCGTTCTTTACATTGGTATTCACCTGCCATTTGTTAAAGATGGGAATGGTAAGTGACAATCCTATAGACGGGTTGTTGTTGTTTTTCATCTGATCCCAGAACCCGGCGGAAGAACCTCCCAGCAGATCGTCTATGGAACCGCTTCCGTTTTCTTCTTCCGGGGTGTCGTCCCCTTTCTTGCGGTTGGCATCTGAATAAAACGAAGAATACCCCAATGAAAGCGACAAACGGGGGTAACGACCGCCCTGTGCTATGGCCAGTTCGTGTTGGCGTTGTTCCAGGGTGAACTCAGTCTTTTTTATCTGGGGCAGTTCCTGGGAGGCATAGAAAAGTTCATCCACAGAAACGGCTTCCATTTCATGAAGGTCTCCAATCTGAGGGGTTACAATACTGAATTCTGTATCTGTAGGCAGGTCAAGCAATTGCTTTAGAACCAAATAATAGGTACGCATATTGTTTTGAGCCTCGACCACCTGCAATTCTTCGGTGGCAAGTTGCGATTCCACTTCCAGCAAAGCGCTTAACGGCTGGCTTCCGGCGTCTACCAGTTTGCGTGTTCTGGCGGTTTGTTCGGCTACGCTTTCCCGGCTTTGACGGGCAGCATCCAGGATTTCTCCGGCCAGCAAAACGTTCAAATAACTGCGGGTGATCTCAATGGAGATTTCGTTGCGCAGTTTTTGAACTTCCTGTATGGCTATACTGAGCTTGGCTTTTTCTTGTTTGACTGTGTTGAATTTTTGAAGACCCGTAAAGAGATCCATGTCTGCATAGATCCCCATGCCTGTATTGCTGCTGCGTACGTGATTCAAAATGGTCAGGGTAGACAGGTCTACGGACTGTCCCCAGTTGACATTTTCATTAATACGCGCGCTGACAGAGGGCCCAAAAGCCATTTTTGATTGGAAAAGGGTGTTCTCGGTTTGAACAACACCCAGCTCCTGCTGTTTGATGGTCAGGTTGTTCTCCCAGGCATAACGGATGCATTCTTCCAGGGACCATGCCTGCTGGCCCTTTAAGGATAAAGGAAGAAGCAAAACCAAAAGCAACAAATAAAAGGGACGGTATTTCATAATTATAACTAAGTATATCCTGCAAATTTACTTTTATTTATAGAATATGCAACAACAATGCCCAAAAGAGAAAGCAGGCACAGTAATACGTTCAGCGCAGCCCGTGCAGGGGAGTAAAGAAGGCTGACTTCCCGGAAAGTATAATGAAAGGTATAGATCACAATGTTGTATATCCAATGGGTTGCCGTACACAAAGCCAGGTCTTTTGTTTTCAGAAACAAGAAGCCCAGCCCGGTCCCCAGTATGAAACGCTGGGCAAACAAAGAAGCGGATTCAGGACGGTGGCACAAGGAAAACATCAGGGCCGGAAGCAACAGGATAATATAGCGGGACATGCCTGTCTTTTGCATGCGGCAGGTAAGAAATTCCCTGAATAGCAATTCTTCGCTCAGAGACGCCCAGAAAAATGTTCCCAGAACTATAACCGGGAAGGATCCCGTGACTGTTTTGAAAAAAGCCTTTCCCGTAAGGCCCAGGGTCAGCGTCACCACCGGAACGAACATAATACCCGCTAGAAAAAAGATCCGTTTCCAGGGTACCGCAGGCATATTTGTCATTTGTTTGCGTTTTCTTTTTATGTGGTACAGAGCCATACCCATGGCCCCAATGGCGTGTGTCATGAGCGGGTCTGTCCCGAATACTGCTTTTAGCATGACAGAAAGTAACAACACCGGTAACGAAAAAATGACATATAGCCCGACGGGATAGGCTAAGAATAAATATTTACGCATCAGGCCGGAACGGCCGTTTTTGTAAGTTTACCGAACAGGTTGCATCCCATATCGTACAGAGCACGGAATGCCTTTCCCAGGATTTCTCCGAATTTGTATGCCAGGTCTGCATCAAAATCGGACATACCTCCCGCGACGGCACAACAGGCCTTGTCGCTCAGCGACACAAAGCCCGGCATGTATTGAGGGCAGTCTGACGTTTTC
>DAOSXZ010000152.1:0-2407 GCA_035380845.1 Bacteroidales bacterium | reverse complement strand
CATCAAAATGGATCTGGTCAAAGAATTGGGTGCAACCGCTTGATGATACCACATGAGCCGTGGGAATGGTCTCCGGCAACTTGTCAATTATGGTGTTCATACTGGCAGATCTTCCTCCCCTGTCCGCATTAACAACTTCTCCGGCAATAAGAGGAACATTTTCAGCTTCAAGATCCAGGTCTTTAAGGAGATTCTCATATAGACTCTTCACTTTGAGCGGCCAATCCTCTTCGCCGATGTTTGACTCACCCTGGTGAAGCAGAATCCCAGAAATGACTCCGTCTTTCTGTGCTCTTTTAGCAAGATCAACCAGCCACTTATAGGGATCGTTGTCATATGCCTTGAGCATAGGGATCATCCATTCCGGGGCTGTTTTTGCATACTCTGCAATCTGATCTTTCATGAAAGCTTCTATCTTGCATCCGCCAATAGAAACATTTATTACGCCAATAGAATGATCTTCAGGAAGCTGTTCTGCCAAAGTACGGCCAAAATAATCTACCGGAGTAAGGCCCGTTTTCTCTCTGCAAAGAGGAGGGACGGCCTTGTACCATTGGCCTTTTACATGTCCCCGGGACGGATCGTCCACTGCGGCCATCATCAGAAAACGTTCGCTTACATTCACCGTGTCCTGAGCTTCAATTCTGGCAGCTCCTTCCATGTTGGACTGTCCCAGACACAGAAAAATATGGAAGTTTTTGTCCTGCGCCTTTGCCAGGAAGACTATAAAAAAGAGGGAAAGAACTAAAAACAGTCTTTTCATAAGATCAGATATTTATACGGTTGCCTAAAACGAGTTTATCTCCGGAATCATCCACATTCCAGTATTGCGGTTTCCTGGGGCCGTTTTCTGCAGCGTGATGAACCAGGAAAACAAGCTTGCCTTCAAATGTTCTGAACAACATTCCATGTCCGGAATTGTTGGACAGGAACGGGTCTTCTTCCTGCAACCAGGGACCGGCAATGGTCCCGGATTCCGAATAAGCAATTCCCTGTACATATCTTTCTTTGCCCCAGCTGGACCAGAGCATCCCCAGCTTACCGGTTTGTGTCCGGAACATCTGGGGCCCGTCTGTGACCCAACCCGGCATTTTCAGACCAAAAGTGGCTTCACCAATGGAATTCATTTCCATCGACCAAGGAGCCTCTGATGCACGGAACATGGTAACCGGTTTCCTGGAAACGGTATAACTCAGGTCAGGAGCGAGTTCAATGTAATCCATTGTACCGTCAATAAGCTGTGTCCATTCGTGTACAAAGATCATATAGATCTTCCCGTTCTCTTCATAGAGAGTCCCATCTATACAATCCCAGTCACGAGGCTGGTAGTCATAACCGGGTTCAATGGCAAAAGAGGTATACGGACCTTCGGGATTATCTGACCTGAGCAGATAGGTTTGGTTGTGAGGAACATTGTATCTTCTGGGGACTTGCTCTATAAGATCACTGTGGTCACTCCATGTGCCGGCATAATAATAGAAGTCTCCTATCCTGTGAACCTCCGCTGCTGCGGCAAATCCGGCTTTTTCCAGCCATAATCCTTCGATGTCAATAATTTTAAAAGGGCCCGTCCACATTTTTAGGTCCTGACTTTTATACATCCATCCACCGGAACTGGTTAGGTAATAAGTCTTCGTTTCCGGATGCGGATAAATGAACGGATCGCTCATGACCAGGTCGTTGAAATGTACTATACTGACTTCAGGCATCTTGAATCTTGGACGTGGCGCAGGAGCCTTGCCGGTTGTATCTCTCCTCTGGAAACCACCAAAATTCCTCTGTCCGGGATCGGCAAACGGCGCTTGTTCTCCCGGCTGGATCACTTCACGTATTCTTTCTCCCGGCCGTGGATTGGAATTGCATGCGGTAAGCATAAGGAATACGGCCCCTATAACTGACAATGCTGATAATCTCATGGGATAATTGTGTTTGTAATATTATTATGGTATCATTAAATCAGATATAAATGGAGTGGACCCCGGTGATGGAATCCACTCCCGCACAAAAAAACCTATTGGAAACCTAACCAAAACTTAAACTTACCAACCAGGATTTTGTACTATGTTTTCATTGATAGACGTTTCGCTGAAGGGGAAAGGATACAGTTCATGCTTTCCTGCCTTGAAACCGTGTTCTTTTCCCTGATTCACATTCGAATTTGACCAATCAACGAAACCTTCGTGCTTGCCACTGTTTTCTGTAGCGAATTTGTCTTTGAACGTAGGAATGCTGTCCCCGTTCTTGGCAAGTTTTGCAGCGGCTTCGCCCCAACGTAGCAGGTCAATGAAACGGCAACCTTCCATCCACATTTCAAACTGTTTCTCCTTCTTAACCGCATCAAGGGTAAGGGCAGTACTTATGGTTTGAGAACCTGCTCTCTGCTGCACCATGTTCAGATATTGGAGTC
>DAOSXZ010000151.1:0-2418 GCA_035380845.1 Bacteroidales bacterium | reverse complement strand
TGTTTGAATGGCATATTATCCGGTTTGAAGAAATCGATTCCACCAACACGGAAGCACATAAAAATCTGTCCGTTGCTAAAGAAGGTACCGTCTGGACCGCTTCATACCAGACACACGGTCGCGGCCAATACACGCGTAAGTGGGAAAGTACAAAAGGACTGAACCTATTGGCTACGGTTTTGCTGCGCCCGGAATTTCTTCCGGCTAACAAACAGTTTCTTATTTCAAAGTGCACGGCGCTTGCCATTTGCGATTTTCTTCGCACTCTGGGATTGGATCCCGTTATTAAATGGCCTAACGACATCTACATAGGACCCAATAAAATCTGCGGGATCCTCATAGAACATCAGCTTTCAGGTAATAAACTTATAGCAAGTATAATAGGGTTTGGCATCAATGTCAACCAGACAATATTCCCGGGGGTCCCAAATCCCACATCCATAGCGTTGGAAACAGGGAAAAAATACGATGTGGAAACGCTTTTACCCAAAGCACTCATACATATACAAAAGTGGTACCAAACACTGCAAAAAGGAAAAAGCAGCAAAATTGACAGGCAATACGAAGCCCTATTGATCAATAAACCCGATTACGAGAAAAACGGTGACATGATTCCTGCAAACGACCGGGCTGCCGGGCCGGGTCCGTCCGGTGACTGAATAATAGAACGTGAGACATTAATCAGCACATCTCCCTGCTTTGTTTTGGCATACTTCATAACCTCTTCAACACTACCGCCTTGTGTTCCTACGCCGGGGATCAGCAGAAAACGGTCCGGAGCTGCTTCTCTTATTTTTCCTATCATTTCACCCTGAGTGGCCCCTGCTACATACATGATTCTGTCGTTCCCGGCCCAGTTATTGGCCGTCTGAATGATCTTTTGGTATAACGGCATCCCGTTACTCAATACAGATTTTTGAAAATCTTCAGCGGAAGGATTGGAGGTAAGGACCAGGAGTATGACCCATTTGTCTTTGTATTCCAGGAAAGGGGCTGCTGAATCATATCCCATGTACGGGGACAGTGTAACGGCGTCAAAATCCATCCGCTCAAAGAAAGTCCGGGCATATTCCCGGGCAGTGTTTCCAATATCTCCCCGTTTGGCATCTGCTATCAGAAAATGATCCGGATACCGGTTCCGGATATAAGAGACCGTTTCCTCAAGGCATTTCCATCCCTCCCATCCTGCCGATTCGTAAAAAGCCGTATTGGTTTTGAATGCCACCGCATAAGGAGCTGTCAGGTCAATGATCTTCTTATTCATTACGGTAGAGACCGGAGAAAGATCCAATCCCACACACAGACAACTTTTTTTATCGTAAATTTTCCGGTTAAGCGTTAGACGAGTCATCTTTCAGTCTTTCAGTATTTTCGGCAATCTGTAAAAGTTCAATTACTTCCTGTATTTCACCGTCCATAAAAACCGGCAAATTGTGCATCGTATAGTTTATCCGGTGATCAGTCACACGGCTTTGGGGATAATTGTATGTCCGGATCTTTGCGGACCGGTCTCCCGTAGACACCATGGTTTTGCGTTTGGCCGATATCTCGTTCAAATACTTTTCGTATTCCATATTGTAGAGCCTGGTCCGTAACTCGGCCAAGGCTTTGTCGTAATTTTTCAACTGTGATTTTTCATCCTGACATTGAACCACAATCCCTGACGGGATGTGGGTAAGGCGAATTGCCGAGTAGGTGGTGTTGACACTTTGTCCGCCCGGACCCGAAGAACAGAAAGTATCCTTGCGGATATCTTTCTCGTTCAGTTCCACATCAAATTCATCCGCCTCGGGAAGAACGGCCACCGAGGCCGCCGAGGTGTGTACCCTTCCCTGGGTTTCAGTCTGTGGAACACGTTGCACCCGGTGTACCCCGCTCTCGTATTTCAGAATTCCATAAACACCGGTTCCGGTAATCTTGTATATGATTTCCTTGAATCCCCCCGATGTGCCTTCGGACATACCGGTAATCTCCAGTTTCCATCCTTTTTTCTCGGCATATTTTGTATACATGCGGAAAAGATCTCCGGCAAAAATCGATGCTTCATCCCCTCCGGTTCCGGCACGGATTTCCATGATGGCATTTTTACTGTCCTGGGGATCAGCGGGGATCAGCAAAAATTTGATCTTCTGCTCCATTTCCGGAATTTGCTCTTCCAGTTGTGCAATTTCTTCCTTGGCAAACTCCCGCATTTCTTCGTCTTTTTCTGAAAGGAGAAGTTCTTTGGCACTGGCCAGGTTCCCTATGGCAGTTTTATACTTTTCTCCGGCCTGGATTATGGGACCAATCTCTGCATATTCCTTGTTCAGTGTGATATAACGTTTCATATCCTGAACCAGGGATGGATCGGACAGTTGCTGCTGGAGCGTTTCGTACTTCCGGCGGATACCATCGAGTTTTGTCAATAATGAATTTTCG
>DAOSXZ010000150.1:0-2423 GCA_035380845.1 Bacteroidales bacterium | reverse complement strand
TATGGGTCAGGGCCGTTATGTCCCCGCCCAGGTTAAGGTCCCAGTTGCTGTTGAAACGGATCTTGAATTCATTTCCTTCTGCCAGATCGATGGTTGTCGAATAAGTAAGGGTTTCCTGATCGAAAGCCATTTCTATGTCGGTTCCCCATTCGCTTCCCGCAAAACTGCCTATAAGACCCACCAGGGTGACAGGAGTGGCTTTGGCGTGCTGGTCCGGAAGGTTTACATCCCAGAAATAGGTGCCGTTATCCAACATCATGTTGTCTCCGGTATAAAGGTTGAATTCAAACTGTGTATCGGCTATAAGCTGTCCGCTGATCCAGGTTCCGTTTTCCACAATTTTGAAACCGAATTCCGGATCGTACATGGTAATAGCACCTTTGTAAGTACCATCACCCGGTCCAAACAGTTTGGGATCGTCGGTTGCATTCCATTCATGTCCCGAATAATCACCTGCCACAACAACCTCGGAGGCATAAGCTGTTTCCAGATCACCCGTTCTTTCAATGGTCATATGGTAAGGTGTGGTTGCAATGCTCAGGGTAACGTCGTACATCCCGGCTTCTGCAACTATCAGGTTGGCTCCGTCCTGTACCAGGTTCTGGGGATCACCGCCAAAATTGATGTCCCAGCCTCCGTTCATACGGAATTTGTATTCGGTTCCCACGGGGAATGCCAGATCCTGGACTTCCCACCTGTCAAGTTCCGCGTTATAGGTCATGGCCACATCATCTCCCCAGGCTGTGAAACTTCCGATCACCCCTACACGTTCAATGAGGGTAGCCGTGGCACTCATGGTGGTTAGATCTACTTTCAGGTAGTAATATCCGGGGGCGTCAACAGCCAGGTTCCCTGCAGCGGGATCGGTATCCAGGGCCTCAAAGGATCCGCCGTAATTGGTGTGATCCCAGTTCGGTGCACTGGTGAATTTGAAGATGTCCGTCAGATTGACAAAACCCTCATAATGTCCTTCTGTATCACCGTTCAAAACAGGTGCCGTTGCGGGATTCCATCCCTGATGTCCTCCGGGTACATACAACCTTTCCGGGAACGTGGTATTGATAAATGTAACAGTATAGGGATTGACTCCAACATTCAGAACAATTTTGTATTCTCCGGCAGCCTTGTCAAAGACCAGGTTTGTTCCTGTACCAAAGCTTACGTTATTAACGGATTCTCCGCCGGCAGAATGGGTCCAGTCGTGGTTTACACGGATCTTGAATTCACCTTCCTGCATGTCCGTGGTTGCTTCAAACGTGTGTGTTTCCGGATTGTATACCATGTCCACATCGTTGGCCCAGCCGTTGCTGGCAACAGGAGCCGCACCTATCAGACTGAGTGTTTCCACCTGTATCATATACAACGTATTGAGCTTTTTGTTCAGGATGATGTTGTACATGCCTGAAGGAACTGTGATGTCACCGCCGGTAGTACCGGATCCTGTCAGGGCAGTATATCCGTCGCCGAATGTTGTCAACTCAATGTTGTCTATGGCAAAATCACCTTCCCATGCGGGATTGGGTGAGAATTTGAATCCCACGTCACCTCCACCCTCTACGGAAAGGTCTACCATGCCTTCATAGTATCCTTTTTTAACCGTGGATTGTTTGATCTTTGGAGCAGAAGCGGGATCCCATCCCTGGTAAGCTCCGGGTACATAGATGAACTCAGGATATGTGGCTATGTAGGTAGTCACTGCGATGGTTGCTGTATTGGATATCACACCGGTCTGAAAACTTTCCGAGAAAGCTTTTACCACGAAATCAAGGCTGGCTTCCTGGGCTTCGGGGGCCCCTGCTCCAACCGCAGCTTCGTTAAGTTCATCTACCGTAGTGGAGAATTGTCTTTCAGTCAATCCGGCAGCCAGTGTTACGTATTCCCCTTCACCGTATTTCATTAAAACGTCGTAGGTAATGGGTTCGTTGTATCCTAAACGGGCCGGGCTCCAGTTAAGAAGTTCCAGTACTCCTGTGGGATCCGTAACATCCAGAACAACAGACTCTACAAGTGGGGTCAGTTCTGCAGATACGGCATCACCATAGGCATAGATATCAATGGTTACGGGATCCGACTGGTAAGTGTCCGATCCGTTGGTCACCGACACATAAAATGTAAGGGTAAAGGTATCGTTCTGCGGTAAATCGGGGAATGCAGTGAACAGAGCTGCTTTGAATTCTGTTTTTGGAACCTTGTAGAAGAGTTCCGCAGTGGAAGCGATCTTCACAGAAGATTCTCCAAATGTTCCGTAGAAGTCATATGTCAGACCTTCTCCCAGGAAACGCGCGGGTTTCCAGGAGAAGTTCACGTGTTCCTCCATAGTGTTGGATGTCATCAGTATGTCTGAGTGTGCATACATTTCCGGGGCTACCGGAGCCGTGGAAAAGGCATCTTCACTGATCACCTCACAGGAGACGGCTGCCATG
>DAOSXZ010000149.1:0-2430 GCA_035380845.1 Bacteroidales bacterium | reverse complement strand
CCTTTGGGCTTCCCGGTGGATCCCGATGTATAGATCATGTAGGCCAGGTTATCCGGTCCGGGCAAATCGGTTACTTTTTCTACCGGTGCATCCAGATGTATGTCTTCCAGAAACAGCACGTTGTGGTGTTTAAAGTCTCCTTCTGCCTGCTTCTTGGCGTAAAGATCCTTTTCTGTAACCAATACCGCGGAACGGCTGTTTTCCATCATGTAAAGCAAACGGTCTATGGGGTATTCACTGTCCATGGGAACGTAAGCGGCCCGGGCTTTCTGGATCCCCAATACGGTTACCACGTATTCTTTCCGGCGGGACAGCACTACGGCCACAAAATCGTCCGGTTTAACCCCCATGGCAGTCAGTTTGCGGGCCATCACATCCGATTGCCTGTCCAGTTGTTCGTACGTCAAAGTTCCCGAAATGTCCTTTACCGCAGGGTTTTTTGGGTTTTTGGCAACCTGTTCCCGGAACAGGTCCGGGAAGGATAGCGTGTTGTCATAGTCCATTGCGGTGCCCCGGGCAAATTCCAGCACTTTTTCCTTTTCTGCGGGATTGACAATGGTGATTGCCGAGCAGGCGGTTTTCAGCGGGTCGGCGGCCAGTATCTCTTCCACCGAATTTTTGAGGGAAGCGGCAAAGATTTCCATGTACTCCCTGTCGTACAGAGCGTTGTTGTATTCGCAACGTATTTCAAAGTTATCCGGAAACTGGTATATGTAAATGCTCAGTTTGTCATGTGTTGATCCTTCGTGCAGGTATTCCATTCTGACATGTCCCTGAGGCATTTCAAAATATTCAAGGATTCCATTCTGATAGGTATAGGTCAGATCCATGGCTATACCAAAGTTGGTTACCATTTCTGAAAACGGATAGGTCTGGTGTGTCCAGAGCTCTTTCATACCGGTACGGATACCCTTCAGATAGGCTTCCAGTGTTTGCTTTGGATCTGTTTCCACTACTACGGGGAGTGTTTTGACAAACATACCCACGCTGTCCCGCACCCTTTCGTCAATCCGGCCGTTGTGGGCTGTGCAAAAGCAGAGTTTGTTTTCACGGGTGTAACGGTTCAGACAAATGCCCAGTGCCCCGGCAAAGAGGTTGTTGGGGGAAATTTCCAATCGTTTGCAATAATCGCTTATTTCCTGATAATCAATATATGCAGAGACCTTATCCAATGTACCGGCCGCTTCTTCGGAACGGTTCAGAATGGGAAGTTTTGCAGGAGTGACTCCGGAAAGTTTTTCGTTAAAATAATCCGCATCCCTCTTGTATTCTTCTCCGTGCATACGTTCGGTTTCCAACAGGGCAAAATCACCGCAGGTAAAGGATTCTTCATTAAGTTCTTCCCCGTTATAGGCTTTTACCAGGTCCCTGTGGAATACCGTGCAGGAAGATCCGTCGTATGCAATATGATGAATATCCAGGAATACATAAATCTTACCCGGTGTTTTATATATTTCTATGCGGTACAGGGGCTCTCCGGACAAGAGATCAAACGGCCTGATATTTTTAAGCAATTGTTCCCGGATCCCTTCTTCCTGAGTTTCGTATACGGGAATGTTGACCGGGTCTTCCTTTACAAAATACTGTACCACTTCCCCGTTGCCCAGCAATTTCAATTTCAGTTTCAGGAAAGGATGTGCCTCTACTACTTTTATAAAGGCTTCCTTTAGTTGTACGGCCTGTATCTTGAGGGGAAATTCGTATAGAAAGGGATTGTTGTACTGCGTCAGATCCTTGTCTTTCTGCCATTCGTAATACATGCCCTTTTGGGCATTTGTCAGGGGGTATGTTTGTTGCTGCATTGTCTGAGACTTATTATGTATTGATTGTTATTGTTTCCTGTGTAAAAGACACGGCTTTCCCCGCTTTTCATGTCCCGGGGATGGCAATCTATCCCGGTCCCGAGTGATTTGACGTAACTTTCCTTGCGGGTCCACATTTCTGTAAACCGTTGCGCTTCGCGGCCGGGTATTTCCGTTACCCAGTCGTATTCCTTTGGATTACAGATGTACCGGGCCATCTGGTTGTCGTAGGCAACTACTTTTTCAATATCTATGCCTACAGGATCCGGGGACAGTGCGCATACCACAGCCCCGGGGCAATGACTTATGTTAAAATGTATTCCGTTATAATTTGCCAGATAAGGCTTGTTGTTGGGACCGTATCCGAAAACAGGCAGTTGTGTAAACAAGCCTTCCCTTTTTAGGGCGTGGACCAGTAAGACATAAGCTGCCGCACATAATTTACGGTCGGCCAATCGCGTATAGCTCATCATTTTCTGAATGCGCTCCGAGGGCATAAAAGCCCGGCACAATTCCGGGAAACTGTCCGGCAAAGCATCTGCATGAGCCATGAGGTATATCATCCTCACAAATTTAAAAAAAAATCCCGTCGCAAAGCGGCGGGATTGCAAATGGTATGTTGCAGGAT
>DAOSXZ010000148.1:0-2451 GCA_035380845.1 Bacteroidales bacterium | reverse complement strand
ACCTGGCCGGCAATCACAGCGAGCGTTTTGCCGCTTTCATTGCCCATGCCGGCATTTTCAATACCGAACACATGTATATGGAAACCGAAGAGGTATGGTTTCCCCACTGGGACAACGGAGGCGCTCCCTGGGATACCAACCCTTCCGCTGTCCGGCATTATGCCCAATCACCCCACAAACGGGTGCAATATTGGAATAAACCCATCCTGATCACTCACGGAGAGCTGGATTACCGCGTTCCCGTTGACCAGGCCATGGCTGCCTTCAATGCCGCCAAATTGAACGGGGTTCCGGCTAAAATGGTATTATTCCCGGATGAAAACCACTGGATTCTAAAACCGCAGAATAACATACTTTGGAACCGTATTTTCTTTGAATTTCTGGACAAATACCTGAAATGATCGTTCATTGAACAACAAAGATCCGGCAAACTAAAAAATTTCACAGGACAATTTCGGTTTTTTAGTTTCCGGGATTTTTTTTTCATTCGGGTACTTTAAGTTTGTTTCGTATAACCTTAAAAAAAACGTTATGGAACAATCTGTAAACAAAGTGGAATTGATGGGACGTGTAGGTGCAGATCCCAGGATAGGGCAATCCGAAGAAGGACGTAAGGTAATGAATTTTAACCTGGCTACCGGAGAAGTGGTTAAGACCTCGTCCGGAGAACTCAAAGAAGAAACTACCTGGCACCGGATCGTTGCCTGGGAGGGAAAAGACATTGCCCCGTTTGAAGGCGTGAAAAAAGGCAAAAGACTTCTGATCACCGGGAAGATCCGCTCCAAAACCTATGAAAAGGACGGGCAGGCGCGTTATATACAGGAAATCATGGCACAGACACTTAAGGAGGTGGTACCGGGCTAAAAAATCCGTACATTTGCACTTGTTGAAAATGTAAATGTACCATCATGCCAAGAGATCTTTTTATCTACAATACACTGACCAGGGATAAGGAAAAATTTCAACCGCTTATTCCTGGTCATGTTGGGCTTTATGTCTGCGGACCTACGGTTTACGGAGATCCGCACCTGGGACATGCCCGACCCGGTGTGGTTTACGATGTCTTTGTGCGGCTGCTCAGGAATATCGGATATAAAGTCCGTTACGTCCGTAACATTACCGATGTGGGTCACCTGGAAAACGATTCCGACACGGGAGAAGACAAGATAGTCAAAAAGGCACGACTGGAGGAACTGGAACCTATGGAAATCGTGCAGTATTATACCCTCCGTTACCACCGTGCCATGGACGCGCTGAATACCCAACCGCCCAGTATCGAACCCCGGGCTTCCGGACATATTACAGAGCAGATTGCCATGATCCAACAGATTCTGGATGCCGGCATGGCCTACCAGATAAACGGATCCGTTTATTTTGACGTAGAAAAATACAACCGCAAAAATCATTACGGGATTCTTTCCCGGCGTGTTCTGGAGGACCTTCAGGCCAACACCCGGTCCCTGGACGGTCAGGATGACAAAAGATCCCCGTTCGATTTTGCACTATGGAAAAAGGCCTCACCCGAACATATTATGCACTGGCCCTCTCCCTGGAGCGAAGGCTTTCCCGGATGGCATCTGGAATGTTCGGTAATGAGCTCCAAGTACCTGGGACAGGTTTTTGACATTCACGGAGGCGGCATGGATCTGCTTTTTCCCCATCACGAATGCGAACTGGCCCAAAATACGGTAACACGCGGAGAGAACAGTGTGAGGTACTGGATGCATAACAATTTGATAACAATCAACGGTCAGAAAATGGGCAAATCCCTGGGAAACTTCATTACTCTGGAACAACTTTTTGAAGGAACCCATCCGTTATTGTCCCAACCTTTCCATCCCGTAACCATCCGCTTTTTTATCCTTCAGGCACATTACCGCGGTCCCCTTGATTTCAGTAACGATGCCTTGTTGGCTGCGGAAAAAGGATTGCAAAGGCTTCTCCGGGGCCGGAACGTGATCAAAAAAATGAATGTTTCCCCTGACTGTGCTCCCTCTGCTTATATACAAGAGACCCGGGAGAAGATATATGAAGCCCTGTGCGACGACCTGAATACCCCGGTAGCCCTTGCTGCATTATTTGATCTTGTGTCCTGGATCCATACTACGGCCGACGGTAAAAAAACTGTATGTCCGGAAGATATCAAAGAGCTGGAACATATCTACGATCAAGTGGTAGATGAAATATTGGGTTTGAAAGAAGAAACCGACCAAAACCGGCTTCCTTTGGTAGAAGGTTTGATAGAAATGATCCTGGATCTGAGGAAACAGGCCAGAACCCAAAAAAACTGGGAAGAATCCGACCGGATTCGTAATCGGTTGTCCGGACTGGGTGTTCAAATAAAAGACACCAAAGACGGAACGGATTGGGAGATCTGACCTGCCGTATTAAACATGAAATATGCAAAGAGGGATACTGTCGCCTGTCAGTATCCCTCTTTATTGCGTGGCG
>DAOSXZ010000147.1:0-2467 GCA_035380845.1 Bacteroidales bacterium | reverse complement strand
AAGACAGATCCACCTTGATATTGTGCTTATTCAAATAATCAATTCCCTGGTTCATAAAACCGGTTTCACCATGGTCTTTCAGATGTTTTAAATGAGCCAGTATCACATTGTCACCCTTGGGAGCTATACGTTCCATGACAGCTTCTTCGTTGTAAGCTTCTGCTTCCCTTTCTTCCAGAGAAATGGCACCCCGGGGACAATCGGGGATGCACGCACCCAACCCGTCACAATACAGATCACTTACCATAACGGCCTTCCCATCTATCATCCGGAGCGCTCCCTCATGGCATCCGGTAACACAAATCCCACATCCGTTACAAAGTTTTTCATCTATTTTGACAACTGTCCTCTTCATTTATATCAATTTAATTTACAAAAATATAGTTTTTTACAGAGTTATTATGTTACTTTTGTTACATGGAAGACATTTACCAGTGTCCGTTATTCCGCGGCGTTGACAAACATACTTTGGAAAGTATGCTGGACGGAAAATGCCGTGTCCGTGATTTTTCACGGGGCGAAACAGTAGCCATTCAGGATCAAACGTACAAATCGCTCTTAATTGTAGAAAAGGGTATGTTACGGGCCGAAATGACTAACCGGGAAGGAGTAAAAGCTGTCATTGAAGACATTTCGGTTCCCAAGGCTGTAGCACCCTCATTTCTTTTTGCTTCAAAGAACAGGCTTCCTGTGACATTAACTGCTCTTACGGAATCTACCGTAGTTTACATCCCTAAAAATGTACTTTTTTGGCTGATGAAAAAAGATGTCCGGATATTGGAGAATGTATTGAACAGCATCTCCGACAGGTGTCTTTTCTTATCAGAAAGGGTACGTTTACTTCAGTTCGGGACCATAAAAAGCAAACTGAAGTCCTATTTTATGGAACAAAAACACATCACCGGATCCGGCACTTTCACCATTCCTCATACACAACAGGAATTGGCAGATACGTTCGGTGTAACCAGACCGGCACTTGCCCGGGCCATAAAACAAATGGAACAGGCAGGAACAATTGTCAGAAAAGGGACCCGTACGTACGAATTGCATTAGTAATTATTCTCATATTCTTCCCATAATTCGGATTCTTTAGAATAAGCATCGTCCAGAAAAGATCCCGAATTGTCCTCAACAAAATCTGCAAAATCATCCATCTCCCGTGATTTGTCCAACAGGGAAGCTTCACGGGCGGTTTGAGCCCTATGTCTGTATAACTCAATAATTTGGGTAAGCATCTCCTGTTTCATACTTTAAATATAGGTATAATTCCCGTATCTTTGTATTATGGATATTCTTGAAATTTTAACGGACGACCGTCCGATGGCTGAAAACGCCATGCATGAAAAACGTTTGACCGAACACGGTTTGAGTATTTATTTTGAAAAAGAAAAGAGTAAGTGGCTGCTTGATACCGGTCTTTCAGGGCAGTTTGCGGCGAATGCCACCAGCTCAGGTATTGATATCTCACAGGTAGATCACCTGGTTATATCACACAACCATAACGATCATACCGGAGGCCTGGAGACTTTCCTGCAAAACAACTCAAAAGCTATTATTCATTTATCCGAATGGGTACAAGAAAGCACGTGTATTTCTATGAGAAACGATCAGAGAATGGATATCGGACTGGACCGGGATTTGCTCAAGCATTATGCATCACGGTTTGTATGGCATCCTTCTGAAAATGTGAAGCTGACTCATAATGTATGGTTGTTGGCAAATATACCCTCCACCTATCCCCTGCCTCTGGCCAACGCGAATCTTTTATGGAATTACAAAGGAAAAGACGCACCTGACCCTTTTAAGCACGAAATAGCCCTGCTGATCACCGGAGAAAAAGCAAATACGGTTATTTCATCATGCACCCACAAAGGGATACTAAATACTCTGGAAGCGGCAAGTGCCGTGGTAAAAGACCCCATAACCGCATTCGTGGGAGGTACACACCTGAGAGATGGATATGAAACAGAAGAAGACATATTGGGCATTACATCCCTGATCATTGAAAACCATCCGCAATTGCATTTGTATACCGGTCATTGTACCGGGGAACATACCATGACGGTCTTAAAACGGTTTCTTACTGGTCATGTAACTGCTTTTTATTCAGGTTTCAAGACGAATATTTGATTTTTATATTGCGTTTTTTTTCGTATCTTTGTAAAAATATTGATATGAAAATTATGAACGTAATTCTGTCCTGTGCGGCACTGCTTTTTGCAGCCGGATGCGGGGCTCAGGATAATCTTGAATTTAATGTAACCATAGATGATACCGTAAAGGAATTGGATCTGAACCGTTACCTGGGAAAATGGTATGAAATCGCTCGTTTTGACCACAGTTTTGAAAGAGGACTGGTTGGAGCAACGGCCAATTACTCACTGAGGGAAGACGGAAAGATCAAAGTGCTCAATACGGGTTACAAAGACTCTTTTGAAGGAAAATTCAATGAAGCCGAAGCTAAAGC
>DAOSXZ010000146.1:1661-2513 GCA_035380845.1 Bacteroidales bacterium | reverse complement strand
TATGACAAAACGTTTGCCGAATTAACGGCCACGGAAAAAAACCTGATTTCCCACCGAAAACGGGCCCTGGAAAAAATGGCCCTGCTATTCCAATGATCACACCGGTTACGCTTATTGTCCTAAACACCAGACCCTACAGGGAAACCAGCTTGTTGGTCAATGCCTACACAAATATCTGGGGAAGGGCCGATTTTGTGATCAAGGGTATCCGGACACCCGGACAAAGGGCGGCGGCTTCCCTTTTCCATCCCTTAAGCATACTGGAAGCGCAAACATATTACAAGAGCGAAAGAGAGTTGCATCAACTGAAAGAATTTGAAAAAAAATACTTGCTGGAAGGACTATGCAGAGATGTGCGTAAAAGCAGTATAGGTCTTTTCATAGGAGAGTTCTTGTATAAAACGGTCAGGGAATCGGAAAAAAATCCCGCCCTGTTCCGGTTTATGGAAGAAACCGTCTTAGGCCTGGACCGTGCCACGGAGGGCCTGCCGGATATTCACCTGTATTTTGCCACACTTTTAGGCAAATACCTGGGTTACGAACCCGCGTTGGAAACGTATTCCGGGGAAAAGCCGTTCTTCCATATGAAAGATGCCTGTTTCCGGGAGAACCCCGATACATCGTTCGGGGCTTTTGACCGGGAGGATTCCGCCCTGATGCAGAAGATCCTGGCCTGTGCTTCAGAGGAAAAAATTCCTTTATTGTGTTCCGGTTCACGACGAAATCATTTCCTCAACAGTCTGATAAACTATTACGGGTACCACATGGGAAAATGCCCCGAGATTAAATCTCTTGAGGTTTTGCATCAGGTTTTTCTTTAGTAACTTTGTCCGCTCATGTCACTGATCAACA
>DAOSXZ010000146.1:0-1634 GCA_035380845.1 Bacteroidales bacterium | reverse complement strand
GAATACCGTTTTCGGGAAAGATCACAAAATCTCCGGGATCAAAAGTATTGATGCCTTTCAGCAACGGATTCCCCTGCATACGTACAACCAGATTGAACCTTATATACAACGTAGCCTGAAAGGGGAAGAAAACATATTATGGGACAAACCCGTGCAATGGTTTGCTTTATCCAGCGGAACTTCTTCTGCAAAATCCAAGTTCATTCCCATGAACAGGGAAAACTTGCAGTTCTGCCATTACAAAGGCATGTTAACCATTCTCTCTTCGTATGTGAGAACGTTCCCGAAATCAAAGCTGTTCCTGGGCAAATCCCTTACTCTTGGAGGAAACCGTCACATAGACAAAAGCATAGACACGTCCTGCTGCTACGGAGATCTCTCGGCATTTTTGCTTATCAACACACCGCTTTTTGCGCGTATGTTTACCACTCCTACCAAAAGGATCGGGCTGATTCCGGACTTTGAATACAAAATTGAACAGGTTAGCAAGCTCATAGCCCGGCAAAACCTGGTCAGTTTTTCCGGTGTGCCTTCATGGAACCTGATTTTAATGCGCAAAGTGCTGGAGATTACAGGAAAAAGCAACCTCAGTGAACTCTGGCCACATATGGAACTTTTTATGCACGGAGGGGTAAGTTTTGAACCCTACCGGGTCCATTACAAATCATTGTTTCCTTCTCCGGACATGCATTACCTGGAAACATACAACGCCTCTGAAGGCTTTTTTGCTTTCCAGACATCTTATACCCGGTTCCTGACAATGGACAATGTGGAAAAAGATAAACCTTACGCCATGGTCATATCCACAAATTCCGGATTATGGCGCTATTTGATAGGAGACACCGTCCGTTTCACAGGCCTATATCCTCACAAGATCCGGATCACCGGACGTACAAGGCTTTTTATCAATACTTTCGGTGAAGAACTGATGATAGAAAATGCGGAACGTGCCTTGGCACATGCTTGTGATGTTACGGGCGCAAGCGTCCATGAATATACCGTGGCTCCGGTATTTATGGATACCCGGAAGAAAGGGACCCACCAATGGCTTATAGAATTTGAATCCATGCCGCCGGATATGGAAACATTTACACAAATTTTAGACAGGGCCCTGATGGACCAGAATTCCGATTATGAAGCTAAAAGGCTGGATACCGGAACTATGGATATGCCGCAAATAACCAGTATGAAAACAGGAAGCTTTTACCGGTGGATGGCGCTCAATGATAAGCTGGGCGGACAAAACAAAGTGCCCCGACTGTGGAGCACCCGTCAATATGCGGAAGCTTTATTGAAAATCAATGAAGGATTGTGATATCATTGAAACGTTTCGTTACCAGGCAACACATACAGGTGTGTATGCCCGTTACCTGGAGCTGCTCGGTATAGATCCCCTCCGGGTACAGTCTCCGTCTGCCATTCCGTTTCTTCCCATCCGTTTTTTCAAAACCCACAATGTATACAACGGCCTGAACCCCCCCATGGAGGTTTTCACAAGTTCAGCCACTACCGGCATGATACCTTCCCGACACCCGGTAGACAGTCTGGAGCGTTATGAGAAAAACGTCCTGGAAATTTTTCGTCATTTTTACGGTGACCCGTCACAATATACTATCCTGGGCCTGCTTCCTTCT
>DAOSXZ010000145.1:0-2534 GCA_035380845.1 Bacteroidales bacterium | reverse complement strand
TGACTCTTAATCATTGGGTCGAGGGTTCGAGCCCCTCCGAGGTCACAAATGAGACGTTTTCTCTTTGCCTTATTGCTGGTTTTTCCTGTCCGGCCTCTGGCATCGCAGGTTCATCACATCAAACCTGCGGATTTTATTAAAATGGTAACGGATAATCCGCGTGCGCAAATTTTAGATTTGCGGGATGCGCAGGAGTATGAATTCAAACACATTCCCGGGGCAGTTAACATTCAACCCACAGATAGGTATTTTCTGGAAGATGTTCACAATCAACTTTCCGCATCCGATACCTTATTTATATACTGTCGTATTGGCAAGACCAAAGAAGTATCTGAGCTTCTCCTGAAAAACGGGTACAAGGTGATCTTTAACCTAAAGGGAGGATCGGTTGCCTGGGATGAATATTTAAGGAGGACTGCTAAAAATCGGCACCGCGATTGAATTCCCGCATCCAGGCTTTGCGCGAGGCTTCCTGCTCGGCATCTTTTTTGGAACACCCGGTTCCGCTTCCCAGAACGGTGCCGTCTACAACTAACTCGGCCTTGAACATAGCCGGTTTGCCGCTTTCCTGCGGAAGTGCATTGACCCGGAAAGATAGTTGTTTCCCTTTTTTTTGGAACCTTTCCACCATGCGGGATTTATAATCCGTTTCTGTACATTCCAGTTCTTGCCAGTCAACGTGTGTAAACAAATAATCCAGCAATATTTTCTTGCATTTTTTAAAACCGATATCCAGGAAGATCGCACCGGCCAGCGCTTCCAGCATGTTTCCCCCAATATTGCGAAAATGGGCTTCGTTTCCTTTGACTTCCATCCATTGGCGCAACTCCGAGTGTTCAGCTATCCGGTTCAGTGAATCGCGGCTTACTATCCGGGACCGCATTTGCGTCAGGTAACCTTCATCTCCCGAAGGGTAACGCAGGTATACGGCTTCTCCCACAACAGCACCTAAAATGGCATCTCCCAGGAATTCCAGCCTTTCATTGGAATCTTCATCCCGTGAAACGGCTGAACGGTGAGTCAGCGCTTTTTTATATAGATCCAGATCTTTTGGATAAAAACCAAAACAATGGTACAGGGTTTGTCTCAACTCCCTGTCTTTAGGATCTTTATCCGCTTTGCGGAATCTCATTATCAGATTTTTTTGATCAGCAGGCTGGAATTGTGCCCCCCAAAACCAAAGGTGTTGGACAGGGCAACACGGACTTTGCGCTGCTGCGAATAGTTGAATGTGAAATTCAATTTGTAATCAATAGCCGGATCTTCTTCTTTGAAGTTTATGGTAGGAGGTATTGTATCCCTTTCCATGGCACAGATACAGGCCATGATCTCTATTGCTCCCGTGGCTCCCAGGGCATGTCCCGCCATGGATTTGGTGGAACTCATATTCATTTTATAGGCATGGTCTCCAAACAGATCCTTAATGGCTTTCACTTCCACAATATCTCCCAGCGGGGTTGCTGTGCCATGCAGATTTATGTAATCTACATCTTCCGGCCTCAGGCCCGATTCACGGAGAGCTTCTTCCATCACCCGTCGTGCACCGTCTCCATCGGGATGCGGAGCTGTAATGTGGTAGGCATCGGCAGTCATTCCTGCCCCACCTATCTCGGCATAAATTTTCGCGCCCCTGGCGCGTGCGTGTTCGTATTCTTCAAATATGAGAATACCTGCGCCTTCTCCCATAACAAAACCGTCCCGCGTCCTGTCCAGCGGACGTGAAGCGGTCATGTATTCATCGTTGTTTGTTGAAATAGCTTTCGCAGAATTGAAACCTCCTATGCTGGCTACATTGATAGGGGCTTCGCTGCCCCCGGTAATCATAACATCTGCCTTTCCCATACGAATGAGGGTAAAGGCATCGCTCATGGCGTGATTGGATGTGGAACAGGCAGAAACCGTAGCGTAATTAGGTCCGCGGAACCCGTACCTCATGGAAATCATCCCGGATGCAATGTCCGGAATCATCATGGGAACCAGGAATGGACTGAAACGGGGAACCTCCCCGCCTTCATAAAACGCCTTCATTTCTTTTACCAGCGTTTCAATTCCCCCGATCCCGGATCCTACTACGACACCTGCCTTGTTTTTGTCAATCGCATCCAGATCCAGGCCGCTGTCTTTTACGGCTTCTTCGGTTGCGATGAAAGCATATTGTGTAAACGGATCGTTTCTGCGGACATCCCGTTTGTCCAAACCAAATTTTTCAGGATCGTAATCCTTGATTTCGCAGGCAAACCGGGTTTTGAACAATGAAGCGTCAAAACGGGTAATCAATCCGGCACCGGACTTCCCGGCCACCAGGTTATCAAAATATTCCTGAACATTATGACCAAGGGAATTGATCGTCCCAATTCCGGTAATGACTACCCGTCTGAGCTCCATGTCAATAAAAAATTATTCGGCTTTAGTGTTTTCTTCTATGTATTTGATGGCGTCGCCTACAGTGGATATTTTTTCAGCGGCTTCATCCGGGATATTGATGCCGAAAGCTTCTTCAAATTCCATAATCAATTCTACGGTATCCAAAGAAT
>DAOSXZ010000144.1:0-2566 GCA_035380845.1 Bacteroidales bacterium | reverse complement strand
ACCCCTTTGGGCTTTCGGATTCAATTACTAATACGGGCGAAAGCAGACAGGCAGATCATCAAAGCATCATTAAAGATTTGACAATTACATTTGAGAGTTTAACTGTGGCCCAATCTTTTGTTGAACTAATACCAGCCCCTGCGCACAATTAATCCTTCAGGCAACGGACAGAAAAGCCATTCCTCTTAGGGAGAATTGGTCTTTTTACATCGCCATGATGAGCTTGGATGCTCAGGAACATTGCGTCAAATAATCCTTGCTTGGTGGACATCCACCAATTACCATTTTCAAACATGTTGATAAAATCCCCATCCATTCCACGGGCCCCGCCTGGAAGGGCCGTAAATCCGGTTGAGTTGCTTGCTTGTTCATTTGGTTGACTCCAATGTTCAGTCCCTGCTTCTTTCAAACGACCTCCTGCTTTCAATATTCCACCAGCAAACTCAAATAATTCGTACCATTCATCTTCATTGGGTAAATGCCAGCCATCGGGGCATGCCGACATGGCTGCAGTCCAGTTATACAAAACCCCGTAGGTAATGAAATTTTCTGTCTCCCTTGCAACAGCCACATCTGTACCATAATATCCATAAACATAAAAATACGCTTCATTTGCCGATTCTAAAGCCGGAGGACTAACTTCAGGTAAAAAAGCCAGGTTTTCTGCCATCCACACCTGTTTTCCCAGGAGAATCGTTTTGTAGACTTTCCCATCCCGGCTGTCTTTAAAGGTGTTAGGGGCTTCATCTTTGTTTGTTACAAAAGATTTTTGCTCTCCATAAGCCGTCCCTTCCGAATTCGTTGCATACGCCCTCACATAATATGTGGTATTGGGTGTAAGCTCAGTAAGGTTGCCTGCAAAGAGACCGGCACCTGTACCGTCTGATGTTTTTGAATCTTCCGTGGAGGGATTTTCGCTAGTGTTCCAGCATATTCCCCTGGACGTAACTTCGGCACCTCCGTCCCATGTCACATTACCGGAGCAGGTGGCTGTTGTTGCCGTTATGTTTGTAATATCTCCTGTAGTAACCGTAGGCAAAGTCTTTTCCTTCAGGGTCGTGAATGTTTTCTGTTCTCCATAAGTTGTTCCAATTTTGTTAACCGCATACGTCCTGACATAATATTTGGTATTTGGTATAAGTTCTATCAGATTGCACGAAAATTCCCCTACACCTGTTCCAGCAATGGTTTTTGAACCATCCTTAACAGGATTTTCCTTCGTATCCCAACAGATTCCCCTCTCAGTAACTGTAGCACCCCCATCCGATGTAACATTGCCGGTGCAAATGGCTGTTGTTGCTGTGATATGTGTAATATCGCCCGTAGTAACTTCAGGCATAGTCTGCTCCTGCAAGGTAGTGAAAGTCTTTTGGGCTCCATAAGCTGTTCCTTTTGCATTAATGGCATAGGCCTTCACAAAATATTTTGTATCGGGGGTCAGGTTTGAAAGGTTCCCGGTAAAGGATCCAATGCCCGTGCCATCTGATGTTTTTGAGCAGGCAGTGGTAGGATTTTCTGTTGTGCTCCAGCAGACTCCCCGCGTTGTTACAGTTGCGCCCCCGTCCGATGTTACCTTGCCCTGGCAAGACGCCGTAGTTGTAGTAATACCAGTAATTTCATTGGTAGTAAGTATGGGAAGTGTCTGTTCCTCTTCTGGTGGTTCCTGAGTACAAGTTGTTAAGAAAAAAGATAAAACAAACATCACCAGAAAGGTGACTTTGTTTTTAAATATCCTTTTCATAGCAGAAAATTTTGCCTTTTAAAAATTTTCGGAGCTTAAGTGAATGAATATTAGACCCCTAAAAGTAAGTATAAAAAATGGAATATTCAAAATCGTACGCTTTGATTTTGATAACGTGACATACTGAAATAATAGCTTACAGGGACAAATAGCAAACGGAAAATCTCGGCGTCCCCCTATTTCCCGTTGCTATCTGTTCCGGAGCAGAAAGCAATTTTGTTATAAAATAGCCTTCTTGTCAAAAAATATTAACCTCCACACATCAACGTATTAGGGTTCATTAGATCCGACTAAGGTAATAGGAGTGATCTCAATATCAATATTCTCACCCTCATCCAAATAATAAACCTGTTGTACCCAGTCATGGGAATCCCCTTTAATCAGTTGTACCTTTACCTTTCTAGTTCTGCTTTGTGTGGCATAAGAATAGGCAACATTTTTTTCGGCGTTGTCTATAATCGTGGTATGAATTCTGTCACCAATAATGTTGTGTTCAGAAAGATATACCTTGTATCCAGATCTGAAAATTGTGAACGTATAAGCAGTAGTACCTGTAGGAGGTGGTGTAGGTGGTTGTGTATAAGGCGCATCATACTTGGTGCATGATAAAGGCAGTAACGTTAAAGCGGTTACCAACGCTAAGAATAGTGTTTTTTTCATAAGAAATATATTTTAAGGTTAAACAATGGTTGTATTACAGGTATGGGCGAAAGTAGATAAGCAGAACGTCAAAACAAGACGTAATGAACAAAAATGCCTCCGGGGCAGACAGCAAAAGGGAAATCTCGGCGTTCCCCCCTATTTCCCGTTGCTATCTGCTCCGGA
>DAOSXZ010000143.1:0-2610 GCA_035380845.1 Bacteroidales bacterium | reverse complement strand
ATCTACGATTCATTCGGCAAATTCTCCTACAGGCTGGACAGACTGGCCTACAGGATACGAACAGGCCTCGGGCCATTATGCAATTATATAAAGGATTTATTCAACTTAAAAACACACACCATGAGAAAGATCACTATTTTATCGTTACCCTGTATTGCCATCATACTGGTTTTTTTATTCATAGGAACCGAATCTAAAGCTCAGGACCATGACAAGATCATGGCCAGGCTGGCTGTACAGAATAACAAATTTACAGAATGGTTCAACGCCGGACAGATAGATTCCCTGGGATCTGTATACCTGGAGAACGCATGCATGATCCCTTCCAACTACAGAGAAATACACGGCAGGGAAAACATCAAAGGTTATTACAGCTTCCTGTATGCCACCGGATTCCGTTTCACCGAAAATACCTCCAGGGCCATTGTTATATCAGATTCCATAGTTGTAGACAGGGGAGTCTGGAAAGCCGGCCAGATGACCGGAACGTATCTTACTCAGTGGCATCTCTGCAAAAACGGTGAATGGTACATTGAAAATGAGATGACGAATACGGATCTTGCTGAAGAATAAGATACTGAGTCCCGCTCTATCGGACAGCATTCAGGGCTGCAGAGAGCCTCACAGCTGTTTCTTCATTTTCCAGCCCGTTTATCATGGCTCTTCCTTCACGGATTTCGGCCATGACCGTAGGCAGGGTATATACCTGGTCATCAATGGTAATGGCAATCGTTTTCCCGATGTTGTTCCGTGTCATTTCCGCCCATTTCTTTGAACCCTTCAAATTGAAATAGATCTCCACCACGTTTTTGTTGGGCTTGGTATTTTTCAGATCATTGTTGGTCAGCATCGGTTGAGCCTTAACCGCCACAAAGGCATAATATTGTTGCTCCGGATCCACCGGACTTGCGGTGCGCAAAAATTTGACCTGACTGTCTGCCGGAGCGGATATTGAAAAAGTCGAGTCCACGTGCGCATAAGCAACGATCGCAGAAAGAGAGTCCGCATTGGGAAACAGGTCCCGGCCCATCACCGTCTCGTAGATCCCGAATGCTACTTCTGGCTGACCCTCATTGGGATTATTGTTGCAGGCGTATGTCGTCAGCAACAATGCAAACATAAGAACAGATAGTTTTTTCATATTCATTTTTTTATTTGGTTGAAATATTCCTCTATGGCCGCTACATACTCCTTGTAGGCCTCCGTGCCTTTTTCCGTGATACGGCAAGTGGTCAGGGGGTAGTTACCCCGGAACGATTTGCTGACCTGGATGTATCCGGCCTCTTTCAGTTTGGTGATCTGGAAGCTCAGGTTTCCTTTGGTGGTGCTGATGTTCTCCAGCAGCCAGGAAAACTCGGCAAGTTTCACACCAATCAAAAGCGACATGATGGCCAAACGCACCTGCGAATGCAGCAAGGGATCCAATTCTTTAAACATGGCAGGCAAAGCGTTACTTTTTACGTTTGGCAAACAAAATATGCCCCGGCACAATGAATGCGACCATCCAGGCAACGGCTTCCAAAAGCAATTGTTCTTTCAGGCCGAGGTAGGAGGCAGTCAGCGCCAGTGCTCCGAACACCGCACCCCCGATGATGATCAGCCGGTGGCGCAGGATCCCTCCGGTCACCGCGACGGCAAAGGCCATCAGCACCATGAACAGCGGGTGCTGCAACTCAAAATTTATACTGTGAAGCCTATTCATCAGAATAAGGTTCACCAACACCGTAGACAGGAAAAACGAGATCCAGACGTACCGCAACGATATCCCGATATAGGTCTGCACTTTTTTCCGCTGCTTAATCAGATAGTAGATTGTAAACAGGGCCGCGGCAGCTGCTATAACATAGCCCAGCCGGCTTAGCGTTTTGTTAATCTGATAAGTCATTACAAAAGTCCGGGTCAGGAATCCGCCAAATGATACATAAAATAGCGTCCAACCCCAGACAATAAACAAAATCCCGTCCTGCCTGAGCTTGATTCTGGATACCTCAATCATCTCTTTGATCACTGCAAGAGACTGAATTTCATCAATATTGTCAATTTTATTTAAATTTGATTTCATAGCTGTATTGTTTATAAAACTAGTTTGCGCTACAAACCTAATAAAAATATTTTAATAATGTATCTTTTTTTGTAATAAAAACATCCCTTTAGCTACTTTAATATAAAGCCCTTAACTTAAAAGATATAAATAATTGCAGATGAAGACGGTCAACGATGAATTTTTGGAGATCATTTCAAATTACCAGGGAATACTGCACAAGGTAAACCTGGTGTATTTTCGGAGCCGATCGGAAAGGGAAGAGAACTTCCAGGAGATTGTGTACCAGCTCTGGAAATCATTTCCGGAACTCAAAAAACGGGACAGTATAGGCTCCTGGATATACAAAGTGGCCATCAACACGTCCATTTCACGGATTCGCAAAGTGTCCCGTATGGAATACCAACCTAAACTTCCCGAAATCTGCGATAAAACCGACGCGGAAGAATCCATATCACGGAACGCATCGTTGCACATGTTACTGGAAGCCATCAACCATCTGGATGAAATAGATCGGTCCATCATGTTGCTGTGGCTCGACGAGAACAGCTACGACCAAATAGCCGGAA
>DAOSXZ010000142.1:0-2611 GCA_035380845.1 Bacteroidales bacterium | reverse complement strand
AAGAGGGTCACTGAGTGCCAGTCACAACACCTGGTCAGCGATCCTTTGGGACGGGAAAAAAATGCATACGGCCCCTGTTTACGATATTACTCATATTGTAGACCGGGTAGGATCAGGAGATTCCTTTGCCGCGGGCTTGATTTACGGATTCATCACCTACCCGGGGAATGACAGCCGGGCATTGGATTTTGCGACTGCCGCTTCTTGCCTTAAACATACCGTTTACGGAGATTACAACAGGGTAACTGTTCAGGAAGTTGAAACGTTAATGGCCGGAGACGCATCCGGCAGGGTAAACAGATAAAAATCATCGTTATGGCAAGGTTTTCAAAATGGGACGTTACGGATGCCATCAGAGAAACGGGATTGGTTCCTGTTTTCTACCATCCGCAAAAAGAAACGGCGGAAAATGCAGTCAAGGCATGCTTCCGTGCAGGTGTACGCATTTTTGAATTCACAAACCGGGGCGACTTTGCCCACGAGGTATTTGAGCATCTGGAACGTATTATGGAACAGGAATGTCCCGGGATGATCCTGGGAGCAGGCTCTGTAAGCGATCCGGCGACTGCTGCCCTTTTCATTCAATTGGGAGCGGCTTTTATAGTAGGTCCCAATTTTAACCCTGAAATTTCCCGCTTGTGTAACCGCCGGTTGATCCCGTACATTCCGGGTTGTGCTACGGCAACAGAAGTCGGGAATGCCCAGGAAGCCGGGTGCGAAATGTGTAAGGTATTTCCCGCTTCCGAGCTCGGAGGGCCCTCATTCATAAAAAGTCTGAAAGCCCCAATGCCGCGCAGTTTGTTTCTGGTTACCGGAGGCGTGGAGCCGCGCCCGGAAAATCTCAGGGAATGGTTTGAGGCCGGAGCTGCCTGTGTGGGAATGGGCTCGGCACTATTTACAAAAGAACTGATGGCGGCCAAAGACTGGAATGGCATTACACGTTTGTGCAAGATCTCCCTGGATGCCATAGCAGGCATCAAATCTACAATATGATCTTCCGGTAACGGGGAACAAGTGTTTTCATGATCACCCATCCTCCCAGGTAAGCTACCGAACAGATACAGAACACAATAAAATACCCGGCCGCTTCCCCCTGAAATCCCATGAAAGTCATTTGTGTAGCAGCGGCATGATCAAATAACACCCCGGAAAAACGATTAATTACGTAAGAAGAGATCATTCCGGCAGTAGTTCCTATACCCGTTATGGTGGCAATGGTACTTTTCGGGAACATATCCCCGATGGTTGAATACAGGTTGGCCGACCAGGCCTGGTGAGCCGCTCCGGCAATGCCAATGATTATAACCGGGATCCAATAGGATACACTGCCCAGCGGTTGCGCAAACATGGTCAATAAAGGAAAAAAGGCAAATATCAGCATGGCGCGCATTCTTCCCGCATAAGGTTCCATCTTCTTTTTATCCACAAAATACGTAGGCAGCCAGCCTCCAATAATTGCAAACAAGGTTATGGCATAAAGCACGAAGATCAGTAATTGGGCGGTTGGATCACTGGAAGGCAGTCCGTATACCGAACTCAGGTAGGCAGGCGTCCAGAAAAGGAAAAACCACCAAACCCCGTCGGTCATGAACTTGCCTAAGGCAAAAGCCCATGTTTGTCTGAAAGTCAAACATTTCCAAAAAGATATTTTGGTTTGAGAAACGGACGGTTTGTTGTCGGTAGAAACGTCTTCTCCGTCTTGTTGAATATACATCAGTTCGGCCCGGTTCACTTTGGGATGCTGTTCAGGTTTTTTGTAGACAAAAATCCAGAATCCCATCCATATGAAACCCAAAGCGCCAATGATCAAAAAAGCGGCTTCCCATCCCCACCGCGTAGCGATCAGGGGAACGGTAACGGGAGCTACCAATGCCCCGACCGTAGCACCCGCATTGAAAATACTGGTAGCAAACCCCCTGTCTTTTCTGGGAAAATATTCGGCTGTTGCTTTGACAGCCGCCGGAAAATTCCCCGCCTCTCCCAGGGCCAGAATGCTTCTGGCAAATATGAAAAGTGAAACGCTTACGGTTGTTATCCGGGCCACCATATCCGTACCCCGGGCCATACGCAACGCCCACGCACTGTCCAGTCCCACGACGGCTTCCGTGATAACACCGCACAAAGCATGCAGGCAGGCACCCACGGACCATATCCCTATGGCCCACAGATACCCTTTTTTCGTATCTATGCGGTCTATGATCCTTCCTGCAAACAAAACGCCTATAGCATACATGATGGAAAAGATGCCCGTGATCTTTCCGTAATGCACATTGGTCCAGTGGAATTCAGGAGCTATGAAATCCATCCAGGTAAGGGACAACACCTGGCGATCCAGATAATTAACGGTAGTTGCAAAAAACAACATCATACAAACGGTCCACCTGTATCTTGTTGCTTTTTCTCCTGCAGGCTTTATATTCATGGGATTCAAAATTTAAAATATTCAAGGGCGTTCCGGTAACATACGGCCTGAACGATCTGTGTGCCAATAAACTCCGTTTCCGAGGCAGGGAGCAGTCCCTGTTCAATATCATTGCCCAGCATATTGCACAACGTTCTGCGAAAATAATCATGCCTGGCATAACTCAGAAAACTCCGGGAATCGGTCAAC
>DAOSXZ010000141.1:0-2614 GCA_035380845.1 Bacteroidales bacterium | reverse complement strand
AAAATTTCATTATTTTTATTATTATATTTGTACAAAATTCTCTCACCTAATGAAAAAAATATTCCATTCATTACTTGCCCTTTTGTTATTATCCTGTGCGACATCTAAAGACATCCTCTATTTTCAAGATATTGAGACAATTAAAAAACAACAGATTCAGGCTGAGTACACTACACATATAGCCAAGGACGACCTGTTGAACATTGTGGTTACCGGACCCGACAAATCGGTAGTAATGCCTTTCAACCTCACATTGAGTGACAACATAACCGGAAGTTACACGACAGACAGATCACTGTTCCCTTACCTTGTGGATTCGGAAGGCAACATAGATTTCCCGGTTTTGGGACGCATCCATGTGGAAGGTATGTCACGCCTGGAGCTGATCAACTATTTGACTGAACGTTTGCGTGACTATATTAAAGATCCGGTTGTGGTGGTCAGTTTTACCAATTACAAAATCACCGTCCTGGGTGAAGTGCGCAGTCCGGGAACATACACCATGCCCTCTGAACGCACCACCATTTTGCAGGCCCTGGGTATGGCCGGGGACCTGACCATTGAAGCGGAACGCGATAAAGTAATGCTCATAAGGGAAGTGGACGGCGTTCAGCAACACATCAACATCAATATGAAATCCGCACAGATCATGAACTCTCCGTATTATTACCTGCAACAGAACGATGTCCTGTACGTGGCTCCCAGTGCCTCCCGCATCATCAGGGGAACGAACACGGCCAGTATCTGGAGCACTTCATTGTCCATCCTGGTATCCGGGGTGTCCGTCTTATCCATAATCTTATCTCTGTCCAACAACAACGCCAAATAATCCTACATCATGTCAGATAATCAAAATATCCCTGCAGGGAACAGGAATCAGCAGGAAGAAGAATCCATTGACATACGCATGATCCTGGAATCTGTATGGGGATTACGTTACTGGATCATTTTATCCCTGATCGTTTGTATGGGGCTGGTTTATGCTTACACTTGGTACAGCACCCCTGTTTATGAAACTTCGGGAAGTATCATGCTCATGAACGATGATGGCCGGGGGAATGCATCATCCAGTGAAATTGCCCTGATGTCGGAACTTTCCGGAGTATCGGTGCGACAGAAAATGAGCAACGAATTGTATATACTCAAAACCACTACCCTCATGCAAAGGGTTGTGGAAGAGTTGGGCTTGCACATACAATACTTTGAGGAAGACAGGATCAAGACCACCGAGTTTTATAAAAACAACCCCTTGGTGTTCAAATGGGAAAATCCCGTTCCCATCGCTTCCGGAGATATCAAGCCCATGAGTATTCACCTGACACTAAAACCGGCACAGGACGGTTACGTTATTACTGAATTCAGTGTTGCAGAGAACGAAATCTTCCTGGCAGACACCCTATACGAATTCGGGGACGTTGTTACCACGTCTGCTGGTCTTTTCAGCATTCATAAAAATCCCTCCGTAAATACCAGTCATACCAAACACGTGATACGCATAAGCAATCCACGCAGCAAAGCAAAAGCTTATGCAACGGAACTGACGACCAATACCGTTAGCGAAGGCCCCAGGACATTGGGAGGCACATCGGATATTATCCTGTTGTCCATATTGGATGAAAAACCGCAACGTTCCGTAGAAATGCTTCATTCACTTATCAGTAATTATATTGAAGACAACCGGATGTACAAAGCCGCCTCCATTGAGAAATCCATAGTGTTCATTAATGGCCGGTTGAATGAAATTGAACGTGAACTGGGACTGATTGAAAGCGAATACCGCAGTTTTCGCGTTACGCAAGGCTTGGTGGAAGAAACCTCCCAATCGCAGCTGGCCTTGACAACAGATGCACGTTACAGGCAGGAAATGACGGATCTGGAAGTCCAGGTGAGCTTGTTGAACATGGTCAAAGAATACATGGAAGCCCAGGGTTCGGAACACGATATGATCCCGGCCAACCTGGGATTGAAAGATGTGGGTCTCATTGGCGGCATAGAGCAATACAACGAACTGGTGGTGGAACGCAACCGCCTGTTGGCCGGATCCAGTCTGAATAACCCGCGGGTGGTTACTGCCAACCTGCAACTGGAAAACATGCGAAACGGCATAGAAGTATCCATAGAAAACGTATCCAAAACATACGATTTGCGTATCAAATCCCTCCGGGAACAAATCTCGGCAGGAAAACGGGAGATATCCAGCATTCCGGGGCAACAGCTGGAATTGGCACGCCTAACGCGCCAGCAGGAGATTATTGAACCGCTGTACCGCCTGTTGCAACAGAAAAAGGAAGAAGCCATGATATCGCTGTACGGATTGCCCGATAACGCACGGATCATGGAAGAACCCAACACGGCCGTTAAGCCGGCAAAACCCAACAAACGCAATATCTACCTTTTAGGCATCCTGGCAGGATTGCTGATTCCACCCGGTGTTTTCTTCACCAAGCAGACCCTTAGGCGTAAAGTAGACGGAAAGCGCGACCTGGAAAAGAAGCTGACCATTCCCGTTTTTGCCACCATTCCAAAAGCAAAACATTACGAAGGGCACATTGACATCAAGAGCAAGGACTCCCTGACCGAAGGATTTCGCATGCTCAGATCCAACCTGCAATAT
>DAOSXZ010000140.1:0-2618 GCA_035380845.1 Bacteroidales bacterium | reverse complement strand
AAAAATATTCTGTCATATCGCCAAATCCGTGCCGTTGTCCCGGCAGGATCAACATGTCAAAACGTTTGTTGGCGCGAATCAGCGCATTGACCACCCTCAGGGTGTTTCCCGGATGCACGTTGTTGTCAATGTCTCCGTGGATCAGCAGCAGCCTGCCCGAAAGGTTTTTAGCCAGTTCGGAATTGGTGTCTATGCTGTATTTGAACGTGGTATCTCCTTTGGCCGTGATCTCTTCAAGCACTCCGTGGTGTTTTTCACTCCACCAGCGGTTGTAAATGTTGTTTTCGTGGTTTCCGGCGCAGGAAACGGCCACTTTAAAGAATTGGGGGTATTGCAGGATGGCTGCCGTAGACATGAAACCGCCGCCTGAATGCCCGTGGATCCCCACCCGGGAAATGTCAATGAAGGAGTGGCGGGATGCCAGTTGTTCAATGGCGTATTTCTGGTCTTCCAGTCCGTAATCGCGTAAATTCCCATAACCGAAGTTGTGGTACCATTTTGACCGGTTGGGGTGACCGCCCCGGTTTCCTACGGATATGACAATGAATCCCATTTGTGCCAGCCGGTCCAGCCTGTCCATACGCTGGCTCCAGGCCTGTCCGGGTCCTTCCACCTGGGGACCGGGATAAACGTATGTAATGATGGGATATTTGCGTTCGGGATCAAAGTCAAAAGGCTTGTACATGATGCCGTACAGGTCTGTAATGCCGTCGGCGGCTTTTACGGTGAAACGCTCCGGGAATTTGTACCCGGCTGCCAAAAGCAGGCTCAGGTCCGTTTCTTCAAGGGTGAGGATCTTTTTCCCGGTATTGTCGTACAATTCGGACACAGGAGCTACATCTACGCGGGAACGGTTCATTACGAAATATTTCCGGGTATCACTCATGTCTGCCGTGTAATGAAATTCTCCCGGGGTGAGCAAACGTACCTGGCTGCCATCCAAACGTGCTGCGTACAGGTGTTCGTAATACGGATCAATCCCAGTGTCTTTTCCGCAGGCGGTAAAGTAAACGGTGCGGGCAGCTTCATCAACGCCCAGGATTTGTTCCACATGCCAGGGTCCGGACGTAATGGCATTTATTTCATTCCCTTTATTGTCATACAGGTACAGGTGTCCCCAGCCTGTTTTTTCAGACCAGTGAATCAATTCTTTCCCGTTGTTTGCCAGAAACAGGGGGCGTGTTTCCACGTAAGTGTTCAGGCGTTCTTCAATTACGGTTTGTGCCGTGTCCTGCGCAATTTCCGCCCGGCAAAGATCAATGCGTTTCAAGTCCCGGCTGGTACGGTAAAAATAGAATCCGGTATTGTCTCCCTGCCATTCCCAGCTGCGGTATTCATCGGACATTTTCCGTTTTTCCATGGGTTTGTAACTCAATTCCAGGGTCTGGTCTTTGAAGGCAGCTGTCTCTATGGTTTTCCATGTTTTGTCTTCCATATTGAAGACCACCAGGGAATACTGGGGCATATTCTTTTCTCCCGGCATTTCGTATTTGTAGCGTTCCAGTTTGGGACGCGGCTGGGCAAGGACATTGACTACAAAAAGATCCTGCACCTTGGTCTCATCGGAACGGATCAGGGCAAAATGTCTGGAATCCGGGCTCCAGATCAAACCCCGGACGCCGGTGCGTTTGTTCAACTCGGTGGAATCGGCATAAAAATCCTGGGATCCCGATCCAAAGGCAAAATCGCGGGTACCTTCCGTGGTCAGCTGATGTTCCACAATGGTGGAGTCTTTATCGTCTTTGCGGGCTTTTTCAAAGTTTTCCCAATCCATCCAGTAAAGATTGAAATTGCGGGAAAAGACAACGTATTCTTTATTGGGGGAAATGTTGGCCCAACGGGGGACAGGATCTTCTTTTTCCTTATCTTCCAACCAGGTGAGGGTGCGGGTATTCCAGCTATATTCAAAGAAGAACAGACGGGGTTCCTTGCCGTTCTTTTTGCCCGGCTTTTCGTCTTTTTTCTCTTCGTTGTCTTTTTTCTTCTTTTCCACCATTTCGGTACTTTGGATGTAGAAAGTAAAGGTCTGGTCGTCTTTGATTTTCAGGTCTTTCAGGGGCAGATTCTGTGCGTCAAAGGGATCTTTTACAATGCGGGTGAGATCAGCGGCCAATTTGTCCCGGTCAAAGAGTTCCGTGCGGGTTCCCTTTCCGGGATCGGTGACATACCAGTTGTTGCCTTGTGGTGTTTTGTATTCATACCAGAAAAGGTCCGAGGTTTTAAACCAATTGGGACGAACACCGGTAGAAAACACCATTTTGTTGATCTTTTTTGCGGAAAAACGAGAAGCCAGTTCGTAATTGGCTTTTTCGCGTACGGGCCCTCTCTGCGGTTGTGCCTGTAATGAAATACCGGCAAGAACAACCAGCCCAGATAGCAACATCCTTTTCATTATCATAGATTTAGGTTTTTTAAGGTTTATATTTTAATGATGATTTTTCTTTTATACAGGGCGATGGCCATGAGCGTAAAAAGGGCCACGTAGATAATGGCGTAGACCAGGGATCCTGCCGGGTTGTCTCCGAAAACCGGAACACACACGTTGTTATACAGCCAACCCAAGGGGGTTGCCGTTCCTCCGGAAGCCGTTTGCCAGTGAATGAGCCGTCCGAACACTT
>DAOSXZ010000139.1:0-2671 GCA_035380845.1 Bacteroidales bacterium | reverse complement strand
ATGATATCAAGGATAAAATCATGAAGTATTCTTCACTATTGCTCAAATTAAGCGGCGAGAGTCTGGGCGGTGTCAACGGACAAGGTCTGGATCCTTCCATGCTGCAACAATATGCCCGGGAAATCAAGCCTTTGGCAGAAGCCGGTGTACGAATTGCCATTGTTGTGGGAGGGGGAAACATATTCCGGGGGCTTCCCGGAACGGGGAAAGGCGTTGACCGGGTACACGGAGACCGGATGGGAATGCTGGCCACTACCATAAACAGCATAGCCCTGGCAGATGCCCTGGCGGATGAAGGAATGAAAGCACTGGTTTACACGGCTACTCCCATGGAAGCGGTTGCCCGGTATTACAACAGGGATCATGCCCTGGAAGAAATGGAAAAAGGCACAGTGGTATTGCTTTCCGGGGGAACCGGGAATCCTTTTTTCACGACCGATTCCGCAGCAGCGTTGCGGGCGGTTGAACTGGGCGTGGATGTGTTGTTGAAAGGAACACGTGTGGACGGCGTTTACAGTGCCGATCCGGAAAAAGATCCCGGTGCGCAAAAATTTGAAACGCTGACTTTTGACCGGGTGTTGGAGAAAAACCTGAAAATCATGGATATGACGGCTTTTACCTTGTGCCGGGAAAACAAGATGCCCGTAATCGTATTCAACATGAACGTAAAAGGGAATCTTCACAGGCTTGTCAACGGAGAAGCCATAGGAACAATAATAAAATAAAGATACGTTATGGAAATAAGTGATGCTAAACAAGTATTGGAGCAGGCCAAAGGCAAGATGCACAAAGCTGTTGAATACCTGGAAAATGAGCTGGGCACGTACCGGGTGGGAAAGGCCAATCCGGCCGTTTTTTCCGGGGTGACCGTGGAATATTACGGCACACCCACACCTTTGTCACAGGTGGCCAGTATTTCTGCGCCGGATGCCCGGACCATGATTATCCAACCATGGGAAAAGAACCTGATTCCTTTGATTGAAAAAGCCATTATGGCAGCCAACCTGGGATTTACACCGCAAAACAACGGGGAAATCATTCGCATACAAGTTCCCCCGCTAACCGAGGAACGCAGGCGCGATTTGGTGAAAAAAGCCAAAGCCGAGGGGGAGAACGCCCGAATAAGCATCCGTAACGCCCGTCGCGACGGGGTGGATGTGCTCAAAAAATACCAGAAAGACGGGTTGTCCGAGGATGTGGTAAAAGATACCGAAGGCCTCATTCAGAAAGAGGTGGAAACATTTTCCAAAAAGGTAGAGGAAATACTCGCAGAAAAGGAAACCGAAATCATGACGGTCTGAAAGACCGGGAGGTGGAACCTCCTGCGCCACGCGGGAGGTTGGCGCAGGAGGTTCCACCTCCTTTAGCTCCCCGCGGGGAGCTTTTTTTATTGGCGAATGGCCTGGATGCCGGGCAATTCCTTGCCTTCCAGGTATTCCAGCATAGCCCCGCCGCCGGTGGAAACGTAACTGACCTTTTTGGCATAGCCCATTTGCGTAACGGCAGCTACTGAATCACCGCCTCCTACCAGAGAGAAGGACCCGTTGCGGGTGGCCCCGGCCACAAACTCCACCAGCTTCAATGTCCCGTTGGCAAAATTGGGCATTTCAAATACGCCGGCCGGTCCGTTCCACAAGATGGTTTTGGAGTCCATAATGACTTTTTTCCATGTTTCCAGGGCCTCGGGACCTGCATCCATACCTTTCCACCCATCGGGGATTTGGTCAACCGGGCACACCGTGGTTTTGGCGTTGTTGTCAAAGGCATCTGCCGCGATGACATCTTCAGATATATAAATCTTCACGCCTTTTTCATCGGCTTTTTTAAGGATATCCAATGCCAGCGGCATCTGGTCGTCTTCACACAGGGAATCTCCCACCTTTCCTCCACGGGCTTTAATAAAAGTGAAACTCATTCCTCCGCCAATGATCATGTTGTCCACTTTGTCCAGCAGGTTCTCAATAATAGTGATCTTGCTGGATACTTTGGCTCCGCCCAGGATGGCGGTCATGGGATGTTCAGGGGATTTAAGCACTTTGTCTATGGCCTTGATCTCACCCTCTATAAGGAAGCCGAACATTTTGTCGTTCGGAAAATGAGAAGCGATCAGGGTTGTGGAAGCATGAGCCCTGTGTGCTGTTCCAAAAGCGTCATTGATGTAGCAATCGGCATAGGAGGCCAGGGTTGCGGTGAATTCTTTCTGGCTTTCCTTGACGGCGGCCTTGGCCGCTTTCTTTTCATCTTCTGATGCCTCGGGGGCTAATCCGCGCGGTTTGCCTTCCTCCTCGGCATAAAATCGAAGGTTTTCCAGCAAAAGGACTTCTCCCGGTTTAAGGGCGGCGGCCATGGTTGCGGCTTCTTTCCCCATGCAGTCGGGGGCAAAGAGTATGGATGTGCCCAGTTGTTCTTCCACCTGGGGAATGATATGCCTGAGGGAGAATTTGTCCTCGGCTTTTTTAGGCCGTCCCAGGTGAGACATGATGATGAGCGATCCGCCGCTTTCCAGCACTTTTTTAAGGGTGGGGATGGCTGCCCGTATACGGGTGTTATCCGTTACCTGAAATTCCGCGTTCAGGGGTACGTTGAAATCTACACGCACAATTGCGCGTTTTCCTGTAAAGTTGTAGGTACTGATGTTTTGCATTTCTTCCATTATTTGAGTAGTGCAAAG
>DAOSXZ010000138.1:0-2693 GCA_035380845.1 Bacteroidales bacterium | reverse complement strand
CCGATTTTCTGGAGGTACAATTGAAATCTTTCCAGGATTTTTTCCAATTGGATACAACTGCGGAAAACCGCAAAAACGAGGGATTGTTCAGAGTCTTCCAGGATAATTTCCCCATTACAGACACCCGGAACAACTTTGTACTGGAATTTATCGATTACTTTATTGACCCTCCCCGTTATTCCATAGAAGAATGCCTGGACAGGGGGCTGACCTACAGCGTGCCCCTGAAAGCAAAACTCAAATTGTTTTGCACCGATCCTGAACACGAAGATTTTGCCACTGTTCTCCAGGATGTTTACCTGGGAACCATTCCTTACATGACGCCTCGCGGTACGTTTGTGATCAACGGATCTGAACGTATAGTGGTATCACAGCTACACCGTTCTCCCGGGGTGTTCTTTGGTCAGAGCATTCACACCAACGGAACGAAACTCTACTCGGCACGTATTATTCCCTTCAAAGGTTCATGGATTGAATTTGCCACGGACATCAACAATGTGATGTACGCATACATTGACAGGAAAAAGAAATTGCCGGTCACTACCCTCCTTCGTGCTATCGGATTTGAGAGTGACAAGGACATCCTGGAAATCTTTGGTCTGGCTAACGAAATCAAGGTCAACAAGACCAACTTAAAGAAGAATCTGGGCAGAAAACTGGCTGCCCGTGTACTAAAATCATGGATCGAAGATTTTGTGGATGAAGATACCGGTGAAGTAGTATCCATTGAACGTAATGAAATTGTACTGGACAGGAAAACTGTCCTGGAAGAGGAACATATAGATCTGATCCTGGATTCGGGTGCCGAAACCATATTATTGCATAAAGAAGAGGCTAACATTGGAGATTATGCAATCATTCACAACACCCTGCAAAAGGATCCCTGCAACTCGGCAAAGGAAGCCGTAGTATATATATACAGGCAGTTACGTAATTCCGAACCACCTGACGAAGCTACCGCCATGGATGTGATAGACAAACTGTTCTTTTCCTCCAAGCGTTACGATTTGGGAGATGTAGGACGTTACCGTCTGAATCACAAACTGAACCTGACTACGGCTGCCGATATCAAGGTACTTACCAAAGAAGATATCATTGCCATTATTTGTCATCTGATCCAGCTGATCAATTCCAAGGCTACAGTTGACGATATAGATCACTTGAGCAACCGCCGTATACGTACGGTAGGAGAACAGCTGGCCAACCAGTTCAGCGTGGGCTTGTCACGAATGGCCCGTACCATAAGAGAAAGAATGAATGTGCGTGACAATGAGGTGTTTACACCTATTGACCTGATTAATGCCAAGACGTTGTCGTCTGTGATCAATTCATTCTTCGGGACTTCTCAATTGTCCCAGTTCATGGACCAGACAAATCCCCTTGCCGAGATGACTCACAAACGCCGTCTTTCCGCACTTGGTCCGGGAGGTCTTTCCAGGGACCGTGCCGGTTTTGAGGTTCGTGACGTACATTACACACATTACGGACGGCTATGTCCCATTGAAACGCCTGAAGGACCCAACATCGGTCTTATCTCTTCTCTGTGTGTATATGCCCGCATCAACGATCTGGGATTCATTGAAACCCCCTATCGGAAAGTGGACAACGGATGTGTTGATCTTTCGGCAAAAGGCTTTCTTTATATGAGTGCCGAGGAGGAAGAGGAACGTATGGTGGCCCAGGCGAACGTTAACCTGGACGATGACGGCAACATCCTTGATGAACGTATCAAATGCCGTTACGAAGCCGATTATCCCGTTGTTACCAAAGAGGAAGTGCACCTGATGGACGTCGCTCCCAACCAGATCGCCTCTATAGCAGCCTCACTGATCCCCTTCCTTGAACACGACGATGCCAACCGTGCTTTGATGGGATCCAACATGATGCGCCAGGCCGTGCCCCTGATCAGCCCGGAAGCCCCCATTGTGGGAACAGGACTTGAAGGATCGGTAATCCGCGACAGCCGTACACAAATTTCTGCAGAAGGAAAAGGTGAAGTAGTTTTTGTAGATGCCAATGAAATACATATACGTTACGAAAGGACAGACGACGAAAAATTCGTAAGTTTCAGTCCGGAAACAACCGTCTATAAACTTCCCATAAACAGGAAAACCAACCAGAACACTTCTGTCAGTCTGAAACCAATCGTCAGAAAAGGTCAAAAAGTAACTGCCGGACAGATTCTTACAGAAGGATACGGAACACAGAACGGTGAACTTGCCCTGGGGCGCAATCTGAAGGTGGCCTTCATGCCCTGGAAAGGTTACAATTTTGAAGATGCCATTGTGCTGTCCGAAAGAATGCTGCGGGAAGACGTATTCACTTCCATTCACGTTGACGAATATATAATGGAAGTCCGTGACACAAAACGCGGTATGGAAGAGCTTACCAGCGATATTCCCAACGTATCTGAAGAGGCAACCAAGAACCTGGATGAAAACGGGATCATTCGCATTGGAGCTTATGTTGAACCTGGAGATATTCTTATTGGAAAAATCACCCCTAAGGGAGAAAGTGATCCTTCTCCGGAAGAGAAACTCCTGCGTGCGATATTCGGAGACAAAGCCGGTGACGTAAAAGATGCCTCTTTGAAAGCATCTCCTTCCCTTTATGGAACCGTCATTGATAAACGGCTGTTTTCCAGGATCATGAAAGAAGGATCCAAGAAGATCAAACCCATTGCCAAGATGCAG
>DAOSXZ010000137.1:1352-2748 GCA_035380845.1 Bacteroidales bacterium | reverse complement strand
TGCGTTCACGTACCGTTACCATAATAATATTGCTCACACCCACCACTCCGGCCAGCAGGGTCCCCAATCCCACGATCCAGATCAGTACGGCTATTCCGGTGAACAACATTTCAAACTGCTTGAAAATTCTTTCCACATTTATGCTTTCAAGCGCAAAATTATCTGTCGGAGCAATGTTGTGTCTGGCCTTCAACAATGTTTCCACCTGTGGTTCCAGGATACTCATGCTCACGTTCTCATTAGCCACGACACCTATCAGATGTATGATGGTTCCGGAATTCTGTATCTGTTGCATAACCGAATAGGGAATACTGATGACTTCGTCATCCCGTCCGTTTATGTTGACCCCCCTTACGGAAGACTCACAAACCCCTATGATCTGGAAATTGATATTGTATAGTTTCAGGTATGTCCCAACAGGATCCTCACCCGCCCTGAAAAGTTCTTCATAAACTCGTCTTCCCACAACACATACTTTCCTGCGATCCTGGACATCCATATGATTAATATAACGTCCGTAGATCATATGTTGGGGCATCATTTGATTGTATAAGGGGGAATTCCCTTTGGTATTGCAACTGGTGCTTTTATCGCGGTATACTACGGTTACATTCTGTCCCATTAAAAAAGGCACTGTATATTTTATATCTTTTATCTGCGCTTCCAGAATATTCAGATCTTCTTCCTGCATATTCCAATACCGTCCTTTCCGGAAACCTTTATACGGCTCCGAAGTCCTGTTTGTATAAAATAACGCCGAGTTTTCGGAAAATCCCTGAATGTCGGAGGCCACACCTTCGGACAAACCGTTCCCGGCCCCAAGCATAATCACCAGCATAAATATTCCCCAGAAAACTCCGAAGGCGGTAAGCAGACTTCTTCTTTTGTTGCGGGTGATCGTCACCCATATTTCCTGCCAGCTGTCCAGATCAAACATAATTACTCGTATCTTAAAGCTTCAATCGGTTTTACCTGAACAGCCCGCCTGGCCGGCAGGTACCCGGCCAGAAGCCCGGCTATTATCAACACAATGGTTGCGGCTATGATAATTGAAGGTTCCACGGTAGGATTGGTAAACATCACCATATCTTCCTGTGAAGTAGGTGCATTCGGGGTACCCATAACATTATTCAGCAACTCGGTCACCGCAATTCCCCCTAACATGCCCAGGTACCCGAAGAAAGCGGTTATCATAAGACATTCGGTCATCACCAAACGTAAGATAGTCCCGGGGGTGGCACCAATGGCTTTTCGTATTCCAAACTCTTTAGTACGCTCTTTAACTGTAATCAACATGATGTTACTGATGCCCACCACCCCGGCTATCAAGGTTCCTAACCCAATAATCCACACAAATAACGTTATCCCGTTGAAAATTCCTTTAAACTGTATGTAT
>DAOSXZ010000137.1:0-1275 GCA_035380845.1 Bacteroidales bacterium | reverse complement strand
TGAATACCCGTTTTCGGGGTTGTAAATCAGCTGGGCCGTTGTAAGAGGAATGCAACTGTTGGGATTCTGTGACATATTATTGTCATGGTAGATACCTATCACCTGGTACATGACATTGTCATAAGTAATGAATTTCCCCAACGGATCTTCTTCTTTAAAAAGTAATTCAGCTGTTCTGGAATGCAGGACGATCACTTTTCTGGCCTCCCTGATATCTGCCCGGTTTATAAACCTTCCGTTACCCGGCCTGATCTTAACCGTTTCAATATTGCTGTAACCCGGCATGACACCCTGTAATACTCCGGGCGCATAATCTCCTTGGTAGAAGAAATTCTGATTGGAACGGGTGATCAAAGGAGATACATTGGATACCTGGTTAAATTCGTTTTCAAGAAAAGGCCCCTCGGTACTGTCCAGTTTTATGCGTCTGCCTGCCTGTAAACCCTGGTAAGCTTCCGCCGTTCTTCCGGGCCAGAGTTTCACGAAGTTGGTGGCCATATCGGCAAAATTGAATAAAATGCCGTTCCTGAGACCGTTTCCTGCTCCCAACAATGCAATGAGCATGAAAATGCCCCATGCCATGGAAAATCCCGTAAGGAACGTCCGCAGTTTATTTTTTCTTAACGTGCTGAATATTTCCTGAAAATCATCAAACATAACACTTTCCGTTATTGATGTTCAATAGATCCTATGACACCGTCGCGAATTTTTATGATCTTATGGCTCATGGCTGCCATTTCAGGGTCGTGCGTAACCATTACGATCGTCATTCCTTCCCGGTTGACCTGTTGCAATATTTCCATAACCTCTATAGACGTCTGGGAGTCCAAGGCTCCGGTTGGTTCGTCTGCAAGAATAACCTGGGGATTCGTAACCAAAGCACGCGCTATGGCTATGCGCTGTTTTTGTCCGCCGGACAATTCGGAAGGCAGGTGATCCGCCCACTCGGTCAATCCCATACGATCCAGGTATTCCATGGCGATCTTGTTCCGTTTGTTTCTGCGGATCCCCTGGTAATACAGGGGAAGCGCCACATTCTCCAGGGCCGTTTTGAAAGTGATCAGATTAAAAGACTGAAATACAAAGCCTAACATGTTGTTCCTGTAAACGGCAGAATTTTTTTCTGACAAATCCTTTATGAGCTTCCCGTTCAAGTGATAAGACCCTGAATCGTAATCGTCCAGTATCCCAATAATGTTTAACAGTGTGGATTTCCCGGATCCGGAGGATCCCATGATGGCAACAAACTCTCCTTTGTCAATTTGCAGGTTCAAC
>DAOSXZ010000136.1:0-2758 GCA_035380845.1 Bacteroidales bacterium | reverse complement strand
TACCTCGCCGCTACGGAGCTGCAAAAGTAAGAATTATTTTGAAACACACAAACGAGAATCCCGATTTAGTCTGCCGGCCACAGAAGCACGGTAGCATAAACGGCCACCCCCTCTTCCCTGCCCACAAATCCCAGCTTTTCGGTTGTAGTAGCTTTCACGGATACACACCCGACCGGCATTTCCAGAATCCGTGCCAGTATGTTCCGCATCCGGGATATTACAGGCCCTATCTTCGGTTCCTGCAGACAAACCGTGCAATCCACGTTTCCCGGCCTGTATCCTGCAGCCCGGATCATGTCGTACGTTCTCTTCAGAAGGATCTTGCTGTCAATTCCCCTGAATTCTTCAGAACTGTCAGGAAAGTGAATACCAATATCCCCTAATGCCATTGCGCCCATCATGGCATCGCACACGGCATGAATAAGGCAATCGCCGTCAGAATGTGCTATACAGCCTTTTGAATGATCCAGCTGTACGCCGCCCAGAAAGAATGGCAGACCCGGGGCAAGGGCATGTACGTCAAATCCGTTCCCTATACGGGGAAATGCGCCCCCGCCAACACGTTGACGGCTATCAGATTTCGTTCCGTTTTTCATCATATCACAAAAATAACGATTTTTCCATACCTTTGTAAGTTATGACAAGAATTGCCGTATTTGCATCTGGCAACGGGACCAATGCCGAAAATCTGATCCACAATCTGACCTGTGGTAAGGTTGTGCTGCTTTTATGCAACAAACCCGGGGCATACGTACTGGAACGTGCGCGGCAGCTTGACATCCCTTCCATTATCTTTTCCAGGGAAGAACTTGAAAATCCCGATCACGAAAACAGCCTTTCCTCCACCCTGAAAAATTATAAAATTGATTTCATCATACTGGCCGGATTCCTGTGGAAGATTCCCGAACACATTGTCCGCCAATGGCCGGGCAAGATCCTGAACATTCATCCTGCCCTGCTCCCCAAATACGGCGGTTCCGGGATGTACGGAGAACGTGTTCACAAGGCCGTCATTCAGAATGGGGAAAAGGAATCCGGAATAACCATCCACATTGTGGACCCCCAGTACGATCACGGTCAAATCATTTTTCAGGTCACTTGTCCCGTTGATCCTTTTGACACCCCTGAAACCCTGGCAGCCAAAATCCACGATCTGGAACAACTTCATTTTCCAAAGGTGGCCGATCGCTATATATCCCAAACCTTTAAAGGCCGGGCCGTATGATCAGAGTAGAACACCTCTCCAAAAAATTCGGAGACCTTGAAGTGCTCCGGGACGTAAACGCCCATATCAAACGGGGCGAGGTGATATCTGTCATTGGACCTTCCGGCACCGGAAAAAGCACGTTTCTGCGGTGTCTGAACTTATTGGATCCTCCTACCGGGGGCCGCATTTTCATTGACGGACAGGAAATCACCGCCCCGAACGCAAACGTGTCCCTGCTAAGGCAAAAGATGGGTATGGTCTTCCAGGATTTCAATCTTTTTTTGCACCTGAATGTGCTGGAAAACCTGACCCTTGCCCCTGTCAAACTTCTTCATAAAACACCAGCCCTTGCCCAGTCAAAGGCGCGCGAGCTGCTGCACCTGGTTGGCCTGGCAGCCAAGGAAAAAGCGTTCCCTGCCGAGTTGTCCGGGGGACAAAAGCAACGTGTTGCCATTGCCCGTTGCCTGGCCATGAACCCGGACATCATTCTTTTTGACGAGCCCACCTCGGCCCTGGATCCCACCATGGTCAGCGAAGTGCTGGGAGTCATCCGCCGTCTGGCCGGAACCGGGATGACCATGCTCATCGTCACCCATGAAATGCAATTTGCCCGGGACGTTTCTTCACGTGTTTTCTATATGGACCAGGGTATTATTTACGAAGAAGGCTCTCCCTCTCAGATTTTTGATCATCCGGAAAAAGAGGCTACACGCACTTTTATCAACCGTGTCAGGAACCTGGAATGGAATATAGAAGATTACGAACATTACGACATTTACGCACTTACCACAGATATTATTCAATTTTGTGAAAAACATTTCCTGGGGCCTGCACAGCGGGATGCCCTTCTTCACCTGGTTGAAGAAACCATGCAACTTTGCATGGGAACGGATAATAGTCCCCAAACCGTCCGGCGCAGGGAGATCCTCCGGGAAACAGGGGGTATCACCCTTTTTATTGCATACTCGGAAAAAACAAAACAGATCCATACACGATTTACAGCCAACGCCAGTCTTGAAACCATACTCAACAAGCAACAGGACCCGGACGGCCTGGGCATGATGATCATCAACGGCATTACAAAAGGGAATGCCGTAGAAAAAATTGAAAAAGACCGTATTGTATTGGATCTGCCTTTATAAAAAATTACTGTTATGGCATTTAGAATATCTTTTTTTCGTACACCTCAACACCGGGTTTTCAATTACAAACCCCGTTACTGGAACCCGGAAAAAGAAGCTTTTGAAGAACGGATAAGGCAATCCAGGGAAAAAGTGGCTGCCGAAAAACACAATGAAGACAAGCCTTACGTTCCCGGGGGTTCCATCAGGGGGTCATTCCAACGCCGCCACGAGGTAGAACGCCGCTACCCGGCACGACAGAAGATCATACGAGCCATTATCATTATCTCCTTGATTGTGATCATGATCATGGCCCTGTACTTTACACAGGCCTTCAGCTATTTAATGAAAATATTCTGATGATTTACGTCCTTCCTCCACATATTGCCAGCCAGATAGCTGCCGGAGAAGTGATCCAGCGGCCGGCTTC
>DAOSXZ010000135.1:0-2800 GCA_035380845.1 Bacteroidales bacterium | reverse complement strand
ATCCTTCTTTTTATGTCTCTTAAAGACGGCATGGTTATCCGGCAATTTGTTCTGCTACGCTTTCTATGATCGAGGTAATTTCCTCGTTTATTTCGCCCCTGTTCAAAGGTTCAAGTACGGTTTTGCGATGACTGCTTTCCAAAACATGCAGGAATTTTTCTTCAAACACAACGATCTTATCCAAAGGGACCCTGCTTAGCAGACCGTGTGTTCCGCAATAAAGCAATGCGATCTGTTTCCCGACTTCCAGCGGATGGTATTGTTTCTGAATAAGAAGTTGTGAATTTTTCTGTCCTTTATCCAGTATGCGAGCGGTGTACGGATCCATATCCCCGCCAAAACGGGAGAAAGATTCCAGTTCCCGGTATTGTGCCTGGTCTATCTTCAGGGTTCCGGCCACTTTTTTCATGGCTTTCAGCTGTGCATTGCCTCCCACACGGGATACGGAAATGCCTACATTGACGGCAGGTCGGTTCCCTTGGTTGAAAAGGTCGGTATCCAGGAATATCTGTCCGTCCGTTATGGAAATGACATTGGTAGGAATGTATGCCGAGACGTCTCCCGCCTGGGTTTCAATGATTGGAAGGGCTGTCAGTGACCCGCCTCCTTTGACTTTATCCTTCAGGGATTCGGGCAAATCGTTCATCTGCGAAGCCACTTCATCCTGGGCAATGATCTTGGCTGCCCGTTCCAAAAGACGTGAATGGAGGTAAAAGACATCTCCGGGATAGGCTTCCCGTCCGGACGGCCTGCGCAGGATCAGTGAAACTTCCCGGTAAGAAACAGCTTGCTTGGACAGATCGTCGTATACAACCAGGGCGTGGCGCCCTGTATCCCGGAAGAATTCGCCTAACGCAGCTCCCGCAAAAGGTGCAAAATACTGCATGGCAGCAGGATCTCCGGCTGTTGCTGAAATAACCGTGGTGTACTCCAGTGCCCCGTATCTCTCCAGGGTGTTAACAATGGATGCCACAGTGGACCCTTTCTGACCTATAGCCACATAAATGCAATATACGGGATCCCCGTCCAGAAAATTGGACCGTTGGTTGATGATCGTATCCAGGGCAATGGCGGTCTTGCCGGTCTGCCTGTCACCTATGATCAGCTCCCGCTGCCCCCTGCCTATGGGAATCATAGCGTCTATGGATTTTATACCTGTCTGGAGGGGTTCGGATACCGGTTCGCGAAAAATCACTCCGGGGGCTTTTCTTTCCAACGGCATGGAAGTAAACGGTCCGGGAATCTCTCCCCTTCCGTCCAGGGGGTTGCCCAGGGGATCTATAACCCTGCCCAATAATTTCTCGCTGACCGGTATTGATGCAATACGGCCCGTCCGTTTTACCATGTCTCCCTCTCTTATCCTGTCTGTGGGTCCCAGCAATACAGCACCTACGTTGTCCTCTTCCAGGTTCATCACAATGGCCATCATACCGTTGTCAAACTCCAGCAATTCATTCGACTCGGCCTGATACAGACCGTAAATGCGAACTACGCCGTCGCTTACCTGAAGCACCGTACCCTTTTCTTCAAAAAGGGGCCGGTTGTCAAGACCTTCCAGTTGCATGCGCAATATTTCAGTAACTTCAGCAGGTTTAATCACATCTGACATAATACGTCTACTGTTTATCGGTTATTCCAAAGGCTTTTCTCACTTCTCTAATACGACCGGCCAGGGATGCGTCCCAGACCTTCATGCCTACCCGTAGTAAGAATCCTCCTATCAATTGTTTGTCCTGTTTCAATTCCAGTTCCACCTTTTGGGGATGTTCCGGATCCAGGATTTCCTTAATTTTCTCTGCCGTAATTTCATCAACAGGTACAACAGTTGTCAGCACACCGCTGGTAATGCCCTGTTCTTGCCTGTATTTGTCCAGATACTGCAGACAGACCCACCGGATCACGTGTTCTCTTTGATGCCTGATTAACAGGTCCAGGAAACCCGACAACACCTGTAATGAATGCGGTGAATAATCCCGGAAAAGATCCAGGAACATATCTTTTCGCTTACGGGCTGGTACCATTCCATCACAGAACGTCTTTTCCAGATGGGGAACTTCGGTAAAATATTCCGACAAACGTTTCATCATGCAATATACGTCGTGATCTGCTCCGGTATCTGAAGCATAACACAACAAAGCAGCGGCATAACGGGAAACGATCGGTCCTGTGTTCATGAGATTACGCCCGGGGTTTTGCGGATTCCTCCATCAGACTGTTTAAAAGATCCTTTTGCCTGATTTCGGGATCCAGTTGTTTTTTGAGCAATTTTTCGGCTACTTCAACAGAAAGTGTGGCTACATAAGCTTTGACTTCCTGCATGGCCAAATCCCTTTCTTTCTCAATTTGTGCCCTTGCCCGGTCCACCATTAAGCGGCTTTCGTGGCGCGCTGCTTCACGGGCCTCATCTAAAAGTTTTTGACGCAGCAGGGAAGTCTGTTCTATGACTTTTGCCTGCTCGTCGCGTGACTGCTGGAGGATTTTTTCTTCTTGTTGTTTCAGGGTGGCCAGTAATTTGCGGGCAGCGGCCGCATCGGCAAGTGCTCTTTCAATTTTTTCGTTGCGACGTTCCACCACACCGGTGATCAGAGGCCAGCCGAAACGGGCCAGCACCAGGAAAAGGATGCCAAAAGCAATGAACATCCAGAATAACAATCCGGAATCGGGAATCATCAAATCCATAACGCAAAAATTATAAAGCTACCAGCAGGCAGACAATGATCGCAAACAAGGAAACCCCTTCCACCAACGCACCTATGATGATCATGGACATTCTGATCCCGTCAGCCGCTTCCGGTTGACG
>DAOSXZ010000134.1:0-2933 GCA_035380845.1 Bacteroidales bacterium | reverse complement strand
TATCATTAATTCGGAAGGCAAACGGACAACTCCTTCTGTTGTCGCATTTGCGGATAACGGTGAACGTAAAATTGGTGATCCGGCCAAACGTCAGGCTATTACAAATCCCCACAGAACCATTTATTCTATAAAGCGTTTTATGGGAGAAACATTTGATAAAGTAGCCCTGGAACGCAACAGGGTATCTTATGTGGTGGAAAAAGGAGATAACAATACACCCCGCGTGAAAATTGACGAACGTTTATATACACCGCAGGAAATCTCTGCTATGGTACTGCAAAAGATGAAAAAGACAGCAGAAGATTTTCTGGGACAGGAAGTGACCGAAGCCGTGATAACTGTACCTGCTTATTTTAGTGATTCACAACGTCAGGCCACCAAAGAAGCCGGGGAAATTGCCGGTCTGAAAGTGCGTCGTATCATCAATGAACCTACTGCTGCCGCATTGGCCTACGGCCTGGATAAAATGCACAAAGACATGAAGGTTGCTGTATATGATCTGGGTGGCGGAACTTTTGACATATCTATCCTGGAACTTGGAGACGGTGTATTTGAAGTAAAATCCACCAACGGTGACACGCACCTTGGCGGAGACGATTTTGACCAGGCTGTGATCGACTGGCTTGCGGAAGAATTTGCTTCTGACAACAGCGGACTGGACCTTCGTAAAGACCCAATGGCATTGCAACGTCTGAAAGAGGCAGCAGAAAAAGCCAAGATAGAGCTTTCCAGTCAGAATTCCACAGAGATCAACCTGCCTTACATCATGCCCGTTGACGGTGTTCCCAAACACCTGGTCAAAACCTTGTCAAGGGCAAAATTCGAACAATTGATAGACAACCTGGTACAACGTACCATGGAGCCTTGTAAAAAAGCCCTTTCTGATGCCGGGCTGAAGGCTTCCGATATTGATGATGTAATACTGGTGGGCGGTTCAACACGTATACCGGTTATTCAGCAACTGGTACAGAAATTCTTTGGAAAAACACCAAACAAGAGTGTAAATCCGGACGAGGTGGTTGCCGTAGGTGCTGCCATACAGGGCGGTGTGCTTTCCGGTGACGTGAAAGACGTTTTGTTGCTTGACGTAACTCCCCTGAGCCTGGGTATTGAAACCCTGGGCGGTGTGATGACAAAACTGATTGAAGCCAACACAACCATACCTACAAAAAAATCACAGGTATTTTCCACGGCCAGCGATAACCAGCCCTCGGTTGAGATCCATGTGTTGCAGGGAGAACGTCCCATGGCACGTGACAACAAGACCATCGGAAGGTTCCATCTTGACGGAATTGCTCCCGCACCCCGCGGAGTACCACAGATTGAAGTGTCGTTTGATATAGATGCCAACGGAATTTTGAACGTCTCGGCAAAAGATAAGGGAACCGGGAAAGAGCAGAAAATCCGTATTGAAGCTTCCTCGGGCCTTACAGAAGACGAGATCAAAAAGATGAGAGACGAGGCAAAAGCCAATGAAGATGCCGATAAGAAGGAAAAAGAGCGTATAGACAAAATCAACGAGGCCGACAGCATGATCTTCCAGACAGAGAAACAACTCAAAGAGTATGGGGATAAATTGCCGGCAGATAAAAAAGCGCCTATTGAAGAAGCCTTGGAAAATCTGAAGAAAGCGCATAAATCTCAGGACCTTGCTGCCATTGACAGCGCCCTGGAGGCCATGAACAAAGCCTGGCATGCCGCATCCGAGGAAATGTACAAAGCGTCCCAGGCATCGGACCAGGGCCCGCAACAGCAACCTCCTTTTGAAGGGGAACAACCAGGAAACGGCGGCAGTGATACCGGCAATGAAGAAGGAGAAGTTAAGGATGTAGATTTTGAGGAGGTCAAATAATATGGCTGAAGCAAAGACAAAGAAACATCAGGCCCAAACCGGGCCTGATGTTGATCATTTAGAACAGCAGGAGCAGCAAGAGTCACAACCGCAGCAGGCGGAACAGGCTCAGCAAAAGGCAGAAGATGCTCAGCAACAAGAAGAACAGGTTCAGCAGGATTCCGGTTTGCAGAAAAAACTGGACGAGGCGAACGACAGGCTGTTGCGCCTTCAGGCCGAGTTTGACAATTACCGGAAACGCACGGCCAGGGAACGGCTGGAACTCGTTCTGACGGCTTCTGAAGAGGTTATCAAAGGGATGTTGCCCGTGCTGGATGATTGCCAGCGAGCACTTTCCATACTGGAACAGCTGGAAAATGCCGATCCGCATTCTGTGGAAGGTGTGCGGCTGATCTACAACAAGCTCCTTACATTTTTACAGGGTAAAGGACTGAAAATCATAGAAGCCAAAGGAAAGTCCCTGGACACGGATTTTCATTGTGCAATAGCTAAAGTGCCTGTCAAAGAAAAAAAGATGAAAGGAAAGATCATAGATGTGGCATTGGAAGGATATACACTAAACGGAAAAGTAATCAGGTTCGCTAACGTAGTAGTGGGCGAATAGACAGCATTATGGCCAAAAGAGATTATTATGAAGTTCTGGGAGTAGATAAAAACGCATCTGCCGAGGAAATAAAAAAAGCATACCGGAAAAAAGCCATTCAATTCCACCCCGATAAAAATCCCGGGGATAAAACTACTGAGGATAAGTTTAAGGAAGCTGCCGAGGCTTATGACGTACTGAGCGACCCCACAAAAAAATCCCGCTACGACCAGTTTGGTCACGCAGGAGTGGACGGAATGGGAGCAGGCGGACCCGGCGGGTTTGCAGGAGGTTTTACAATGGACGATATATTTTCCCGGTTTGGAGATATATTTGGTGAAGCTTTCGGAGGAAGTCCGTTCGGCAGTGCCTTTGGCGGACGTACCAATCCCAGGCGTGGAGTGCGTCGCGGTTCAGATATACGCATTCGCGTAAAACTGACATTGAAAGAGATCGCTTACGGAGCCAATAAAGTAGTTAAGATCAATAAGCTCAAAA
>DAOSXZ010000133.1:0-2943 GCA_035380845.1 Bacteroidales bacterium | reverse complement strand
TGCCCTGGGAAGACATCAACCGGTTTGACTACGGGCTGAGCCTGGGTGCCGGTATTGAGATATGGAAATTCCAGGTTTCCGGAAAATACAACTGGAGCTTTGGCCAACTGGCAAAGGACGGATCATTCCATATAGATTCGGATGACTGGCAGCTGGATGATGCCAATTTCAGGGGCTTTGAATTATCAGTAGCCTTTCTCTTTTGACAGACAATGTATGACACAGAACGAATCCGGCAGTTTTTGGGAGACCATTGGACGGCTTTCCGGGAAATCCTGAAAACTGCCCTGGATTCTCCGTATGCATACCTTTCCTCTATGGATGCATACATTTTTAACAAACCTGGCAAACAATTGCGTCCGGTCCTGGTGTTGTGTACCGCAGGAATCTGCGGCACGTCCGGGCCGTTGAGCCATGTCGCAGCCGCTGTGGCAGAGATGATACACACCGCCACACTCCTTCACGATGATGTGGCCGATAATGCCGAAACCCGGCGCGGTATGACAAGTGTTCAAAAACAATTCGGTCCTGCTGCTTCCATCCTTTTGGGCGATTACTGGTTTGCCCGGGCATTTCGTGTATTGATGGATTACGACGGGTTGCACTTGCTTCCTCTGTATGCAGAAGCCATTCAGGCCCTTAGCGAAGGAGAGATCCTGCAGTTGGAGAAAGGACGCACACTGGATATTTCACTCAACGAGTATTATTCTGTATGTGAAAAGAAGACAGCTGCTCTATTCCGTACATCCATGATTTCCGGCGCTTTATCAGTTCCCGAAAAGGAACTGTCTGAAACATACCTGCCTGTCATTGAAAAAGCAGCTTACCATATGGGTATGGCTTTCCAGATAAACGACGATATTATGGACTATTGCCCGGTTACCGATTTGGGCAAACCTTGTTACCAGGACATTGCCGAGTCCAAGATCACCTTGCCCCTGCTGGGAGCGTTGGCCAATGCCGGTGAAGAAACGTTCCGTCCGCAGGTGGCCGATTGGATCCGGAAGGTGGAAAAAGAAGGCGATCAAGCCTTGTCCCGGATCATTGAATTTGTCCATTCATACAACGGGATGGAATATGCCCGTAAAGTCTGGCTGCATCACAATACCAAAGCACAAGAATGCCTCAATGCCCTTCCGCCTTCACCGTGGCGGGATTGCCTGTTGAAAATCTCAGGTACGTAATGGGTTTGCCCTGTTCCAGAAATTGCTTTTCGTAAAAAGTCCTGACCGTCAGTACCGGATCGTCAGCCAGCCTTTTTTTGTTGCCGTAAATATCAGGATCTGCTTCCAACAAAGTGAAACCCGATTGGGTCTCCACCACTTCCCGGGTATAATCATGCAGTTCCCTGCTGTCTGTTTTTAAATGTATTACGGCATCAGGAGCCAGAAACAATAAATAACGGTTCAAAAAACGGGGAGAAGTCAGCCGTTTGTTTTCTTTGCGGGGTTGTGGGTCGGGGAATGTAATCCATATCTGTGACACTTCACCGGGAGCAAAGAAGCTTTCTATCAATTCAATGCGGGTGCGGATAAAGGCTACATTATCCAGTTTTTCTTCAAGAGCCGTTTTGGCTCCGCGCCACAGACGGGCTCCTTTTACATCAACACCTATATAATTAACCGATTTATTCAGCCGGGCCAGGGCCAGTGTGTATTCACCCTTGCCGCACCCAAGTTCCAGGACCAGCGGATTTTTATTTCCAAAGACCTTTTCATTCCAGGCACCTTTCAGCGCGTAGTCTTTCCGGTACACTTCTTCAAAAGAAGCCTGGAAAAGATTGGGAAACGTTTCATTTTCGCGGAATCGGCGAATTTTATCTTTGCCCATATTCGGTTTTTTTCATCAGTACGCCTATCAAAACCACTCCCTGCAGTGTCTTGTCCGGCATATTGTGTGCTATGCGCCAGTGATAAAAAGAGGAATGTGCCCGGAATCCCAAAGAATCCAGCGGGAATCTGTAGTCCAGGAAACGGCCTGCAGGCAAGGCCTTTTCAGGGATCAGGGAAAACCATAACGTGTCTTTAGCTCCCGGGCGTGTTACCACTACTGACAGGTATGAATAAGGATAATCCCGGGTAACCCGCACATCCATCCAGGCGTGGTATGAAGCCGTTGTGTCCGGGACCGCAAGAGTGAGTTCCAGGTTATTGTATTTATTCCAGAGGGCATCTTTAAGATGCAACTGCTGCTGACTGGCAGAAGGAGAAGAGCAGGAAACTGATGCCAGAAAAAAAATCCATAAAACAGGCCGGGGGATCTTATGATTTCTTAGGACCATTTTTCCTGCGATTGTTTTTCCTGCGTTTGTTTTTTTGTTTTTTATCAAAACGGGTAATGCTCTCTTCCCCTGCTGCTGATTTAAACCCGTTTTGTTCTCCGTTGGTACGCGGTTTGTCATACAGGGAAGCCACTTTGATTCCCTGCCGGTTGGCTGCGAGCATTTCCCGGACCTTTTTTGCGGCGACAGGTTGCATGTCACTCATACTGTGAGGATCCCGGCTGAACCACATGGTTCCTTTCAATACATCCGTTTTAACCAGATATACCGGTCCGTCCATAGTTTCTATGGGTTCGGTAACCTCAGGAATATTTTTTATGGCATCCATATAAACAGGAGTCTCGTAGTCTATACAGCATTTAAGTTTGGAACACTGTCCCGCCAATTTCTGGGGATTCAGGGAAAGGTCCTGAATCCTTGCCGATTGAGTGGTCACCGAATTAAAATCCGCCATCCAGCGGCTGCAGCATAATTCCTGGCCGCAAACCCCCAGGCCGCCAATAAGCCCGGCTTCCTGACGTGCTCCAAACTGTCTCATTTCTATTCGGATGCAAAATTCAGAAGCAAAAAGTTTGATCAGCTTTCTGAAATCCACCCGTTCGTCGGCAATGTAATAAAAGATGGCTTTGGTCCCGTCTCCCTGGAATTCTACGTCCCCGATC
>DAOSXZ010000132.1:0-2978 GCA_035380845.1 Bacteroidales bacterium | reverse complement strand
GGGTTTTGCCTTACTTTGTCTTTGAATGAAGCCGTACGCTCCAGTTCTCCTTTGTAAGTCAACATGTTTAACAGTACAAACAGTTCACAAACTTCCGGAACGCTGCTTTGCACGAATAAAGTGGATTTTTCCGGATCCAGCCCGGAAGCCAGGTACTCGGAAAGGATTATGCGTACATTTGAATGAAAATCATCCGGTTTGGGATGGGTGGTTAAGGAATGCAGATCGGCAATAAAAAAATAACACTTGGCCTGATGCTGTAATTGGGTAAAATTACGGAGTGCTCCAAAATAATTGCCCAGATGCAAATGGCCGGTGGAACGAATGCCGCTCAGAACTGTTTTCATAAGGATGTCAGGTTCAAAATTCAACGCACAAAGTTAGTCTTTTTTAGGTAAATGTTATCTTTGTACATCTATACTTGAGACATGATTACAATATCCAAAGGTCGTTTGAAGGGAAAGGTCTCCTTGCCGCCTTCTAAAAGCATGAGTATAAGGGCACTGGCGGCTATTTTTCTGGCCGGACGGGAAACTTCTCTGAAAGGAGCCTGGCCTAAAGACGGAACCCAGGTTTGTGAAGACGTTCAGGCCGCATACAGGGTGGTACGCTCTGTGGGATCGCAATTTGCCAAAGAAGATATCTGGCCGCACGTAGCAACTCCCGGCAGGGATCATACCCGGCGGCAACTGGATTGCGGGGAATCAGCCCTGGCATTGAGGATGTTTGCTCCCATACTGGCCTTGTCGTCTTACATCTATTGTTTAAGGGGGCGTACAACACTTATAACAAGACCTATAGATTTTGTCATAGAAGGGTTGCGTGAACTTGGATGTTGGTGTGAAAGCCTGAATACATTGCCCACCTTATCAATAATGGAGAATCTTAAAGAAACGGGGCGTTGGGAAACACGGGATCAGTCTTTGAGCCTGTCCCGTCCCATATTGTTGGTCCAGGGTCCTTTGCGCGGTGGAAAATACAAAGTCAATGCTGGAGGAAGTTCTCAGTTCCTGAGTGGCTTGCTTATGGCCTTGCCCCTGGCGGAAAAAGATTCCATTCTGGAAGTGGAACACCTGGCCAGTCAGCCTTATATTGACCTGACTCTTAATGTAATGGAGTCTTTCGGGGTTCGTGCCACACACGACAATTACAAGGTGTTTCATATTCCCGGACGGCAGACATACCGGGCCCGGAAAATAGCCATTGAAGGAGATTGGAGCGGAGGTGCAAATTTTATTGTAGGTGCGTCCCTTTTTGGAGACCTGCGGATAGAGCCCCTGTGGAAAGACAGTTTACAGGCCGATAAGGCCATCCTGGAAGCCATTGGAAAAGCCGGGGGATCGTGGGCGTGGGGAACCGGCAACCAACTGAAAGTTTACAAGACAGATAATTTGCAGGGATATGAATTTGATGCCCGTAAATGTCCTGACCTGTTTCCGCCTTTGGTGGCCCTGGCCGTACATTGCAACGGAACCACCAGTATTCACGGCATTGACCGCCTTTTCCACAAAGAATCCAACCGGGCCCTCGCCTTGTTGGAAGAGTATTCAAAGGTGGGGGCCTCTATAAAACTGGAAGGAAATAACATGGTTGTTGAAGGCGGCGTCCTGCCCGGGGGAGCTTCAATTTCTGCCAGGGGAGACAACCGCATAGCCATGTCTTTGGCAATAGCTGCTCTGGGGGCCGAAAAACCGATTGAAATTGAAGGCAAGCATACCGTTTCAAAATCGTTCCCCGATTTCTGGGTAGAATTGGAAAAAGTAACAAAACCTGTAGAATGAATACTTTCGGAAGAAATTTCAGAGTAGCCGTATATGGCGAATCCCACGGACCCGAGGTGGGCGTGCTCATAGATGGTGTTCCCCCGGGAATCCTTTTGTCAGAGGCGGATTTTGCGGATGATATTGCCCGTCGTAAAAGCGGAGCCACGGGAACAACAAAGCGCAGGGAATCGGATGAACCCGTCATTAAAAGCGGTGTCTACCGGAATTATACATCCGGCAGTCCTTTATGCATAATATTTAGAAACCGGGATGCCCGTCCGCAGGATTACCTGCCTTCCGAGGATTCGGATCCTGCAGAAAAAATGCCTTTCAGACCCGGAACAGCCGATTATACAGGGGATGTGAAATTTAAAGGGTTCCAGGATCCGCGCGGGGGAGGACATTTTTCCGGCCGCCTGACATTGCCACTAGTGGCGGCAGGTGTTGTAGCCAAAAAGATACTGGAACAAAAATACAACTCCCTGCGCATAAAAGCATACCTTTCCCAGGTAGGAGGAATCCCCGTGATCAAGGACAGCACTTTGCCCGGGAAAGTAACTGATATGCTGTGGCAATCCGTAGAGAAAGGGGATTCATTGGGAGCTGTCATATCCTGCGAAGTGAACGGCCTTCCCGCAGGATTGGGCAATCCTTTTTTTGATTCCCTGGAATCTTTGTTATCTCATGCTGTCTTTGCCATTCCGGGCATTAAAGGCATAACATTCGGACTGGGTTTTGAAGAAACATTGCTCACGGGATCCCAGAATCCGCATATTGGAGGCATTGCCGGAGGCATCTCCAACGGGGATCCGGTATCTTTCCAGATAGCCGTAAAACCCACCCCAACCGTGGGTCACCACGGTCGTCACGATGCTTGTTTTGCTTTACGGGTGCCGGTTGTGGCAGAAGCTGTCACGGCCATTGTGCTGGCCGATCTGTCCATGACTCCGGCCTGATCAGAGTCCTTGTTTTTGTTCCCTGAGTGCCTTGCGTACTTTTTCTTCTATCTCTTCCCTCATTTCGGGATTGTCTTTGAGCATTTGCCGTACCGCATCGCGTCCCTGTCCAATTTTCGTTTCGCCATAGCTGAACCAGGATCCGCTTTTCTTAATGATGTTCAGTTCAACTCCCAGATCAATGATCTCTCCGGTCAGAGATATCCCTTCCCCGAACATGATGTCAAACTCGGCTTTTTTAAACGGCGGAGCCATTTTG
>DAOSXZ010000131.1:0-3000 GCA_035380845.1 Bacteroidales bacterium | reverse complement strand
TATGCAGGCAAAGAACCGCAAACTGCAGGAAGAAATAGCCTTGCTGCAGGAAAGGGTCCAGACCACTTCCGACGATATAAAAGGCCGCCTGAATCAGTACCGTTTAGCCCAAAGGATCTTGTCCAACAGGCAGGAACTGGTTCGTGGGATAGAGAAAGAACTGGAAACGCTCCATCAGAACATCCTGGAAAAAAACAGGGAGATCGGAACCCTGAAAGAGGAAAGGGAAACCCTTACCGCCGCTTACGAAGATCTGCTGCAACAGGCTTACCGTCACAGGGATAAAAAACTTTGGATAATGCATATACTTTCCAGCGAAAATGCCTCACAGGCTTATCGCATGTGGCGTTATTTCCGCAGTTACAGTGATTATATGCGTGAGCAGGAACAAAAGATCAGGCAAACACAAACCCGGTTGCAGGAAGAAGAGGCAAAACTCCTGGCTTTGCAACAGGAAAGGGAAAAAGCCCGTGATGAACTGGCAGCGGAGGTTAACCGCATGAAAGAGGACCAGCAAAAACTCAATCGCAATATTTCCCGCCTGCAACAAAATGAAAAACAATTGAAGGCCGAGTTGCAGAAACGCATCAGGGAACAACAGAAACTGAACGATGAGATTCAGAAAGCTCTGGCAGCACTGGAAAAGAAAGACGCTACGCGGGACCGGGAAGCCGTAGAGGCAGCCCGCGTTCTTTCTGCCGATTTTGCTGCCAACAAGGGGATCCTGCCTTGGCCGTTGAAAGAGGCCGTTGTTATAGAACGGTTTGGACGCATTACAGATCCCAAATGGGGCTTTACCTTTGACAACAAGGGAGTTACTCTGTCCGGACAAAAAGGGGGTGATGTAAACGTAATATTCAACGGCGTTGTATCCAGTATCTGGATGGACAACAGGGACAGCTACCTGATCAGGATCCTGGTTTCCCACGGGGATTTCAGCACCATTTACTGTCATATGGTGAACGTCGAGGTAAAAGAAGGAGATACTGTAGTGACCGGCCAGAAACTGGGAACCCTTGCTCCACAGGGAGAAGGGAACAGTTATTTTCAATTGCTCAGGAACGGGATCCCGCTCAATCCGTCAGATTGGTGCCGATAAATTCCCGGATTACGGAAGCGTACGGTATAAAACGCTCATCCCGGGGATGCACCGGGGTAAAATAACTCAGGAAATTTAAAAGACGCAGTGCTTCCGGATACGCTTCGGACATAGGCGCAATGCGGTGCAGCAACGGCTCGGCATGGGATTTTAAAACAGCCAGTTCGTAGGGAAGGGCCGAGTTGAACATCACATCTGCCTCTTCCTGGTAAGGAAAAATGTACTTTCGCTCTCCGTGGCTGATGCTGGGCCAGCGCAAAATGGTGTCTTCCGCGTTGATCCCCCGGAATTGGGAATCACGGACCATCCGCCGGATCATGCGGGTGTCAGTGGTGGATATGCGGTTGTTTTCATCCATGGACAGTGAAGTCAAGGCAGATGCATAGATCTTGAATTTGTTGACAGCAGGAACGTTGCGTGTGACAAAAGGATTCAGGGCATGTATGCCTTCCATGATCAGGATCTCGTTTTCTTCCAGCCTCATTTTTGAGCCTTTGAACGTGCGTTGTCCTGTCATAAAGTCAAAAAAGGGAATTTCTACTTCTTTGCCTTCCAAAAGTGCTAACAACTGTTCGTTTAAAAAAGCTGTATCCAGGGCTTGTACCGATTCAAAATCGTATTCTCCTTTCTCGTCAAGCGGGGTGTCTTCCCTGTTTACAAAATAATTGTCCATTTCCAGTACTATGGGCTTCATTCCCAATACTTTCAATTGGGTAGAGATCCTTTTTGACGTGGTGGTTTTCCCGCTACTGGACGGTCCGGCAATTAAAACCAGTTTTATCCTGTCCTTGTGGGCAAAGATCCGGTCGGCGATCTCTGCATAACGCCTTCCGTGAAAAGCCTCCCCGGTCAGTATCAGATCTTTTACACGATCATTCTGAATCTTCCGGTTGAGCGTGCCGATGTCCTTGACTCCCATAATATCGCCCCAATGGACGTATTCTTCAAACACTTCAACCAATTTGTGCAATTTTGGGGGACCGTCCAGGTGCCGGGGATTATCAGGCTGAGGATACTGAAGCAGGAATCCTTTATGAAAACGGTTCAGGTTAAACAACTTTAAATAGCCGGTAGACGGTACCAAAGGGCCGTAAAAAGTATCTGCGTAATCATCCAGGTAAAATACGGAAGTATAAAAATGGCCTCTTGTTTCCTGCAGCAATGCTTTTTGCGGGGTGCCGTTGGCGGCGAATATTTTCTGTGCATCACCCGTACATAGTTTTTCCTTCCTGAAAGGAATGTCTTTTTCTACGATCTGCGACATGGTCGCATGGATCAAAGCCATATCTTCGTCTGTTTCTTCCCGGCCGTCTGGAAATACGATATCACAATAGAGTGAATTCCCTACCGCGTAGGAGATCCTGAGTTTGGCTCCGGGAAACAGATCCCGCACGGCTTTTTGCAGGACGAAAGAAAGCGAACGGACATACGTCCTGCGCCCGTCGGGATGCGAATAATCTATGAATTTAATATTGTGAGGGTTGTAAAGCACAAAATCCAGGCTTTTCAGGCGGTTGTCCACCAGTGCTGCCAGGTATTTATCTGCTTTTTTCCCGTTCCATTCCCTGTTGATCTCTTGTAATGTTTTCATAGGTATATCATTGTTGTAACCACTCTTTGAGCAGTTGACCGGTATAAGACTGCAAATTTTCTGCCAATTCTTCCGGGGTTCCGCTCCCTACAATATATCCTCCCTGGTTTCCCCCTTCAGGGCCCAGGTCTATGATATAATCGGCAGATCTGATAATATCCGGATGGTGTTCTATGATCAGGATCGTATTGCCTTTATTCGTCAATTGGTGCAAGATGTTCAACAGGACCTTGACATCTTCAAAATGCAGCCCGGTAGTAGGTTCGTCCAGTATATACAAGGTCTTTCCCGTGGAGACCCTGGATAATTC
>DAOSXZ010000130.1:0-3027 GCA_035380845.1 Bacteroidales bacterium | reverse complement strand
ACGGCACAAAGTCTGTCAATTTGTCAGCGAAGACGTTTTGGCAGCCTTTTTCCAAACAATGAGGCCGTGAACAGAGTTAAGCAGGTAGACACACCACATGGATGCAATGATCAAATGACTGGCATCCCCTTCCCTTATAAACGCCATTCCCCACATGATGATAGTGGAAACGTTTACGGTGATCCATAAATACCATTGTTCTGAATACGTTTTTACCATCAGGTACATAGCCACGATTGACAAAAATGTAGTGGTGGAATCCAGAAAAGGTGCGGGATCGTTGTAATACTTCAGCACCAGTCCGCCCACCGTTATCAAAACAGCACATAGTACAAACAACAGGATGCGTTGTTTCCGGGTCAGGTTTTTGGCTGTAACCTGTGTCCGGCTTCCTTCCCGGGTCCGTTTTCTCCACATGAAAAAACCTATGAATTGCATTGGAACGTAATACAGTCCGTTCAGGGCCACTTCCCCCCAGTATCCCACTCCCCAGGAGATATAAGTATATAAACTTACCTGTATCAACCCAAAAAGGTAATTGGAAATATGCCCCTTGGCAACCAGGACCACACACAAAACTCCCGAAACCGTAGCAACGGCAGATAACGCATCCCATTGTCCGGTGACAAAAAACACAACGAAGTTGAGTACAATAATAGTCAAAAGCAGGAACCATTCGTAGGGAGAAAAAAAGCGCAGAAATTTCATGTGAGATCAATAAAAAGCGGGAAATGAAAATAAAAATTCAAAACGATGTTTGTGTTCACAGGTGAAGGCATAGCGAACACCTGCAGAAAGCATAACCCCTATCCGGAATAAATGAAAATCCATAAGCAAATCGGTTCCGACAGACCAGTAAACATTCTTGGCCCCATCCCGTTGGCGGGCTTGCATGTAATCTGCAAAAGGAATGACCTGGAGCCGTTTGATGTATATGATATCGGGGATGGAGGGATCTCCAATCCAGACCGGGACAGCATAATCCAAAGACGCAGATAGCGTTTTTGGAGCCAAAATACGGTCATCAAGACCACGCGGGGCAGCCATAAACGTCCCAAGGTAGAAAAAACGGTCTTTGTCCGGTTGTTCCTGCCAACCCAGACTCCATTTGAGCGCCTGGTTCCTCAGGATACCCGGCAGGTAACCGTAAGCCTGCATATACAGGATATTGGTAAAGAGAGACGCAGATCCCGGGGCAAACGAACCCTGGACGTTCAATCCAAACCCAAAGCGGGGGAAAATATCCCTGGGAGCACGGTTCAGCATCTGGTAATACTGTATGCCTGCCTGGAACATTTGGTTTGTAATGGTTATGTCTTCCAGGGGATGCTTGTATGTATCATTAGAGATGCTGTATCTGATTTGGGGCACAAGCCCGCGTTGCCATCCATGACTGTTGAAAGTAAACGGAATGTATGAACGCAGAGAAATTTCAAGCCCGGGAGAAGTGAGGGTATCGCTTGCCCATTTATATTGTCCGTTTTCCGGTGTAGAAAAGGTATGGGTACGGTACCTGTCGTTTATATCTGCCCGGAATGTAAATACGGGCAGCCACCCCGAATAATCAATCTTGACATGTCCTGCATGAAATCCTTTATGATAAGAGTATCCCAATGTTGTCACAAGTGTTCCCAGGGTGTTCTGTGACATAATGGTGGCACCCGGAGCCACGGATCGGTAATATTCTTTAAAAGTGAAATTTTCCAGTTGGTCATAATTAAAATAAAAAGGCATCCAGGAGTGGATCCTGAAAGCATGCAACAGTTTGCTGTACTTTTTAACCGGGTAGGAAATGTTACCGGGAACGTTGAGCGTATCTACGTTAAAAGCGGATTGTTCAGCTAAAATTAACGGGTCAGTTTGTTTTTGCGAAAAACAAACAGGAACATTCAGGAGGCTGTCCGGGTGCAAACGTGTCAGTTGATATCCCCTGGAAGAATAATTGGTATAATACAGGAATGTGCCCGAGGGAGTCACCGACGGTAACGGATCAAATGCCCCAAAACGCGCCCGGGTCAGCTGCAGGATTCCGGACCCGTCTTCATTCATACTGTAAATGTTATCCGTGTTTAAATGCCGGTCACTTTTAAAATAGATCTTTCCCCCTGCACACTGCAAACCTCCCAATGAATGAAAGGAAGGAGGCAGGATGGTTGTGTAACGCCCGGATTTCCGGTCCATTTTGTATATCCCTGTTCCGTTTTCTCCGGTTTTCATTACTATCAGGGTATTTTTGCCGCTCCATGCGATTTCAGTGATTTGCTCTCCGCCGGAGATTTCAAATATTTCCAGAAGTTCTCCGGTCATGGCATTTAACAGGTGCAATTGAGATCCGCCCCGGGGCTTGTAATATGCAACGGCAAGCAATTGGTTGTCCGGGTCCGGTACAGGATTGAAATAACGGGTTTTATAAGTGAGTTGTTGCCTGTGTCCGGTAACCGCATTGTATTTAAGGATTACGGAATAATTTTCATGGGCCCACCTGTATCCGCTAACCGTTTCACTCCAATAGATGTAAGGGCCGTTTGCGTTTAACGATCCGTTTATATTGCCAGTCAGACAAATGGTTTTTTCTTTTTGCGAATCATTATTGTCAAGGCGAACGACTCTGGATGTAATTGCCAATGATGATTTTATGGCATAAAGGTGTTCGCTTCCGTCTTCATGCACTGCCAATGCAGGAGAAGCATAACGAACATAATCCGTAACACTGCGGTTGAGCTGTTTCCCCGGATCCCAGGGCTCTTTGCCTTCAGCCTCCTGTTGCCAGATCTTGTTGAAATATTCTGCTGCAGGATCCCATAATTTTACCGCATAGGCACCGTAATTCTTTTTGAAGGTTGTGCCGTAAATAAACGGCCAGTAAGGATATTTTGTAATATCCGTAAATATACGGCTGAGTGCGTCTTCTGCCGCATTCAATGTGGCAACGGATAATTTCATGTATCCCAGTGCATAATGATCCGGAATATAATGACGGAAGGATCCGTAGCGCCATTTATCGTAAGAGAAAGACTTGTTTTCTGC
>DAOSXZ010000129.1:0-3064 GCA_035380845.1 Bacteroidales bacterium | reverse complement strand
ATCTGCTGATGTCCAGCGGTGGTATTGAATGGGAACTATGTAATTGTCTCCCCAAATGATCTTAAAAGAGTCTGTGGAGAGTTCGTTCAAAACCATATACATACGGGTGAGCTCACTTTGTCCGGCATCGGCTACGGCAATATCGGGGGTTCCCATGTCATTCTGACTTACCAGGGCCCAGTAACCATATAAATAGGATAAGCCGTTCAAATAACTGGCAGGCTCTGCGTATGCGGTCTCCGAGGTAGCATCTGTCTCGTTCAGTGGCAGTGTATCCAAATCGTTGATACACGAGGTCAGCAGGAAAATAAAGGCCGACACCACAAGAAAACTGTTTTTCATAATCTTTTTCATATCTACCTGTTATTAAAAATTAATATTAAGACGCAAGGTGTAAAGTCTGGGACGGGGTATGATGTTGAAATCCACACCGTCTGAAGACATGATCTCGGGATCCAGTCCCCTGTATTTGGTAAAGGTATATACATTCTGTACCGAGGCGGCTATACGTATGCTTTTGGCGAATTTCAGATTGTCAAAAGTATAACCCAGGTTGATATCGTCAATACGGAAGAAAGATGCATCCTCAATAAACATGTCTGAATACTTCTGGTTGTTTTCAGACGGGGCCGTCCAACCTTCAACCAGGTACTCTTTACTTACGTTGTTCAGATATCCTTTGTTCCAGTCATCACTGTAAGAAGTGGAATAACCCATGGCTACTCCGTTGATGACATAATTTCCTATGGATCCGTGCCCGTTCAGGCCCAGATCCCAGTTTTTGTAGCGGAACTGGGTGTTGACTCCAAAGAAAGCATCCGGAGTGGGACTGAACCCGGTTACGTAACGGTCTGCATCTGTGATCTCTCCGTCCCCGTCACGGTCAACCAGACCATTTTGAACGGGATTGCCGTCGTTATCGTACAATTGCTGGAACATATAGAACGTGTAAGGTGAAAAGCCTTCACGATGCAAAGAACTGTAGCCACCTGTTCCTCCCATTCCGGAGCCTGTGGTGACACCCAGGTACCCTTCTGTCTGAAGGGTGGTCAGTTTGGTAATCTTTGTGTCTTGTATGGTAAAATTACCTCCAATAGACCAGTGGAAGTCTGCAGTCTGGACGGGAATAAAGTTGAGTGTAAATTCCAGTCCCTTGTTTTCCATGTTTCCAATATTGGATATAATACTATTGCCAAAGTTGGAACCCAGAGGGGTGGAAATGACATTCAGCAAATCATACGTGTAACGGTAATAAGCTTCGGCACTACCGGTTATGCGGTCTTTAGCAAATCCAAAGTCCAGACCTACGTTGTAGGTTTCCGTGGTTTCCCACTTCAAATTGGAATTGTAAGCCAGGGGTGCCAGTGTTGTGTAAAAGCCATCACCCATGAAGTACCTCATTTCCAAAGCAGATGAGGAAAGGTAACGGGCCAGGTATGGATAATAATCCGAACCTATATCCTGTTGTCCGGTACGTCCCCAGCCAATACGCAATTTCAATCCGGATATGGCTTTGCTGTTTTTCAGGAAATTTTCCTGTGCCACGTTCCATGCGAATGCAGCCGAGGGGAACAGACCCCAGCGGTTGGCTTTGCTAAAACGCGACGAAGCATCGTTACGAACCGTCACAGTGAACAGATAACGGGAAGCTATGGAAAAGTTCAACCTCCCGAAGAAAGAAATCAGGTAATATTCCTTTGCATTGGTGGGTGCCGTATAATAATGTTCTCCCGGTCCGTCGGGTTCCGTATTACGGAACTGTTCTTCATCATACTGAACAAAGTTGTGCTGCCAGGAATAACCGGCCATTACATCCAGGTTGCTGTTGCGGAAATCATGGTTGTAATTCAGGTAGCTTTCCAACAATGTATTGAGGTTGTAATTATCATAGGTAACGTACAAATCGTTGCTGGAACGCATGGCGGAAATAGAATTTAAAGCGTTGAAACGCTCACCGTGCGTGCTGGCTACATCGTATCCGGCATTCACATTGGCCGTCAGATCTTCCAGTCCGTGGACCTTATAGGCAAGCTGAATATTTCCCATGGAACGCAGTGTATAATTATAATTGGTGTAATCATACAAGGTGGAAAGCGGGTTCGTACTTGCCATGGTGTTGGCACTTCCATCACTGTTGAACCAGTTCCAGTAACCGTTTGCTTTGGAAGTATCAATAACATCCCGGTCAAACCAGAAGGTGAAATGCGTGGGTTTTGTAGGATCAAATGACAGGGCATTTCCTATAGCACCCGTTGGTGCCCAATTGGTTTTCTGATAAATCCCTTTTGCATTGGCGTTAATGGTCAGGTGCTTGTCAAAAAATTCCGGTGTCAGGCTTATGTCCAGGTTGGCACGTTGATTGTCACCGACCTTTAAAGTGGCCTGATCCAGGTTGTATCCCAAACTCACGCGGTAAGGCATGAAAGAAGTTGATCCGTAAACACTGACGTTCTGGTCTGTGTTGAAGGACAACCTGTAAATTTCATTCTGCCAGTCTGTACTGGCGTCACCCAAAAGATTTTGGATGGTCTGGTTGCTGCCGTAAGTTGTAGACATGAAATTCCGGTACTCATCTGCAGAAAGCATTTCTATGCGAGAAGCATTCTGTTTTACCGAGTAACTGGAATTGTAACTAACATTGACACCTCTTCCGGATCCTTTTTTGGTGGTGATAATGATTACACCGTTTGAAGCCCTTGAACCGTAAATGGCAGTTGCCGAGGCATCTTTCAGGACGGTATAGCTTTCAATGTCATTCGGGTTTACAGATCCCAGAGGGTTTCCCATTCCGGCACCTCCGTCCCCTGTTATGGGAACTCCGTCTATAACAATCAGAGGGTCATTGGAAGCGTTAAGGGATGCAGCCCCGCGAATCCTTATGGTTGCGGATGAACCGGGCTGTCCCGTAGCGGGCGTAATCCGCAATCCGGATACTTTTCCCAGTAACATCTGGTCCGGCGAGACCACCGCTCCACGGTTGACATCTTCTGCTTTAATCGCGACAACGGACCCTGTCATATCGCTCTTTTTGACAGTACCGTAGCCAATGATCACGAGTTCTTCC
>DAOSXZ010000128.1:0-3069 GCA_035380845.1 Bacteroidales bacterium | reverse complement strand
TTCCCTTCCGTATCAGTATCTTTTCCAGCTTTTTATTTCCAATCAGGGCTTCCCGGACAGGATGCATTCCGTATATGCGGTCTTCAGGCATCCTTTTCTGAGTTTATAAATTTATCTAATTCATTATGAGCCTGTTCCCATGATTTCATGGCATCATCCAATGCTCGCTTTTCTTTTTCGTACAATTGGTAAAAAGCTGTACTGAACCCTTCGGCAGGGGGCGACAACAACTTTTCATCCATGATGGCAAGGCCTTTTTCGTGTTGTTCTATCCTATTCTCCCACCGGGTAACACATTGTTGCAACTTGCGCAATGTCTTGTCCCGTTCTTTTTTTAACCGGTAAAGGGTCTGGGCATCTTTTTCCTTATTGTCTTGTCCGGTGTTGTCATTGTTTTCAGCTACCGGATTCTCTTCCAGTTCGCGGAGGGTTTCCAGCTTTCTTCTTTCCATGAAATCCCTGATTCCTCCCAGATGTTCTTTTACTTTCCCGTCCCGGAATTCGTAGATCTTGTCAACCAGACCATCCAGAAAAGTCCTGTCGTGAGAAACGACTAACAACGTTCCGGAATACTGGCGCAGGGCTTCTTTCATAACTTCGCGGGAGCGGATATCCATGTGGTTGGTAGGCTCGTCAAGGGCCAGTACATTGTATGGCTGTAACATCAGTTTGGCCATGGCCAGGCGTGACCGTTCCCCGCCGCTCAATACGCCTGTCTTCTTATCTACTTCTTCTCCGCGGAAAAGAAATGAAGCCAGGATATCCCGCAACCTGGTACGCACATCCCCAACGGCAATTTCATCCAGTGTCTGGTATACAGTTAGGGAATCATCCAGCAATTCGTCCTGGTTCTGGGCATAATAACCTAAAAGAACGTTGTAACCGGATTCAAACTTGCCTTCCATGGTGGTTTTTTGTCCGGTAAGCAGTTTCATCATGGTTGTTTTTCCCTCCCCGTTCCGGCCTACAAAAGCCACTTTTTCACCGCGTTCCACAATCATCTCTGCTCCCGTAAAGATAGGACCTTTATCGTAACCTACTGCTACATTATGGCACTTGAATACAATTTTGCCGCTCCGGGGAACATCAGGAAAAGAAATACGAATCCGGGCGTTGTCTACGGGATCAATTTCTATGCGTTCCATCTTTTCCAATTGTTTGATCCGGCTTTGCACCTGGTTGGATTTCGTAGGTTTGTAACGGAAACGGGCTATGAACTCTTCTGTCTTTTCAATGGTGCGTTGCTGGTTTTCCCAGGCTGCCGTTTGTTGTTCCAGCCGTTCCTGACGCAATTCCAGGTATTGGGAATAAGGCGCTTTGTAATCGTATATTTTTCCCAGGGATATTTCAATCGTCCTTTGGGTGACGTTATCCAAAAAAGTACGGTCGTGCGAAATAACCAGCAAAGATCCGGGAAACGATTCCAGGTATTGTTCAAGCCATCGGAGACTTTCAATATCCAAGTGATTGGTGGGCTCGTCCAGTAACAACACATCGGGACGTGACAGCAGCAATTTTGCCAGCTCAATGCGCATGTTCCATCCTTCGGAAAAAGTGCGGGTGGACCTATTCAGCTCATCGGGCTTAAATCCCAGACCTATAAGCGTTTTCTCTGCATTTCCACGGGGATTGTCAGAGGATAGGATATGCAGGCGATCGGTGGCCTCTGTCAGATCTACCATCAATTTTTTATACGCAGCAGAATCATAATCGTCCCTCCGTGAAAGTTCTTTGGTTATCCTTTCTGTTTCCTTGCGAAGATTTTCAACGGCTGCAAAAACGGTAAGTGCTTCTTCAAGTACCGATTTGTCCCGGGCATGTGCCATTTGCTGGGGCAGGTAACCGATTTTCAGGTCTTCTGAATGTACCACCGTACCTGAAGTTGGTTCAAATAAACCGGCAATGATTTTTAGCAAAGTTGATTTTCCTGCCCCGTTTTTTCCTACTAAAGCCAGCCTGTCCTTGCGGTTAAAAGAAAACGACACATCCGACAATAATTCCAGATGTGCAAACGAAACGGTTATATTGGAAAGTGATATCATTCTACAGTTCTTCCTTGTGTGTCAATAGTGTGGATCAATCCGTGGTACATTGCTTGTGCACGGCCGTTTGAAAACAGGGTAACGGTATCGTACAGGAAAGGAATGATGTTTTCCCCTTTAGTATTGATGAAACCCCATGCACCGTTCAGGCGCATTCCTGCCAATCCGTTTGAAAAAACCTTGTGCCCGTCTTCATAGATGAAAGGGATTACGGTGTTTCCGTTTTTGTCTATAAAACCATATTGTTTCCGTATGCGCGGGGACATCAGGTTCAATTGGGCAGCCAGTGCAATACCGTCTTGAAAATCATATAGTTCCACCAGTTTTAGTGAAAACGGAATAGTAAAAGCCCCTGTTTTATCAATGACTCCGTATTGCCGGTTATCAATAACAACCGCCATTCCGCTGCTGTAATGACTTATGGAATCGTATTGCGGGGTTACCGTAACGGTTCCGTCAGGAGACAATACCCCGTACCCATCTTTATTACGTACAACCGTCATACCATCCCTGCAGGGTCCTATCATTTCATAAAATCCGGAAGGAAAAGACAAATCCCTGGTATTGCGCATTGCATAACGGTTGTGATCTCCTGTTACAATCCATTCTTTCCCGTGATGGGCGTATATGGTATCGTACACCGGTTCAATAAGTGTTTTTGCTTCCATGTCCAGCAAACCGTAATGATTATCCAGGAAAACACGGTATGTTTCCGGTGTGCATACATCTACTTTATCGTATTCGGGAGGAATCAACGGGGCAGGTTCTGTGGGAAGGTGAAATCCCTGCATGCCGTTCAGAATTACGGTGTATAACCCGGGCTCATAGACACTTACACTGTCATACGCCACAGGTATAATTTCCGATCCGGTATTGTCCAGAACGCCCCACCTGTTGTTTCTGTTGACAAACAGGGTGTTGTCCCGGATGTCCAGGCTGTCGTACGGGGCCTCTGCCGATTTTTCCCCTTTAGGATGTATCACTGTAAAAGAACTGTCTGCATGGAATGTCAACATGAAAGGCAACG
>DAOSXZ010000127.1:0-3095 GCA_035380845.1 Bacteroidales bacterium | reverse complement strand
TTCCGATGCGTTCGGTTTGATAACCTAATGAATGCAGGGCGGTTTCGATGCCCTCTATCGTCTCTGTTTTGTCCAGTTCTGCGGTGTCTTCTTCTGAATATCCCAAAGACAGATATTCGGAACGCAGATCATAAGTGAGACCGATTTTCATATTTTTGGTTTGTAAAAATAATGTGCGATATTAGTACTTTTATGAATCCGTTGTTCCACTTGTACTAAAAATCAATTAAAATCTCTGATCATGAAATGTGAAATGCCAAAAAGTAGTCCTCAGGCCGGAGCTGTTTACGGGATTGGTTTTGTAGGAGCAGTAATCTATTTTATTATTCAAGCTACCGGTTTTTGGGCTGGTGTGCTGGGAGTTTTAAAAGCCATAGTATGGCCGGCAATAATGGTATTTGAAGTCTTTAAATACATAGGTGCCTGATCCCGAAATTCATCCCATGAAGCCTTTCCTGCCCGGGAGTTCACGTGTTCTCCTGTTAGGCAGTTTCCCGCCTCCGGTGACCCGTTGGTCCATGGCATTTTATTACCCGAATTTCCAAAACGATATGTGGCGGGTAATAGGTATTGTTTTTTTTAATGATCCCGGTTTTTTCATAAAAGGAAAAGCTTTTGACAAGGAACGCATTACTGCTTTTTGCGATGGAAAAGGGATCGCTTTATACGATACGGCTATGCGAATTGTCAGAAGGTCCGGAAATGCATCTGATAAATTTCTGCAGATACTTGAACCTGTCAATCTGGAGAATATTCTTAAACGTATACCATTATGCAATACGGTTGCAGTTACCGGTCAAAAAGCGGCAGAGACATTGCTGAAGACTACTGTTCCCGGTATGGGCAAACACATAACCTTTCATTTTGAAGACAGGATTATCAAAGTTTACAGAATGCCTTCAACTTCAAGGGCCTATCCCATGTCCCTGGAAAAGAAAGCTTCCTACTATAGAGAGATGTTTAACGGGGCGGGACTCTTAAACGGTTATTCCCATTCAATGGTAGCAGGCGGTTTGGAAGAAATATCGTAAACCACCCGGTTAATTCCTTTAACCTTATTGATAATCTCGTTAGATACTTTCATTAAGAATTCGTAAGGCAGATGGACCCAGTCAGCTGTCATTCCATCTGTAGACTCGACTGCACGTAAGGCGATTGTATATTCGTAAGTACGTTCATCTCCCATGACTCCCACGCTTTTTACCGGAAGTAAGATGGCCCCTGCCTGCCAGACCGAATCATACAGGTTGTCTTTCTTGAGGTTACGGATAAAAATATCGTCTGCCTGCCTGAGGATTGTAAGTTTTTCGGGAGTGATTTCCCCCAGAAGTCTTATGGCCAGACCCGGTCCGGGAAAAGGATGCCTGCCAATATGCTCTTTTTTGATACCCAGAGAGAGACCAATCCGACGTACTTCGTCTTTGAATAACATACGTAAAGGTTCAACGATCTTCAACGGAACGTTTTCAGGCAGTCCTCCCACATTGTGATGGGATTTGATGACAGCTGAATGACCGTGGACAGGTACCGATTCAATGACATCCGGGTATATGGTTCCCTGACCCAGCCATGTGGCATTTTGCACTTTCCCGGATTCTTTATGGAAAACTTCAATGAATGTACGCCCAATGGTTTTCCGTTTGGTCTCAGGATCTGAAATTCCTTTAAGTGCCCCTAAAAAATCATCTGAAGCATCTACACCAATAATGTTCAGTCCCATTTCTTCGTAAGATTTCATTACGGATTCGTATTCATTCAGGCGAAGCAATCCGTTATCCACAAAGATGCAATGCAACTGTTGTCCTATGGCTCTGTGCAACAAAACAGCGGCAACCGTACTGTCTACACCGCCGGATAAAGCCAGGATGACATGTTCCTGACCTATCTTGGTGCGCAATTCTTCTACTGTACTTTCAATGAAACAGGAAGGCGTCCAGTCTCCTTTGCATTTGCATATGTTATAGGCGAAATTGCGGAGTATTTCTTTACCGTGAACCGAATGGTATACTTCCGGATGAAATTGTACGGCATAGGTGTCTTCGTTCAGGAACCGGAAAGCGGCATGTTTCACTTCGCTTGTTGAGGCTATGTTCAATGTATTTTCGGGAAGAGATTCAATGCTGTCTCCGTGTGACATCCATACGGTTGTGGGTGAAGGGATGTCTTTGAATAAAAGCGATCCGGGTTCTGTTATTTCCAATGTTGTCCTGCCATACTCTCTTGATAAGGAAGAATGTACCGAGCCTCCGTAGCGTGTGGCCAGGTATTGCGAACCAAAGCAAATTCCCAGTAAAGGTATGTTTCCCCTTATAGGAGTCAGGTCTATTTCGGGCGCATTATCATCTATTACCGAATAAGGACTTCCAGAGAGGATAATTCCTTTAACGGAAGCATCGGGTGTGGGGTAATGATGGTAAGGATGGATTTCACAAAATACATTCATCTCACGCAAGCGCCTGCCAATCAATTGTGTAAATTGTGACCCAAAGTCAATAATGAGGATTTTCTCGTTCATAAGAATGTTTGTTAAACTGCGTGGGCAAAAGTATAATAAAACAACGGTTATCTAAAATATTTGTTTATCTTTGTCGGCTCATTTCGGGCAGGATGGATAACAAAGATAATTGTAGAGTTATTGTCGCGACAAAGGCGCTTTCCAAAGGAAATCATCGTTACGATTTTCATTTGGGAAAAGATTTCTTTGCACTATTTGAAAACACGGAAGTGCTTGATAGTGAATTGAAAGTTGCTGTTGAAATTGAAATAGCAGAAGAAAGAAAATGGGATATTTCCGTAAAAATTGAAGGATATGTAGTACTTTTGTGCGATCGTTGTCTGGAAAAATTATCTATACCGGTTTTTTACTGTGAAGAGTTGGACCGGGAGGAAACTGAAGCATGCCAAAATGATCATACCGGGCAACTTGATTTGACACAATATGTATACGATAACGTATGCCTGGCTATTCCCATACAAAGGGTTCATAACTCCGAAAGAGATTGTGATCCCGAAATGTTACGTATTTGGAAAGATAACAACATAAAATAAATTGAGATATGGCACATCCTAAACACAGAGTCTCAAAACAGAGAAGA
>DAOSXZ010000126.1:3005-3133 GCA_035380845.1 Bacteroidales bacterium | reverse complement strand
TTAGGTTATGCCTTTTGATGAGTACGGCAATACATTCCTTTGCATTGGCATCAAAGTCCCATAATGTGTTGTCCAGATCGAACAGGAAATAGCGGTATTTCATTTTGTATAATAATCTATCATTCTAT
>DAOSXZ010000126.1:0-2995 GCA_035380845.1 Bacteroidales bacterium | reverse complement strand
AGACCGGGCAGAAAGCAGGGGCTTTATTGGTGTGCATCCTGCAATCCGGGGCGGGACGGTATATGCCTTTGGGCACGTATGCAGCTCCTTCATGCAACCCGACACCTTCTGATCCCATCATATCTTTCCATTTGGACTCAAAATCTACCAGTGTGGTAATATTGGGTTCCCAGGGCTCTACTCCCTCAGGGTACATATTGATGTATGCTACTTCGGAATTGTAATATTCATCAGCCAAACCCGCAAAGCTGTGACCGAATTCATGTACGAAGACTTCTTTGCTCAAGGCGTGATCGGACATACTCAGACCGTAATAATTATATATTCCTCCGCCTCCGTATGTTGTTGTGTTCACGATCACGTATATGGCATCGAAAGGTGCTCCGGAAACAGCCCGGGCAAGCGGCCTGTAATCGGGAGCTGTCATGTAACGGTCCGTATAAAATGTATCAAAGGAACTGCCGAGTGCCGTTTTGTGCCAAACATCAAAGCGGGGGATATCGGGGCCGGAATCTTCAGAAACAAGAGGAAGGATCCATATATTAAAATCTTCTCTGCGCGAACGGAAGGGCTCGTATTCAAATAAATATTCTGTAAAGCGGGCTGCATCCCTTTTGAATTTTTCCATCTCTGTCTGACGGTATCCCTCGGCAACAAATAACAAATCCACTTTATTTTCAAGAGGTCCATTTTCCAGCAGTATTTCTGCCTGACAAATCGGTTTTTCTTCAGAGATCAGACAATCTGCCGGATCAATAAGGAATTTTTTCATAGGTTGATACGTCCCGTCCCCCGGGGTTCTTGCGTATATTTCACAATAAACTGTGTCTTTGGGGTAGGGTATCCACAAAGACGTATTGTAGGCCATATCCCTTAGTGTTGCTTCCCGGGTGGTTCGCCATTCCATAAAGAGCGAATTAAAGCCTTTGGAATAGATAAGATCCTCTTGTTTTGTAAATACCTTATATTGATATTCCCCGAATGTAAAAGGGGCGATCAGCTGCTTTGTGGGGCCGGCCCAGACGGGCTCCTTGTGCAAAGCAAGTAAAAAGACATCCTGGGATGAGGCATTACCGGCGAATACCAGATCAAGGCGAAGCCGTTCTCCGGTAAAATAATCTTCGTACAAAACGGGTTGAGCCCGGATTATTGCTGTAAAACCCAGGCAAATGATAAGCAGGACACATTTTTTCATATATGATAGAATTATTGACCCGTATAATTTGAAGGCGTGATCTGCAGCAGTTCGTCTTTCACTTCCTGACTTATATCCAGGCTGCGGATAAATGCATGCAGGTAATCCTTGTCAATATGCATATTGGTACGGGTAAGTTCCTTAAGTGTTTCATAAGGCTGGGGATAGTTTTCCCTTCTCAGGATGGTTTGAATGGCCTCGGAAATGATTGCCCAATTCTCGTCTATATCCTTATCTATTGCTGAACGGTTCAGGAGCAGTTTCCCGAATCCCCTTTGCAGTGATTTCATGGCCAACAGGGTGTGAGCCATCGGAACTCCCAGATTCCGCATCACAGTAGAATCGGTCAGGTCCCTTTGGAGACGTGAAATGGGCAATTTGGCAGCCAAGTGGGCAAATATGGCATTGGCTACTCCAAAATTCCCTTCTGCATTTTCAAAATCTATGGGATTGATCTTATGGGGCATGGCCGAAGATCCAATTTCCTTATCTTTTATGTGTTGTTTGAAATAATTCATAGCTATGTATGACCACATATCCCGGCAAAGATCTATGCAGATGGTATTGATCCGGCTCAGATTGTGGCAAATGGACGCGATATGATCGTAATGTTCTATCTGTGTTGTCGGGAAAGAACGGTAAAGACCCAGGTTTACAGATACAAATTTATTGGCAAAACGATGCCAGTCTATCTGTGGATAAGCCACGTTATGCGCATTAAAATTTCCTGTGGAGCCGCCGAATTTGGCTGCAAAAGGAATCTGTTCCAGACTTTTTATTTGTTCTTCCAGGCGAACCTGAAAAACCCGCAGTTCTTTTCCAAGGCGGGTAGGAGAAGCAGGTTGTCCGTGTGTATGTGCCAGCATTACCACCGGGCCCCATTCATTAGCCTTTTCATTCAACATTTCTATGGTTTTGTTCAAGACGGGAAGGTATTCTTTCTCTATCCCCTGTTTGAGGCTCAAAGGTACGGCCGTATTATTGATGTCCTGTGAAGTGAGTCCAAAATGAATGAATTCACAATACTTCTCAAGACCCAGTGCTCTCATTTTGTTTTTCAGGAAATATTCTACAGATTTCACATCGTGATTGGTCACTTTTTCCTGTGCCTTGATCACTTTTGCGTCTGTAATAGAAAAATTTCTGTATACGTTCCGCAATATGGGATACCAGCGTGAATCCACATCACGGAGTTGGGGGAGGGGTAATTTACAGAGGGCGATAAAATATTCTACTTCTACCTGCAGCCGGTACCGGATCAGTGCAAATTCCGAAAAATACTGGTTAAGGGGTGCAGTCTGTGCATAATACCTCCCATCAATGGGCGATATGGCAAGCAAAGGGTTGAATTCCATAAAGATGATATTTGATTAATTAGCAAAGGTACTCATTTTTCTATAGAGAGTGATCATTTGACGGGCCTCGGCCACATCATGAACACGTAATATGGATACTCCTTTGAAAAGCAGGTGAAGATGCAGAGCCTGCGTGCTGATAAGGGCATTTTCCGGAGTTGTGCCGAGAGGCATGTAGGTGAGTCTTTTCCTGGATATTCCCGCCAAAAGCGGAGCAATAGGGTATCCATATTCGTTCTTTGGTACCAGGGAAGGCAGGGAGGCTATGACTTCAAAATTCTGATCCACATCCTTGTTGAATCCAAAGCCGGGATCCAGAATAAATTCATTGATACCGTATTTGTCTGCCTGTTCAGCGACTTTGAAGAAAAATCGTGTAATCTCTCCAGGACCCCGGTAAGGTTCACGGTGCATAGCAATCCATGGAAGCTTCAACCCGGAAATC
>DAOSXZ010000125.1:0-3158 GCA_035380845.1 Bacteroidales bacterium | reverse complement strand
CCTATATCAAAGCTGAAGAAATTTCTATTGCTATATTTGATGACGAGCTCTCCCCTTCTCAGCTTCGAAATCTGGAACGGATTCTTGACTGCAAGATACTGGACAGGACCAACCTGATTTTAGATATTTTTGCCCAACGTGCAAAAACGGCTTATGCAAAAACACAGGTTGAATTAGCCCAATACCAATATCTTTTACCCCGCCTTACCCGCATGTGGACACACCTTGAACGTCAAAGGGGCGGTATTGGCATGCGAGGCCCCGGTGAATCCCAGCTTGAAACTGACCGTCGTATTATCCTGGATAAAATTTCCGGACTTAAAGAAAAGCTTAAGAAAATTGATCGCCAGATGATCTCTCAGCGCGGCAACCGCGGATACCTGGTACGTATGGCTCTGGTGGGCTATACCAATGTAGGTAAAAGTACGCTTTTGAACTTGCTGGCAAAAACCGATGTTTTTGCAGAGAATAAACTATTTGCCACTTTGGATACCACTGTCAGAAAGGTAGTTGTAGAGAATATTCCTTTTCTTCTGAGTGATACCGTAGGCTTTATACGTAAACTTCCTACACAGTTGGTTGAATCTTTTAAAAGCACCCTGGATGAAGTACGTGAAAGCGATGTTTTAATTCATGTAGTTGACGTTTCTCATCCCAATTTTGAAGAGATGATGAACGTAGTCAATCAAACATTACAGGAGATCGGTTGCTCAAACAAGCCGGTATACCTTGTTTTCAATAAAATTGACGCATACCGTGATAGGGAAACGGAAACAGGTCCTGTAAGTCTTGACGACTTAAAAAGCACTTGGATTTCAAAGATTCACAAACCCTGTATTTTCATTTCCGCAAAAGAAAAAATCAATATTGAAAAACTTCGAAAAGACCTTTACGGGATAGCTGCTGAAGTTCAATCGGGACGTTATCCGTTTGGTACATTCCTTTGGTAACAGGCCTTTTTGCCTCTTTTATAACGTTGATTTCAAGTCTGTTAGAGGTTTATATGGCATGTTTTTTGCATGATTTTAATTAAAGACAATATTGTCTTTATTAAAGCTCTGTAGTCATGAAAACAAAGAAAAGCCCTAAAGCAGATCTTGAGAACAAAAAAGTTCTTTTTGTTGAGATCGGTTTGATCGTAGCTCTCGCTATTATTCTTGGCGCTTTTGAGTACAAGACTTACGAGAGAGATGTGAGTATGATTACTGCTGAAATACAGCAGGTCATTGAAGAAGAACAGATCCCCATTACCATGGAGACACCCCCTCCACCGCCGGAAGCACCAAAAACCCCTGTTCTCTCAGATGCCATTGAAATCGTGGATGATGACATAATCATTGAAGAAGACATTTTCATTGAGACCGAAGATGATGAATCTTTTGCTGTCGAGATTCGCGATTACATTGATTATGAAGAAGAAGAAGCCGTTGAAGAAGAAGAGATCCCGCTGGCTATCGTAGAAGAAAAACCATCTTTTATGGGTGGTGATGAGAACACTTTCACTAAATGGGTTCTGGAAAGGATCGTTTATCCGGAAGTGGCCAAGGAAAACGGTATACAGGGAAGGGTTGTTCTATCATTTATTGTAGATGCAGACGGTTATGTAAAGAATGTTACTGTTCTGCGTGGTATTGATCCGTCAATAGACAAAGAAGCCGTCCGTGTTGTTTCATCTTCCCCAAAATGGACACCGGGAAGACAACGTGACCGTAATGTAAAGGTCCGTTATAATTTTCCTCTGAATTTCCAGCTTAGATAAACGAATGCACTTCGGATGGCTCTTCCAGGAATCCGTTATGTCCGGAAGATTTTAAGATTTTGATTTTTGCATTGTTTAGGATTCCGGCTGTTTCCTCTGCCTTCTGCAGAGAAATGTAGTGGTCCTGCATACCAAAAATGCAATACAGTGGAATTGACATTGTTTGAAGAAACGTCACATAGGAGGGTCTGTTTTTCATTCCTTTCAAAGAGGCTTCTATTCCGTCCGAATCGTGTATTTGTGCCGTTGCAATGGTGTTTTCTATAACTGAAGCCAGCTTTATTCTGTTTTCCGGAGCATACATCAAGGGAATATCACGTTCCGCCACTTCATTCAGTTTGCCCCTTTTTATTAATTCCACGTCCCGGTCCCTTACCGCTTTCTTTTCTTCACTATCCGGGTAGGGTAACGAATGCATTAAAACCAGCTTTTTGGATAATCCGGGATATTTCATGCAAAAGGCCTGGGCAACGTATCCTCCCATAGAGTGGCCTGCCATAATCACTTCGTTAATCTTTTCTTTTTGTAAGTAGTTATAAACAACATCTGCCTGCTTTTCCATGTCATTTACCATAAAAGTGCCGCTCATCCCATGTCCTGGAAGGTCAACCGCAATAGTTCTGTAATCCGAATCCAGCAACTTTCTGAATGACTCCCATATTTCGTGTGTTTCCAAATAACCGTGAAGCAGCACCAGGGGCATTTTCTCCGTCTTTGTATCAGAAACAAGAACGGGTATTTGTTCAAGCATGTAAAACGCGTTCATATTGAATTTTTTATAATTTTGCAATCATCTATGCCGGTTCTAAACCATAGGCGTTTCTCCGGGATCCTTGCGGCAACAGTCATTGTGATCCTTGCTGGGTACGGATGTGGCAACAATCCCGCCAAATTCGTAGAGAATTCGTTTGTAGGCACATGGCAAATAGACACTTCCCGTATTAGTATTTCCGTATCTGTAGATGCCGGCGAGGCAGCCGATCTCCAGGTCTTTTTGCCTTTCATAACAGATAACTACCAAAAAATCCGCCTGTTGCTTAAAGAACCGGTAACTATCAGTGTTGCACAATCTTCAGTGGAAGATCCCTATACGGGTGTTTATTCACTTATTTTTTCTTCCGGGGATGTTTACACAAGCTCATACAAATTAGTCCGGAATATTCTATTTCTTAATCTTTCAGATAAATCCGGTCACCATTTCACCATACCCTGTCAGGCCGACGGTAATACCTTGCAGATCTTTTATTCCACTCCCTATATGAAAGCGCTCATCCGGGATTATATAGAAGAATTTTATCCTGCACAGGCCCAAACTTATCTTTCAATACTTTCCTCCATCACGGTCACTCTTGAAGGTCTGAGTGTTTACAATACAAGAACTCGCGGTTCAGGCGGGCAA
>DAOSXZ010000124.1:0-3192 GCA_035380845.1 Bacteroidales bacterium | reverse complement strand
CAAAACTGGGCGTTGTGGATGCCCGCGGAAACATTATTATTCAAACTTCATTCGACACACGTGAGATAAATACTTTGAAAGGGTACATGGATGAACTGGAGCAAACGCTTTCCAGGATCATCAACGCCCCGGCTGTGGGAGGAAAAGAAAAGATCAAAGGGATCGGTATAGGCGCCCCCAACGGCAATTATTACAAAGGAACTATTGAGTCTGCTCCCAATCTTAAGTGGGCTAAAGACAAACACGGGAACCCGGAAGTCGTTCACCTGAAAAAAAACGTTGAAGCTGCTCTGGAACTTCCTGTTGTGGTTACCAACGACGCCAACGCTGCAGCACAGGGAGAAATGATCTACGGAGCAGCCAAAGGCATGAAAAATTTCATTGAGATCACCCTGGGAACAGGCGTGGGCAGCGGGATAATCATTGACGGGAAAGTAGTATACGGTTACGACGGATTTGCCGGGGAACTGGGACACACCACTTCTGTGCGCAGAACGGGAAGGCTTTGCAATTGCGGGAAAGTGGGATGCCTGGAAACCTATGCCTCGGCAATCGGGGTAGCCAGAACCGCCCGCGAATTGTTGGAGATCGAACCCCAAAGGGCCAGCATCCTGAGGAACATGCCCGCAGATGAAATTACGTCTAAAGATGTTGCCGAGGCAGCTGCCAAAGGAGACGAACTGTCTGTGGAAGTCTTTAATTACACCGGCCGGCTTTTAGGAGAAGCTTTTGCCGATTTTGTCGCCTTCAGCGCCCCCGAGGCCATTATCCTTTTTGGCGGCCTGGCACAGGCAGGAGACCTGATCTTCAAGCCCACCGTACAGGCTATGGAAGACAACCTGCTGTCTATCTGGAAAGGGAAAGTGAAAGTGTTGCATTCCGAATTGCCCGGGTCTGAAGCTGCTATACTGGGTTCGGCTGCCCTGGCTTGGGAATTGTAAAAGACAAGCGTATGGATATTGAAATTATAAAAAAACAATTTCAAGATAAATTTGGAGATCCTGCGGGTGATGTTTATGCCTCACCCGGCAGGATCAACCTTATAGGAGAACACACGGATTACAACGGAGGCTTCGTTTTTCCGGGAGCCATTGACAAAGGCATGGTGGCCGTAATTCGCAGGAACGGAACCGGAAAAGTCCGTGCCTGGTCAGTGGATTTGCAGGATTATGCCGAGTTTTCAATGGAAGAAAACGACCTGCCAAAAGCATCCTGGGCACGGTACCTCTTTGGTGTATGCCGGGAGCTGGTTAAAAGAGGTGCGCAACCCGGAGGCTTTGACACGGCATTTGCCGGGGATGTCCCCCTGGGCGCAGGCATGTCATCTTCTGCCGCGCTGGAAAGCACTTATGCTTTTGCCCTGAATGATATGTTTTCACTGGGTGTTGACAAATTTGAACTGGCTCGCATAGGACAAGCTACAGAACACAATTATGTGGGAGTCAAATGCGGGATCATGGACCAGTTTGCATCCCTTTTCGGAAAAGAAGGCAGCCTTATCCGCCTGGATACCCGTTCTATGGAATACAAATATTTTCCGTTCCATCCTCAAGGGTACAAGCTGGTTTTACTGGATACTGCCGTAAAGCATGAGCTGGCTTCTTCTGCTTACAACAAACGCCGTGAATCTTGTGAAAACGCGGCCAGGGTTGTACGTGAGAACGGAAATCCCCAGGTGGAATTCCTTCGCGATGTTACCATGGATATGCTGAATCAGGTAAAAGACAAACTTTCTGCCGAAGACTTCAAAAGAGCTGAATACGTAGTGGGTGAAACCCAACGGGTGCTTGCCGTTAGCGATGCCCTTGAACGGGATGATTATGAAACCGTAGGACAGATGATGTACCAGACACATGATGGCATGAGCCGTTTGTATGAAGTCAGTTGTGAAGAACTGGATTTTTTGAATGACGTTGCCAGAGAATGCGGCGTTACCGGTTCACGAGTGATGGGAGGCGGTTTTGGCGGGTGTACCATCAACCTGGTAAAAGAAACTTTGTACGGGGAATTCCTGACTCAGGCAAAAGAACAATTTGCTGCCAAATTCGGTCATGAGCCCAAAGTGTATGAGGTGGTAATAAGCGACGGAGCCCGCAGGATCTCCTAGTCTTACAGATCCGGTTGGTCAATATCCAGAAAAATACAGGTATTGCCAATCAGTTCCAGGAAGCGGAAGAAATCTGTTTTTGAGATGACAGCCGTAAAGCAGTTGTCGTTGGGATGAAAACTGATCTCTTCCGCTTTTTTTAATTTATCATCCAGGAATAATACCACGTGGTTTTCCAGGTCATTGATCAGGCCGAACGGGGAAACAGATCCCGGTTCCACTCCCAAATAACGCATCATACGCTTTGGGGAAGCGAATGTCAGTTTTCCCTGACGGAGCATTTTCTCAATCCGGTGAATGGGCAATTGCCTTTTCCAGTCGAAAACCACCAGGTAATGGCGGTTTCCTTTATGATTCCTGAAGAAAAGGTTTTTGCAATGTTGGGCGTCAATATCTTTCCAATAGGCTATTGCATCTTCTGCCGTAGGCAGGGGCGGGTGTTGATACAAACGGTAGGGAATATCCCAGTCCCGGAGTTGTTTGAGTACTTTGTCCTTGCGCTCTTCCATAGGGCAAAAATACGTATATTTGCTTTATGATAATAAGAAAAGCGACAAAAGAGGATGCCGCCGTTCTGGCGCAAAATCAGGTGCAGATGGCCCTGGAATCCGAAAACATCGTTTTGGAATACCCTATGGTCAAAAAAGGCACCGATGCCTATTTGGCAGATGAACACCGGGGAACCGCATATATTGCCGAGATTGATGGAAAGATCGCCGGATCTTTAATGGTTACCAAAGAATGGAGTGACTGGCGGAATGCCTGGATCTGGTGGATACAGAGTGTTTATACCGTTCCGGAATTTCGCCGGCAGGGGGTCTACAAGGCTTTGTACCGCTATCTGCAGGAGCTTGTACAACAATCAGATGATGTGATGGGGATACGCCTCTATGCGGCCAAAACCAACGGGAATGCCTTGGAAACATACCGTAAACTGGGTATGACAGATCAGCACTACGTTACTTTTGAATGGCTGAAAGATCCTGATACTTTCAAACCGCAAACATGAAGCATTTCGGCCTTTTTTTTTCATTGTTGCTGATTATTTACGCGGCAGGCACCGCTTACGTTCTTTACAGGGGATA
>DAOSXZ010000123.1:0-3226 GCA_035380845.1 Bacteroidales bacterium | reverse complement strand
GGGACCGTTTTCAGGTCCGTTGGAACCGGTGCTTTGCAAATATAGATGGTTTGGGGGAATATTGTGCTATTTTTGTAAAGAAATAATATGCGAAATAATGAAAAGAATAGTTACGTTATTGACACTTACTGTGTTGTGTTGTTTAAGTCCCTTCTCTGTTTTTGCCAGGGGAAGTTATGTGGTGGATTCCCTGGAGAGTAACCTGTTGGGCGAGGTCCGTCGTTTTGCGGTATACCTGCCCGAAAGTTATGAAAACAGCACTGAACGGGAATACCCGGTTCTGTATTTACTCCACGGCGGAGCCGGTTCCTGGCGAGACTGGGGCAGGGTGGGCAATATGGCCCGGATTACTGACCAACTGATATCTGCCCGCGAAGCCTGCGAAATGATCATTGTAATGCCCGATGCAGGAACAACCTTTATGACGTATTTCAACGGAGGTGACTGGAATTTTGAAGATCATTTTTTTCAGGAATTCATGCCTTTTGTAGAAAGCCGGTACAGGATACGTTCGGAAAAAGAATCCCGCGCAATAGCCGGCCTGTCTATGGGGGGACAGGGCTCGATCATGTACGGTTGTCACAGACCGGATCTTTTTTCAGTAGTATATGCCATGAGTGCCTACCTCTACAAGATGGATCTGTCCATGTTCAAAGAGGATGATCCGGTAAACAGGGATATTCAGAAAAGGGTCGAGGATAACAATGCAGTGAAATACATTGCAGGACTTTCCCCGGAAGATGCAGTTTCTTTACGGTCTGTGACCTGGGTGATCGATTGCGGAGATGATGATTTTACCTACCGTGCGAACGTGGAATTCTCTCTGGCCATGAAGGAAAAAGGAATTCCTTTGCAGATAAGGATCTTTGACGGAGCACATTCCTGGGAATATTGGCAGGCGGCCCTGGGCAGGGCACTTCCCTACATCTCGGCAATCCTGTAAACAAGAGGAGCTTCAGCGGAGGGAGGAAGTATGTTGTACCCTTCTTTAAGTTCCAGGTTCCATCCGGTTCCCTTGTAAGGAATAACCGCTTTACTCCAGTCCTGTGAAACAAGACATCCTCCTTCGGTCACTTCCAGTATTCCAAAATCTCCTGTGATCCGGATGTTGGGGTACAAAGTTCCCAGTTGACCCAGTGATTGCACATTGACGGGGGAGAATCCCATGTTAATTTGCCTCAGGGGAATGAGCAATACGGTATCCCGGGTAAAAGTATCTATATAAGCCTCCCGTATACGTGCTTTCTCTCTTTCCCGTTCCTTTTCAGTTGCCATTATGGTATCGTACCCGTATTTATTAAGAGCATCCGAATCAGTTTGGGCGGGAAGATCCGCGATGGTATTTAAAAGCGCTTTATGCAACATGTCGGGGAGTGAGGCGTTTTTGCCCAATCCTGTGCGCCAACCCGGATTAAAGCGGTCCAGCAGATATCCATAGGCAAGACCGGAATGGTAAGCGAAAGAATAGACGAAGGATTCGTTATTCCAGTGACGACGGCAACTTTTTATGATCTGTTCCTTCATCATGGCCGTGTTCTCGCTGCAGATTTTGTACGCAGTATACTCAGGAAGTCCTTCCAGGATAAGAAAGCCGTCTTCGTTCTTGCGGGCATCTGCGGAAAATTCCGACAGGCGGGTGTTCCTCATTTGCAAAGCCAGCAGGACATCTTCTGCAGCTTTTCCCGGGTCTTCTTCCCGGATGGCTGCATCCAGTGCATTCCATTCCATCTTAAGCCATATCCGGGATGATGTGGTATCCATGTGCGTACAAAGCCCGGGCTCGGGATTGAGTCCCAATTCAGGCTGCCTATAATGAAATGTTTCGTGAACCAACAGAACATTACGGTCCAGATCATTTTCAGAAAGCGGCCATAATGCCATGGTCCATTTCATACCTCCCAATTGTGCCGTTGAATTGGCGGGATTCATATCTTCCGGGAATGTGCCGCTCCAGATACCTCCGGATTCTGCCAGCAATCCTTCGTTGTCGCTCCTGTTTGCATAAATGATCCTGGTTTCGGGATCTACAAAAAAAGTAGGAGCGTACAATGATATACCCCAAAGATTCCCGGCATCCTGTTCCAGGACTGATTCCAGTGAATAAAAATAAGAACGGGCAATAGATGTCGTTTGGTCCGATGTACACGAAGCCATCGTTAAAACGGCTGTCCATAGAAAAATCCCAAAAATTAGTTTCTTCATTACAGAGTTGTTTATGCATCGCAAAGCTATAAAAATATAGTATATTTGCGCCTCAAATTCAAATTGATGGAGTCAACCCACCGGAGAATCATACAATCTGTCAGAGCCGTTACGCCGGGCGCCTTAAAAACTTCCTGGTGGCTGGTAAAGATCATGTTCCTGGTTACATTTATCATTACCGTTTTGAAATACCTGGGGGTGATATCATGGATATCCATGCACCTGACACCCTTTTTCTCACAATTTGGATTGCCCGGAGAGGCTGCGCTGGCTTATGTTTCAGGTTTTTTTGTGAATTGCTATTCTGCCATTGCTGTCATTACAACACTCAATATGGATGTCAGATCCATAACCATCCTTGCCGTCATGGTACTGTGTGCTCATAATATTCCCATGGAAACGGCCGTACAGAAAAAAACGGGTACTTCTGCCATACGCATGATCCTGGTCAGAACTTCATCTTCGTTGTTTTTGGGATGGTTTTTGCATAAGATCATGCCCGGGGAAAGTTTACTGACCGTGGCAGAGGCGGTAGAAACACAAACACAGGAATTTTGGCCCATGATGGGAACCTGGGCCCTGGACACCTTGAAGATTGCCATACCAATGGTATTGTTGGTTTATTCGCTGACCGTCGTGCAACGATTGCTTGCCGAGTTTGGGGTAATACGCTATATTGCAAAACTATTGAGACCTGTAATGGTGTTCTTTGGTCTGCCGCCCAAAACGGCCTTTTTATGGATCGTGGCCAATACGCTGGGACTTGCATACGGGGCGGCCGTGATGATAGACGAAGTGGAAGCGGGCAAGATTTCCGAAAAAGATGTAGATTTGCTGAACCATCATATAAGCGTCTCTCACAGCAACCTGGAAGATCTGCTTTTATTCACGGCTATAGGAGGCCTTCTCCCCTGGATGCTGTTTTCGCGGTGGATGGTGTCTTTGTTTTGGGTTTGGGAAAGACGGTTGGAAAAAAAAGTCGGGGCGAAATGACTCGAACATTCGACCCCTTGCACCCCATGCA
>DAOSXZ010000122.1:0-3231 GCA_035380845.1 Bacteroidales bacterium | reverse complement strand
CCGGCATCGGCAACGGAAAGGGGGGCGGAACCCGACAAACCGCCGTGCCAGACCATCATGCAGATATACGCCGAGGCTCCCAGGAGCGCGTAATTGATGGCCTGTTTGGAGCGTGCGGCCTGCTCTGCAATTTTTTTCACCAGGATCGCTCCGAAGACCAGGGCAAGCCCCCAGTTGAGCCATCCCAGCACGATGGCGATTACCGTCAGGATTACCGTGCCGCGCACCGGGTGCCGGCTGAGGGAACTTAACCGGGAAGAGAGGCGGTCCAGGAGCGGCGAAAGAGCGAGCATGTATCCCAGCAAAAGGATAAGGACCATTTGCATGGAAAAAGCGAGCAATTCCCAGAACCCTTCTGTCCAGTATACCAGCACATCGGCAATACCCGGCAATCCTGGGCGAACGGCTGTTCCGAAAAAGTAAGCCAGGATGAGCGTAATCCCGGTCAGACCCAGCGCCAGGAACAAGGGATCGGGAATGACAAATCTCAATTTCTTCATAAAAATACAGACTGCGGCCTGGAAAGGAAGTATAAAGGAACAATATTTTTTGCAAAATTAAAAAAAGTTACTATATTTGTCTATAATTACGAAAAACGTAACATGCATAATAAAAAGTAACACCAATGAAGAAGCAAGCCGGAAAAAAAACGGAAACCAGACTTACAGATGCCGGACGCACCCTGTTCTGGAAGTTCGGCTATACAAAAGTGAGTGTTGAGGAGATCTGCCAAAACGCAGGTGTAAGCAAAATGACTTTTTACAGGTATTTTGAAAACAAAACATCTTTAGCCAAACGTATACTGGACATTGCGGCTGCCGAGGGGATGGACCGGTTTAGAAGTATCATGAACGCAGGGATCCCGGCAGAGGAAAAAATGCACCGGATGATTCTCATGAAAATGGAAGGCACTGCGGATATCAGCCGGGAATTCATTGAAGACATATACAGCCGGGAAGGCTCTGAATTGCAGCAGTACATGATGCAGCTTACGGGCAAGACCGGAACCCTGATCATGGAAACATTCCGGGAAGCGCAGGAAAAAGGGTTTTTTCGCAAGGATTTCAAACCGGAAATGCTCCTTGCCATGAGCATGAAAATGATAGACTTACTGACAGACAAGCGGTTGTCTGCCCTCTATCCGAATGTCAATGAAATGATAGGAGATATTACGCGTATTATAACATGCGGTATTGGTACCGGCACAAAACCATCCTAATAGTGAAAACTTATGCTGTCATATGGATTTTTGCCCTGTTGGCCTTCTTGCCGGGTAGTCATGCATTTTCGCAGATACGCCGGGATACCATTCCGGCAGAGATTACCTTAAGGGGGCAATGGAGCGGATGGACCACTGCGGGATGGGAATCTGTGGCTCCCGGAATGCGTTACATACCGCAGATCAATTTTCAGATAGGCCGCACAACGGGCCCCCGGGCACTCCGGTTTGAAGCAGAAATGGCGGGGAATCTCTATGCCCATTACCTTTGGGAGCCGGGCACATCTTTTTTGGAGACGGAAAGCCGCCTGTACAGGGGATGGGTGAAAATGGCAGGTCCCCGTTCCGAGTTGCGGGTAGGTTTGCAAAAGATCAATTTCGGATCCGCGTTGATGCTACGGCCCCTGATGTGGTTCGATACCATGGACCCCAGGGATCCTTTGCAGCTAACGGAAGGAGTCTGGGGTGCCCTGGGACGGTATTATTTTGACAATAACATCAACATCTGGGTGTGGGGTCTGTTGGGCAACGACGGCCAACGTCCATGGGATATTGGCTTGTCGGATGAACATGTGCCCGAGTTTGGGGCGCGTCTGCAAGTCCCCGCGGGGAGCGGGTCTGCAGCGGTCACGTACCACCGCAGAAAAACGGCAATGCAAGGTCTGTACGAGAACCGGTACGGCGTGGATCTGCGCTTTGATTATGTGATAGGATTTTGGGCCGAGGCCACCTGGATCAACAAAAGGGGGGCGGCAGGGGCCCTTGCCAACCAGGAACTTTTCATGGCCGGTGCCGATTACACCTTCGGGCTGGGAAACGGGTTGCACCTGACAGCCGAGCATATGTTCATGGCCTCCGGCGAAAAAGCGTTTGAACTGAGCGGGGGCCGTCACCTGACTGCTTTGTGGATGGATTATCCCATTAGCCTGTGGGATCATCTGGCGTACATCTTTTATTACGATTGGAAAGGAAAAGGCATGTACAATTTCCTGCAATGGAAACACACCCTGGCATTCGGGGACCTGTATGTGATGGCGTTTGCCAATCCGGATGTTTCCCTGCTTCCCGACATGGGGGGGACAACCAGCCGTCTGCCGGGAAAGGGGGTTCGAATCATGCTTGTAATCAATCATTTGACCAGACAGAAATCAGATAAAACAATCAATTGAAAATATATGAAAAACAATGCCATTGTAACACTTGAGGGGGTAACTAAAAGGTTCCCTGCCGGGAAAGGCCTGTTTACCGCTCTTCGTGACATCAACCTTATCTTTGGAAAAGGAGAATTTGCAGGGATTGTGGGTCCCAGCGGGTCGGGAAAGACCACCCTGCTGAATATAATAGGGTCTCTGGATACTCCTACCGAAGGTGCGGCTACCGTTCTGGGAAAAAGGATCAGTGATCTTTCCCAAAAACAGGCGGCTTTATTGCGTAATGAAGGTATAGGTTTCATATTTCAGACTTACAACCTGTTGCCTGTTTACTCGGTTTATGAGAATGTGGAATTTGCTTTGCTGCTGCAAAAGATCAATACGGCGGAAAGGAAACAAAAGGTAATGGAAGCCCTGGAATGGGTGGGCCTTGCCGATCGGGCCCATGCCAGGCCGTCTACGTTATCGGGCGGGGAATGCCAGCGGGTGGCCATTGCCCGGGCTATGGTAAAAAAGCCGGCGCTTGTACTGGCCGATGAGCCGTCCGCCAACCTGGACTCGGCCAATTCTCATCACATTGTACAAACCATGAAAAAGTTGAACCGGGAACTGGGAACCACTTTTTTGTTTTCCACACACGATGAAAAGGTAATGCAATACCTGGACCGGATCATATACCTGAAAGACGGGGCGGTTGACAGGGAAGAATACCCACAGGATTCTTAAAAAACAGCCATTATGTTATCGCTTAAATTAGCATTCAAAAACCTTATGGGCAACGGAAAGAGAACCTGGCTCAACGTGTCGGTGCTTTCCATCGCCTTTGTCGTCATCATATTCTTTAACGGGATGCTTGACGGC
>DAOSXZ010000121.1:0-3389 GCA_035380845.1 Bacteroidales bacterium | reverse complement strand
TTTGATCTTTGCCATATTGTTGCTGATCTTTCCCCGCTTTTTTACAGGACTGACCATGTTCATTGCCGGTTTGATTCTGTTGCTCTCGGGCATTTTACAACTGGCTCATATTTTTCATTTCAGAAAAAGCAATGAGGCCCGCCTGCCCTGGTTCATTTACCTGAACCCTGTATTGGTGATCATTCTGGCTGTTGTGATCCTGTTGAATCCCTTCAACACCGCTGTTACACTTACCATTTTTGCAGGTGTATTTTTCCTGATTTATGCAGTGACCGAGGTAATACAATGTATAGTTGAATACCGTTTGACGTGAAGGTCGTTATTGCCATGGATTCCTTTAAAGGGAGCCTGACCTCCTGGGAGGCGGGACATGCCGTACAAAGAGGCATTGAAAAAGCCTACAGGTATCAGTCTCGTGACCTCCCCCAAATAAGAGTACTTCCCCTGGCCGACGGGGGCGAAGGAACCGTTACTGCTTTAATCCAGGGTATGGGCGGCGTTTACAGGACAGTAAAAGTGAGGGGCCCTCTCACAGCCCAGGTGGAAGCCATATACGGTATCATTCCCGGACCGGAAAATTCGCAGACTGCTGTTATAGAAATGGCTGCGGCAGCGGGATTGTGGCTGGTTTCGGAAAAAGAAAGAAATCCCTTATATACAACCACATACGGAGTGGGAGAATTGATCCTGCACGCATTGTCAAAAGGGTGCCGTACTTTTTTGATAGGGATCGGCGGCAGTGCAACAAACGATGCCGGTATAGGCATGCTTGCCGCTTTGGGTTTTGAATTTCTGGATTCTCAGGGCCGGGAAACAGGTATATGCGGTAAAGATCTGGAATACATCGCTTTCATTAATGATATGAGCAAACATCCTCTACTGGATCAATGTACCTTCCGTATAGCCTGTGATGTGACCAACCCGCTATGTGGTCCGCAAGGAGCCGCTTATGTATATGGACCGCAAAAAGGAGCCTCGCCTGAAGATGTTCTTGTTCTGGACAACGGATTGTGTCATTTTTCCCGGGTGGCTGCTCAAAAATACCCCAATGTCCCTGGGTCGTCTGAAAAGAAAGATATCCCGGGTGCCGGTGCAGCAGGAGGTCTGGGGTATGCTTTCCTGCAATTTCTGAACGGGCAGCTGGAATCGGGAGCCGGCATGATCATGGATGCCATTGGACTGGAAAATGAAATCAGAAGTGCAGACCTGGTAATTACAGGCGAGGGAAAGATGGATGCCCAGACCCTAATGGGAAAAGCACCTGCCGGGGTGGCCCGTCTGGCAAAAAAATACCATAAAAAAATCCTGTCCTTTTGTGGCAGTATCACGCCGGGATCAGATACGTTATTGCACAACGTCTTTGACAAATGCATTTCCGTAACGCCCCCAGGAGCCTCATTGGAACAGGCTTCAGAATGGTTGCAAAAAGCTGTATACCATTATTTTATTACGCCACACTAAATCCCGTCTTACCTGACGATCAACCTTCTTCCAATACGCAGGACAGTCTTGGACGATATGTTGTTCCACGCGCAGATCTGCCGTACAGTGGTACCGTATTTCATGGCCAATGCCCCTAAAGTATCTCCGGATCTTATGGTATGAACGATTCTTTGTGAAGCTGCCAGGGATTCTTCATCGGTTTGGCCATAATGAGAATATATACTGAAATAATGTTTTTTGAGTACAAACACGGAGTCCCTCAGTAATCCCTTCTCAAAATCTATAATCCGTTCCGGATCAAAGGCTTTGCCCTTATAACGGGTTTCAAAATGAAGATGGGCTCCTGTACTTCTGCCTGTGCTTCCGCCCAAACCAATTACCTCACCCGCTTTAACGATTTCTCCCGGTTTGACAAGAAATTTTGACAAATGCCCGTAATACGTTTCCAGACCGCCGGGATGCCTGACAACCAAAAGGTTACCGTATCCGCCCGTATTTCTGGACTTTTCCATTACCCGAATTACGCCGTTAAAGGCAACCCGGACGGAATCGCCGGTATCCAAAGCGATATCCGTACCCCTGTGTGGACGGGTTCTTCTGAATGAATACCGTGACCGGATTTTCTCTGTAAAAGGGCAACAGAAACCTTGCAGGGAATCGGACAGAACAATAGTGATCTCTTCCGGCATATCTTCCAGTTCAAGGTCCTTGAATGCATGAATGGAAGAGGAATCCCACCCGGTATACATTTCCAGTTCATCAAAGACCGGTTTTCCCAGGTCCAGGTATTTCCAGGTAAAATCTTCCAACAATATAATCCGGGTGAATTTATCTTCTGTGGCTAACGTATCAAGTGCTGTCGGCATTTCACGATCCGCCCCCTGGGCAAATGATAAGAAACATACCGACAAAGAGAAAATGAATAAAAGAAATCGTTTCAAAATTGAATGTATTTGGATAAGAACCGCGCAAAGATAACTGTTTTTTAGTTCCAACCGTTTTTCGTTTATCTTTGCGTTGATGAAAAAGCTATGGATCCCCATTGTCTTGATTCTGCTCATGGCCGGCGATCTGTTTCTGGGATCGGTAAACTTGTCTTTCCCGGATATTATAAACGCATTGATTGGCAATGATGTTTCAGATTATGTTTATAAAATTATCTGGAATTTCAGGATACCAAAAATGATCACAGCGCTTTTGGCAGGAATGTCACTTGCTGTATGCGGGGCACAAATGCAGACCTTGTTCCGGAACCCTTTGGCAGACCCGTATGTTCTGGGAATCAGCTCGGGAGCAGGACTTGGTGTAGCTTTATTTGTTATGGGATCTTCCTGGCTTGGCCTTGGAAGTGCTCCTTCCTGGCTTACCAACCTGGGCACTGCGGCTTTCGCGTGGATGGGAGCCCTGGCGGTCATGCTAATCATTATGGCAGCTTCAAAAAGACTGAAAAGCAATATGACTTTGTTGATCCTGGGGATCATGATAGGATCTGCCGGATCTGCCCTGATAGGACTGATCCAATATTTCTCGGAAGCTACGGCTCTCAAAACATACGTTCTGTGGACCATGGGAAGCTTTGGAAATGTGACGGGAAACAGTCTGGCGATTATGACGCTGCTTTGTCTGACGGGATTGGGTATTTCTTTTATGAATATCAAAGACCTGAACGTATTGTTGATGGGTGAACAATACGCAAAAAGTCTGGGAATTAATGTATCACTTGTCAGAAATCGCATTTTTCTGGCTACCACACTGCTGGCCGGCAGTGTGACCGCTTTTTGCGGTCCTATCGGCTTTATTGGCATAGCCGTTCCCCACTTGGCACGCATGCTTTTCCGTAACGCCAATCATCGTGTGTTGATCCCTGCTTCTGCCATCCTGGGAGCCGGCATGATGATCCTGGCCGATATCATTTCCCAGATGCCCGGTTCACAAAGCGTTTTACC
>DAOSXZ010000120.1:0-3431 GCA_035380845.1 Bacteroidales bacterium | reverse complement strand
ATCAAAAAAACGGCAGATGACAAAAAAAGCATGCGTTGCAATCCTTTGTCTTTTGACTCGTTTTTCCAGGCAAAATACAGTGAAAAGAGCCCTCCTGTGAGCATAATGGCAGCCATTATCCTGACCAGGGTTACCATGCTGCCTTCCGGATTGATAAGCAGGAACAATCCCAGAATGATGCCCAGCAGGCTTCTTATGATACCGTAGCGAAGATTGGCAATACTTTTCATGACTTATGGAATGATAATCGTATAAAGATAATAATTTTTACATTTGCTGCTTATCCAATTTTTATGGCGGCATTTCTACAGGCAGATAATCTTACAAAAACATACGGAGACAAAGTACTTTTCCGGGATATCTCATTCCACATCAACCAGGGAGATAAAGTGGCTCTGGTGGCTTCCAACGGAAGCGGGAAATCTTCTTTGTTACACGTACTGTCGGGCGGGGAATCCCCGGAAGGGCTGGGAAGTATAAAATTTCTAAAAGATGTTCGTGTGGGCTACCTGCAACAGGATCCGGTATTGGATCCCCTTTTGACTGTTATGGAGCAGGTACAGATGGCCAACCAAAGGATCTGGCATGCTGTTAAAGCTTACAACAATGCAGCTGCCGGCAACGATAAGAAGAAGTTGGAAAAAGCCATTAACGATATGGATCGTCTGGACGGATGGAATTACGACAATAAGGTCTCCCGGGTTTTGACCCGCATGGGCCTGACGTTTCCGGACAAAAAGATAGATTCATTATCCGGCGGTGAGCGAAAGAAAACCGCACTGGCAGGATTGCTGGTACAGGAAGCTGATTTTTTGATCCTGGATGAGCCTACCAACCACCTGGATGTAGAGATTATTGAATACCTGGAAGAATACCTGGCCACGTCTTCAAAAACCATCCTGATGGTCACGCACGACAGGTATTTCCTGGACCGGGTATGTGATAACATTTTTGAATTGGACAACGGCTGTTTGTATACATACAAGGGCAATTACAGCTATTTTCTGGAAAAAAGGGAGGAGCGCCTGGCCAATACGGCGGCTGAAACTGACAAGGCCCGGAATCTGTACAGAAGGGAACTGGAATGGATACGGAGCACTCCCTGTGCCAGGACAGGCAAGTCAAAGTCCCGGATTGACAGCTTCAAGCAACTGAAAAACAAAGCGGAAGTACGGCCGGATACCCGGAAAATGACCATTGATCCGGGTGTTGCCCGTTTGGGTGGAAAGATCATACACAGCAAGGCGCTCTCTTTCCGTTACGGCGAAAAATGGATCGTGAAGGATTTTACGTACAATTTTGCACGGTACGAGAAGATCGGGATTATTGGAGAGAACGGTGCTGGCAAGAGTACTTTTCTGAAACTGATAACGGGCCAGCTGACTCCTGTGTCCGGCACGCTTCAAACCGGTGAAACCGTCCGATTCGGCTTTTACCGCCAGGAGGGAATTGCCTTTGATCCGCAGGAAACAATTTTTGACGTGGTGCATAATATTGCCGAGACGGTGCTTATGGCCGACGGGACCCGCGTACCCCTGAATACCTTTTTGAATCGTTTTCTTTTTCCGCCTTCCTCACACCAGATCAAGATCGAAAAATTAAGCGGGGGCGAAAAAAGGCGTTTGTACCTGCTTACCATTCTTATGAAAAACCCGAACTTCCTGATCCTGGACGAACCTACCAATGACCTGGACATTCTCACGTTGAACGTGCTGGAAGAATACCTGGAGCATTTCAAGGGGTGTTTGCTGATTGTGTCCCACGACAGGTATTTTTTGGACAAACTGGCAGATCATCTGTTTGTTTTTGAAGGAGACGGCGTTATTCGGGATTATCCGGGCAAAAGCAGTGAGTATTACAAGTTGGTGAAAAAGGAAGCCGCCGCTACTCCCGGGAAAGAAGTTATCCGGAAAGCAAAACCGGGTAACAAAGAACCTGCAAGCGATGAGGTTCCTGCTCCAAAGAAACTGACTTACCGGCAGAAAAAGCGCATGGAAGCACTGGAGGAAAGTATCCAGGAATTGGACCGCGAAAAGACAGCCCTTGAAAAAACCTTGTCCGACCCGGGAAAGCCTCTGGAAGAGATAACAACAGCCTCTGTCAGACTGGGCGAAATACTCCGCAAACAGGAACAGAACTGGGAAGAATTATTTGGTCTGGAAGATCAATTGGTCCCGTAATCTTCCAGGAATTCCGGATAGATTTTCATATTCTCATTTGCAGCTCCGCTTTGGTCAAACAACCCGCCCCAACGCGGTGAGGTGGCTTCCCAGATGAAAGTTCCTAATCCCATCTTTTGGGGAATATCACGCACTATATTGTTGACTTCCAGACGGTGTTCCTGGTACTCAACCACAATGACCGGTTTGTTGTAACGGGCTGCCAGATCATTCAGGTTGTGCTGCAGGTCATCCGGCGTTCCGTGCCATTGCGGGTAATAGGATTGTCCTATGACATCAAATACAACATCACGGCTGAGGATCTTGTCAAAGAAATATACCGATTCTTCATTTTGTCCGCCACAGGCTATGTGAATCATTACCGGTATGTCCGGGTTTGCAGCACGGACACCGGCCGAGGCGCAACGCAGCAATACGCCAAAGGACATATAGGAATCTTCAATTTTACCCTGGGGCCATAACATCCCGTGGTTGATTTCGTTCCCCACCTGTACCATATCCGGGCAGACGCCTTCTTCCATAAAACGTTTGATCACTTCGTTTGAATAACGATAGACCTGACCTTCCAGTCCGGATCCGTAATATTCTTTCCAGGCAGCCGGGGTGTATTGTTTTCCGGGGTCGGCCCAGTTGTCGCTGTAATGAAAATTCAACAACAGTTTAAGACCTGCATTTTTAATGCGTTTGGCCATTTCCAATGTTTTTTCCAGTCCACAGTAACCTTCCGGTGAGTACCCGTCTTTGGCGGTGGGGTCTGTGAACAAACGCAGACGTATCCAGTTAAATCCGTTGTCTTTGAGAATCTCAAGAACGTCTTTTTGGATTCCATTGTCCGAGAATACCGTGCCCCGGTCTTCCTGTTGCTGTACCCATGAAATGTCGGCTCCCACGACCGGTAGGTCAAAGGCCATCTCCCGGGTAACCGGGGGAAGAGGTTGCGGGAGGTTGTGCGCGTAAGACTCGGCAAGGTCCCTGTAAATGCCCAGGATTTCTGCCGAGGCTTTTCCTTGGGGGAAAAGAGTCCAGGCGGGCTCCCAGGCCATGGTCCCGTATCCGAGTCCGCCGGGGATGGAGCGTACGATGTCGTTGATGCGTTTGATGTTTTTGGGGTTGGCCCCGTATTCACAAACGCAGATGGGTTTTTGATACCTTGTTGCCAGATCAAAGAGATTGGCCTGCAGGTCTTCGTAAGTACCATGCCATTGTTCGTAATAGGAAAGTCCTATGATGTCGTATCCGGCATTGTACTTG
>DAOSXZ010000119.1:0-3548 GCA_035380845.1 Bacteroidales bacterium | reverse complement strand
ACCCCCTGATTAACAGTCAGGTGCTCTAACCAACTGAGCTAATGAGGAATTTTTCCCAAATGGGAGTGCAAATATAAACGGATTTTCCTGAACCAGCAAAATCTTTCATAAAAAAAATATAAATTTGTGTTTTATATGGACACATCCCTTCTCGCTTCACATTGCATAGAATTGTTACGCACACATAACCGGGTATCACTGGGTAATATGGGCAGCTTCATGGCTGAAGAGACACCTGCAACACTTACCCGTGATTCACACGTACTTATGCCTCCCGGCAAACGTATCTCTTTTAAAGAAAGTGAGACCTGGAACGACCAACTGCTGGAAAAAGCAATCGGTTCTAATGATGAGCTAAAGGAAATGCTGGCAGAACTCTCAAAAAAGCTATCCAAAGAAAAATCAGTCACCCTGGAAGGATTCGGGAAACTCAGAAGAACAAAAGAAGGTGATGTTTTCTTTGTAATGGACAAAAATGCTCCTGTAAATCCCAACGGCTTCGGATTGGTACCTCTTTCCTTAAGTCCGCTGCCTGTTCCCTCCAAAGTAAATTGTGAGCTTTCAAAAACACCCCCGCCGCCCGAGGTTCAGGTTCAACCCCCTGTTCAGGAGACAACTAAGGCACCCGTCTCTGTAAAAAAAGAAAAAAAATGGCCCTGGGTATTGCTGACTTTGTTCGCTGTTATCCTTTTGGTAATTCTTGTTGTGTACATTTTCCGGGATGCCCTTCAGCCGCTTCTGGAGCAAATGCTGTATACCCCTGAAGAACGGTTACTACTGTAACCCGTTCTTTTCCATGCTTTTTGCCATTTTAACAAACCAGTCTTCGGTATAGGCAAAAAATTGTTTGTATCCTTCACACAACGCATTCAGACCCGGTTGGCCGTCTGGAGCAGTTAAAAACCTGTGCTTTGGACATTCTCCGTAACACAGTCTGTAATAAGGACAATGAAAACAGAGATCGGGTAACCCGTTTCTTTTTTCCATCCCAAAACGGAACAGTTTATTGGAACAGGCCATTTGCGAAAAAGGCATATGGGCAATATTACCTATCTTATATTCAGGATATACAAAATGGTCGCACAGATAAACGTCCCCGTTCCATTCCAGGGCAACATTATTGCCACACGTCTCACACCAGGCACAGATACCGGGCGGTATCCCCAGATAATTCGCCAGAACCGATTCAAAAAAAGGGATGAACCGGATCCCGACATCCCCGTTACTCCAAAGATCAAATATGTCACACAAGAACTTTCCGTATTTTTGGGAGGAAACAGACCATGGGGCCACATGTGATCCGGGCGTACCGGGCGGAACAATGCCCGATTTTATATACTCCAGAACAGGCAAGAACTGCATGTGATAACTGCCAATGGATTTTAAGAAAAGGTAAATTTCTTTGCCGTATTCCTGGTTTACGTGGTTTACGGTTGTCAGGGTATTGTATTGTACTTTGTCTTTGTACATCATTTCAATACCCTTCAGGACTTCTTTGTACGTGCCCTGACCGCGTTTGTTCCGCCTGTATGTGTCGTGGATAGCTTGTGGACCGTCAATGGAAACACCCACCAGGAAATTGTTTTCCAGAAAGAAATCCACCCATTCACGGTTAATCAACGTTCCGTTGGTCTGCAGGGAATTGCTTATCTGTTTACCCGGATTATATTTCTTTTGAAAAGAAACGGCCTTTTTGAAAAAATCCAAACCGGCCAGCAAGGGTTCTCCTCCATGCCAGCAAAAAGATATTTCATCTGCCTGCAGGTTAGCTTCAATATACTGTTGGGTGAATTTCTCCAGTAACTGTATATCCATCCGGGCCGTTTGCCCTGAATAAAGTTTTTCTTTGTCCAGGTAATAGCAATACGCACAATCAAGGTTGCACAATGATCCTACAGGTTTGATCATCACTCCGACAATCCTTTGTCCCAGTGATTCCTGCGCATATTTATAAGGAATGGATCCCCGGCTACTGTTCCCCATACTGCCGACGCAGTTTTTCAAGTTTGCTTTTCAATATTCGGGATATTAATCTTGTTCCCGGTTTACCGTAGATATTATTCATTTCCGCCGGATCTGTCTTTAGATCGTACAATTCCCATTCATCCAGGCGGATCTTTGCTTTTTCATAGTCTTTGATCCCTCTACGGTTGCCGGCCTCTGTTCCGTCATCGTAAAACCGGATCAGCTTGTAACGCCGGTCACGTATCCCGTAATGTTTCCTGACCATATGTTCGGCCGGGAACTCATGATAGTGGTAATACAGGGCATTCCTGAATTTTCCGGTTTGTTTACCCTGTAATAGAGGCAGCATGGAAATACCATGTATTTCTTCAGGTATCGGGACATGGGCTATATCAAGGAATGTGGGCGCCAGATCGATGTTTTGCACCAATTGATCACAGGTTCCGCGAAGTCCCTGCGGCATGCGTATCAAAAGAGGTGTACGGAACGACTCTTCGTACATAAATCGTTTATCAAACCATCCGTGTTCACCCATGTAGAATCCCTGGTCCGAAGTATAAATCACTATGGTGTTTTCAAGCAAACCGTTTGCTTCCAGCCAGTCCAGAACACGGCCCACATTACGGTCCACAGAATTGATACAACCCAGATAATCACGCATATACCGCTGGTATTTCCATTCTGTCAATTCATTCCCCGATAACTGTAAGGCATTAAAACCCTCTTGAATACCATCATAATAATTATTCCATGCTTCACGGTCAGATTCACTCATACGTGCGGTCCTGTCAAATCCCATTTTAAGATCCCTGTCCACAGTCATATCTGCAGCAATGGTCATTTCCTGTAACTCAGCCGCTTTCCTTCCCTGGTAATCATCATAGAAATTTGAGGGGAGGGGAAATACCGTATCATCATAAGCTCCCAGATCCTGAATATCCGGCTGCCATGGCCGGTGCGGGGCCTTGTTGTGCATCATCAGCATGAAAGGTTTTTCTTTGTCCCGGATTTCTTCCAGCCATTTAATGGTCAGGTCGGCCGTGACCTGTGTGGCATAACCCTGTATGACAGTGGTGTCCCCGTTGTCAATAAACCTTGGGGCATAATACTGCCCCTGTCCTATAAGAATATTCCAGTAATCAAAACCCTGTGGTTCCGATCCCAGATGCCATTTGCCAATAATAGCCGTCTGGTAACCCGCTTTCTGCAATAATTTTGGAAAGGTCACCTGATTGCCGTCAAAAATGGTCCCGTTGTCCGTAAAACCATTGGCAATGCTGTGCTTACCGGTTAACAGGCAGGCACGTGAAGGTCCGCTAAGAGAATTGGCTACATAACTGTTTGTAAAAAGGACACCTTCCCGGGCGATCCTGTCAATATTGGGAGTACTGTTAAGCCCGTGACCGTATGCACTGATGGTCTGATAGGAATGATCATCACTCATGATAAAAAGAATGTTCACCGGCTTGTTGTCGTTTTGCTCATCCTGTTTGCAGGATAATATCAACATAGGCACAAGCGTCAGACCAATGGCTGCGCCTGAAGGTATCAGCAATTGTTTGGTTTTCATGCCATAAAGATAA
>DAOSXZ010000118.1:0-3556 GCA_035380845.1 Bacteroidales bacterium | reverse complement strand
TCCTTTATATCATACGGTACCCGAACTGGCCGGTCAGTATTATTACGTTACCAGCGCAGGATCCCGGATGAGGGACATTGCACGCAATCCTATGGATCAGGGGATCATAACACGTGTAGCGACAGAAGGGAAGAGCATTGACATCCTGGCAGACAAAGATTTGCCGCCTACCATTGAATTGCCTTCCCACTTGCTTATGCACCAGATGTTTGCACAGGAAGCCATCCAGCAGGGAAGCCCGGTTTCGGCCGGCAGGCGGGTTGTTTTCCACACCCATCCCACCGAGTTGATAGCCCTTTCTCACATTAAGGAATTGCAGAGCACCAAAGCGATCACGGAAACCTTGTATGAAATGCATTCCGAGGTTAAAATGTGTGTACCCCGCGGCCTGGCCTGGGTGCCTTACGAAATGCCCGGATCCATGGAACTGGCCCGTGCAAGTATCAAAGACCTGAAGAACTTCCGTTTCATGTTGTGGGAGCGCCACGGTGTTTTGGGAACGGGAACCAATATCCTGGAAGTATTTGATGCCGTGGATACACTCAACAAAGCTGCTAAAATTTATTTGTTCGTTCGTTTGCTTGGCAAATAAGAAACTCTTTTTATGATACAATTTTTCCTGAATGACAACACCCGGGTGCTGGCACTTCAGACAGAAAACGCTTTGACTGAGGATCAGTCAGAAGCATTGTCGTGGCTGTTTGACAATGCGAAAAAAGCAGATCCTTCGGACGCGTTCCTTAAAGGGTGGTTCACGGGGCCGCGCCGTGAAATGGTCACCCCGTGGAGTACAGTAGCCGTAGAGATTTGTGAAAACATGAATATTCACGGCATTGTCAGGATGGAAGCATTTTTTCCGGCCCAAAAGGACAGTGTATACGATCCCATGTTGCAGGAAATGTATTCCGGTCTGGACGAACGGATTTTTCAAACCGGCAGGGTTCCCGAACCCATAAGGCATGTCACGGATATAAATGCTTATAACCTTTCGGAAGGACTGGCTCTTAATCCGGAAGAGGTTGCCTACCTGGAGAATTTGTCCAAAAAACTGAACAGGCCCCTGACAGACTCGGAAATCTTTGGTTTTTCACAGGTGAATTCCGAGCATTGCCGGCACAAGATTTTTAACGGGACATTTATTCTTAACGGGGAAAAGCAACCCTTCACGCTCTTTGATATGATCCGGAATACTTCCCGGACGAATCCCAACCGGATAGTTTCCGCATATAAAGACAATTGCGCTTTTATTGAAGGGCCTCGCGATCATGTGTTTTTTGTTCCGCAGTTCCCGCATAAACCCGGATTTTTTCATACCCAAAAGAACGACACGGTTATAAGCCTGAAAGCAGAAACGCATAATTTTCCGACAACCGTGGAACCCTTCAACGGGGCGGCCACCGGGAGCGGGGGAGAGATCCGGGACCGCATAGCCGGGGGGAAAGCCTCTTTTCCTATAGCCGGGACAGCCGTTTACATGACTTCTTATCCACGGTTGAAAGGAGGATTGGAAAGAACAGAAGGCCGCCCCTGGATGTACCATACGCCGGAAGACATCCTGACCAAGGCTTCCGACGGGGCAAGCGATTTCGGGAACAAATTCGGACAACCCCTCATTTGCGGATCGTTGCTTTGTTTTGAACACATTGAGGACGCCCGGCGTTTTGGTTACGACAAAGTCATCATGCTGGCCGGAGGCGTGGGATTTGCCCGCAAGGACGATGCCTTGAAGGAAAAACCGCAGCAAGGAGACAAAATGGTGCTCCTGGGAGGGGACAATTACCGCATTGGAATGGGAGGGGGAGCCGTTTCTTCCGTAGCTACGGGCGAATTTGGAAACGCCATAGAATTGAATGCCGTACAACGTGCCAACCCGGAAATGCAAAAGCGCGTTTACAACGCCATCCGTGCGTTGGCAGAAAGTACTTCAAATCCCATCAAATCCATACACGACCACGGGGCAGGCGGTCATTTGAATTGCCTGTCGGAACTGGTGGATGATGCCGGCGGGAAAGTGGATATTGACAAGCTTCCCCTGGGAGATCCGTCCCTGAGTGCCAAGGAAATCATAGGCAACGAATCCCAGGAACGCATGGGACTGGTAATGACTCCGGAAGCTGTTCCCCTGTTGCAGCAGGCTGCCGAAAGGGAACGGGCCCCCATGTATGTGATAGGGGAGATCACGGGTGACGGCCGTTTTGTTTTTGAAAATTCACAGACCGGGGAAAAACCCATTGACCTGGATCTGGAGGATATGTTTGGATCGGTTCCGCATACCGTGATGGAAGACGTGACGGAAGATCCTGTTTTTGAGCCTCTTGAATGTTTACAGGACAATGATTCCCTGACAGATTACGCACAGCGGGTCATGCAGCTGGAATCGGTTGCCTGCAAAGACTGGCTGACCAACAAAGTGGACCGTTCCGTAACGGGCTGGATAGCCAATCAGCAGTGTGCCGGGGAATTGCAATTGCCCCTGAACGATTACGGCCTTACAGCCATTGGCTACGTCCCTTCGCAAAAAGGTTTTTCCGGGATAGCCACTTCCCTGGGACATGCGCCGGTTCCGGGTCTGATAGATCCCGCGGCCGGCAGCCGTCTTTCCATTGCCGAGTCGTTGACCAACCTGGTATTTGTGGTACTGGACGGAGGTTTGCCGAGTGTTTCGCTGAGTGCCAACTGGATGTGGCCCTGCCGGAACCGGGCCGTAAAGGCAGCGGGAGATCTGGCCTGCGAACTGGGGATCAACATTCCCACGGGGAAAGATTCCCTTTCCATGACGCAAAAGTATCCCGATGGCACAAAGGTGCTTTCTCCGGGAACGGTGATCATATCTACTGTTGCACCGGTAGCCGATGTGCCGCGCAAGGTACAGCCGGTGATCCGGGCAGACGCGTCTGACTCGGCATTGATCCATATTGATTTTTCGGGAAGGAAGGAGGGCTTTTCTTCTCTGGGAGGATCTGCCCTGGCGCAGTGCCTGGGGAAAATCGGCACCTGTTGTCCCGATGTGGAAGATGCCGGGGCTTTTAAAAGAGCGTTTGAAACGGTGCAGGAACTGATTGCGCAGGATATGGTTCTGGCCGGGCACGATGTGTCTGCCGGCGGATTGCTCACCTGTTTGCTGGAAATGTGTTTTTCCAATGTACGGGGAGGGATCCGTTTGCGGGAGGATGTGCTGGAGGAACTTTCCGGAGCAGACCGGGCGGCAGCATTATTTGCCGAGTATCCCGGCGTGGTGCTTCAGATCAAGGGTCGTGATATTTCGCGGGCATTGGGCCTGTTGTTGCAGAATAACGTGATGACGCGGATCGTGGGATATCCCTGCAATGAACGCAGGATCACGGTGGACCGGGACCTGTATTTTGATATTGATGCACTCCGCGAGCATTGGTTCCGGACTTCCTACCTGATGGATATACGTCAGAGCGGCCCGGTTAAGGCCAAAGAACGTTTTGAGAATTTCGGAAAAACACCGTTGAAATTCCGTTTTCCTGAGTGGTCGGGGAAATTGGCAAAAACCCGGGAACAATTGGCCGGGGAAGGTCCGTTGCCCAAG
>DAOSXZ010000117.1:0-3609 GCA_035380845.1 Bacteroidales bacterium | reverse complement strand
ATTATTCGAAAACTGAAAACTGGTTATCGCTTCCTGCAAACGGCTCAATGAATGCGGATGTTTTCTATGTGTACCCTACTGCCTGGTACAAGGCATATCCCTTGGAGCCCGACTTTTGCGCTGTTGATCACCCCATGATGCTCAACGGGTCCCGGAATGCTTTCGACAGGCAGGCAACGGCCTTTGAAACGGTAGGAAACATCTACGCCCCCTATTACAGGCAAGCCGATGCCGCTTATACCCTTACCCTGCCCACGGATGAACGCTGGGCCGTCATTGACAGCATACCGGCAAAAGACGTCATCGCCGCATTCGATTATTACATAAATAATTACAATAATGAAAAACCTTTCATCCTGGTGGGCCATTCCCAGGGTGCCCAGGTATTGTTGATCCTTTTGAGTAAATACATGTCACATCATCCCGATGTTTATGCACGGATGGTTTGTGCCTACGTTATTGGGTACCCTGTAACTACCGGGTATATGAACGCCAATCCCTTTTTAAAATTTGCCGAGGGAGCCGACGACACCGGGGTCATCGTTTCTTACAACACCCAATCCCCTTCGGTGGCACCCGGTGCGAATATTGTGATGGCGAACGACATCGGGCTGGTCATCAATCCCATAAACTGGAAACGGGACCAAACTCCCGCCACAGCGGAGGAAAGCCTCGGCTCGTATATGCCCGTTGATGATCAGGGTCGTTTTGGATTCACACCGCATTTTGCCGATGCACGCATCAACTCGGCAAAAGGAGTCATTGAGTGCAGCAGTGTGGATGAAAACGCCATGTTCCAACTTTCCGGCGCCATGGGTTTGGGGGTATATCACAGTTTTGACATACCATTTTATTATTACAACCTGCGGGAAAATGCACAAGTAAGGGCTAACTGTTTCCTGACAAAATAATTTTATAAATTATATTTATTTACATATAATTTATTTATATTTGCATGTTTTATATTCATATGCATATAATGAAACAATTGGCGACGTTTGTTAAAGAGCGCAGAAAAGAAGTTAATCTTACTCAGGAAGAATTCGCAGATCGTGCGGGTGTTGCACTGACTGTGATTCGCAAAATAGAACAAGGTAAAACAAATCTGAACATGGATACGGTTAACCTGGTTCTCCGTATGTTTGGACATGAATTGGCTCCTGTTGACAGTAAAGTCCTTGATAAATGAGACAGGGAAAAGTATTTTATAAGGATTATTTGGCAGGTATCATTACAGAAACGGATGAGGGCGAATATATATTTCAGTACGATCATCAATTTGTAAAAGATCATACAAATGAATTCATAACGTTCAGCATGCCGGTTACCAATAAACCCTATAAAGAAAAGCGTCTCTTTTCATTCTTTGACGGATTAATCCCCGAAGGTTGGTTATTGGATATTGCTTCCAAAAACTGGAAGATCAATAAGAATGACCGTATGGGATTACTTCTTGCCTGTTGCAGGAATTGTATAGGGGCAGTTAGTGTGGAACCAATCATTGAGAAAGATGGCTAAAAGATGCCTTTATTGTTACCAGCCAATCAATGAAGGGCAGGACTTTCATGAAAAATGTTCTATGGACTTTTTTGGTGTAAAAGTGCCACCAAAAATTGAATACTCCCTGGATCAAATGGATGAGCTTGCCAAACACGTGGTAGAACGAAACATTGCTGTACCCGGAATCCAGCCAAAATTATCACTTTCCCTGATCAAAAAAACGAAGAAGGATCCGGAAACAAGACTTACTGTAATTGGAGCACTTGGTGGCCAATATATCTTCAAACCTCCATCTGAAAAATTTCCGGAAATGCCCGCTAATGAGCATGTAACAATGCGAATCGCAGAAAGTTTTGGGATTCGCACTGTCCCTTCCTCTTTAATCAGGCTGGCATCAGGCGAATTGTCCTATATAACAAAACGAGTTGACCGGACAAAAACAGGAGAAAAGATCCATATGATAGATATGTTTCAGATTACAGAAGCCTATGACAAATATAAAAGTTCAATGGAAAAGATTGGAAAGGCATTGCATGACTATTCCGGGAACACCCAACTTGATAAAATCTTTTTCTTTGACTTAGTCCTTTTTTCATTTCTAACCGGAAATAATGATATGCATCTGAAGAACTTTTCAATGATTGAAAGTCCTTCAGGATGGGTTTTATCTCCCGCGTACGACCTTTTAAATGTATCCATAGTGCTCCCGGAAGACACAGAAGAACTTGCCTTGACATTGGATGGAAAGAAAAAGAAATTGAAACGGGAACATTTTGAAAAATTTGGAGAAGGATTGGGATTAACACGCGTACAAATTAAAAGAACCTTCAACAGGATGATCAGCAATAAACCGAAGGCAACCATATGGATAAATAATTCTTTCCTTTCCAATACCACGAAAGCTGCTTATAATAAGGTTATTAAACAGAGGTATACTCAATTAGAACTCTAAAAATCAGAGAACTATGTATAAAAGCATTATCAGCAATGTGTTCATGGGCCTTATCACAGGCTGTTTGCTGCTTTCATGCAGCCAACACGGGAAAGCCGGCAAACACGAAAGATGGACCCAAGAACAGGCACAGGCATGGGCCAAGGACCAACCCTGGCTACGAGGAGCCAATTTTAATCCCAGTACGGCCATCAATCAACTGGAATTCTGGCAGGAAGAAACCTTTGATCCCGAAACCATTGACCGGGAACTGGGTTGGGCCGAAGGTATCGGGTTCAACTGCATGAGGGTATACCTGCATCATGTAGCCTGGGAAGTGGACAAACCGGGATTCAAAGAACGGATGAATGAATACCTGTCCATTGCAGATAAACACAACATAGCTACCATTTTTGTTTTTTTTGACGATTGTTGGAATCCCACGTACAGTGCCGGAAAACAACCCGATCCAAAGCCCGGGGTTCATAATTCGGGATGGGTGAGAGATCCCGGTGACCTGCTCTTTACTTCTCCGGATTTGATCTACGTACTGGAAGCCTATGTAAAAGATATCCTGGAAACATTCAAAGATGATAAAAGGATTGTCCTGTGGGATTTGTACAACGAGCCCGGAAATTCAGGGTACGGGAACCAATCATTACCCCTTTTAAAAAGTGTGTTCCAATGGACCCGGGAAGTCAACCCTTCCCAACCGATATCTGCCGGTGTCTGGCACAATGGATTGACAGACCTCAACCAATTTCAACTTGAAAATTCCGACATCATCACCTACCACAATTACAGCGATCCGATAAATCACCAACAGGCCATTGACACCTTGAAAAAGTACAACAAGCCCATGATTTGTACGGAATATATGGCCCGCAGGAACAACAGTTTATTCAGCAACATCATGCCCCTGTTAAAGGAACAAGGCATTGGTGCTATTAACTGGGGATTGGTTGCAGGTAAATCCAACACCAAATACGCCTGGGATGAGCCCATCCCCGACGGTTCAGAGCCGGAACTTTGGTTCCACGAAGTATTCCGCAAGGACGGTACACCTTATAAACAGGAAGAAGTAGATCTTATAAAAGCATTGACAAAAGAATAACATCTGCTAAGCATCATTCCATGTAATATATTTCCTTCCCGGCAGCTTTCGCATATTCAATCTC
>DAOSXZ010000116.1:0-3619 GCA_035380845.1 Bacteroidales bacterium | reverse complement strand
TTGTCTTTTTGTGACAATCGTTTATTTCAAACTTGGTCATAAGAATAGAAGTTATTGGTTATTTTTTCGGGTGACTGAAATAGTGGGTATGCAATAGTTTATGCGATTTTTCACTGAGCGGTTTACCCAGGAAGTCCTCATAAAGCTGAATAATTTCCGGATTTTCATGCGATTTACGGATTGGTTTGTTGAAGTCTTCCTTGTAAATGGCATCCATACGTGCTTTCAGGACAATGGAGTTGCCTCTGTGGAGCGGTTGCCCGCCACCACCAATACATCCTCCGGGACAAGCCATGATCTCTATGGCATGGAAATTATACATTCCCTTGCGTATCCCGTCCAGCAATTTCCTGGCATTCCCCAGGGTATGGGCAATCCCTATATGAATATAAGTTCCGTTAAAATTGACCGAAGCGGTCCGGATTCCTTCCATTCCCCTGAGTTCATGGAAATCAACTTTTTCCAGTTTCTTTCCGGTAAAGAGTTCGTATGCGGTACGCGTTGCTGCTTCAATAACACCGCCTGTTACACCAAAGATTACAGCAGCACCGGTAGATTCGCCCATGGGACGGTCAAAATCTTCTTCTTTCAGGGTTTTGAAATCAATATTCCCGATCTTGATCAGGTGGGCCAGTTCGCGGGTTGTTATGGCATAATCCACATCGGGATCACCGTCCACTTTAAACTCGTCTCTCTGGCATTCGTACTTTTTAGCCAGACATGGCATTACAGATACCACTACCATATCTTCCCTCTTGACACCCAGCTTTTCTGCCATGTATGTTTTGGCTATCGCCCCGAACATTTGTTGGGGAGAACGTGCCGTTGAAGGTACGTCAAGCATGTCGGGATAATTGGTTTCAAAGAAATTCACCCAGGCAGGACAGCAGGATGTCAGAATGGGCAAACGTACCTCTTTGTCCCCGTTCAGATAGCGTGTAATCCTGTCCAGCAACTCGGTGCCTTCTTCCATGATGGTCAAATCGGCTGCAAAATCTGTGTCAAAGACTTTATCAAAACCTAAAGATCTTAAAGCAGCTGTCATTTTGCCTGTAACTGAAGTTCCGGGAGGATACCCGAATTCTTCTCCCAACGCCGCACGCACTGCAGGTGCAGTTTGCACAACAACAAATTTATTGGGATCCGCCAGGGCCCGGATCACATGGAATGTATTATCCACGGCGGTAAGGGCTCCTGTGGGACAAACGGCAACACACTGTCCGCAGAAGGTACAGGGTGAATCGGTCAATTCCTGTTCAAAGGCAGGTGCCACAACTGACATAAACCCGCGGTTCACGGCACTCAGCGCACCAACTGTCTGGATCTCATTACATACAGTTTCGCAACTGCGGCACATAACACATTTATCCATATTGCGGTTCAATGCCGGAGATGCGTCCTTACGGTATGTAGACATAGCCGCATTTTCAACTGACTTTATCTCACGAATTCCCATGGTTATGGACAATTGTTGCAGCTCGCAATTACCGGAAGAAGGACATATCAAACAATCCTTGGGGTGGTCAGACAGCAACAATTCAACGACAGTTCTGCGTGCATTGATGGCACGCAAGGAATGTGACAATACCGTCATCCCGTCGGTACATTCGGTAGCACAGGCGGGAACAAGATTTTTTCTGCCGGGAATCTCCACGACACAGACCCGGCAACTTCCCGGTTTGTGTTCCTGTGCCAGGTGAGGCAGGTTCATATAACACAGGGAGGGAATATTGATCCCGGCCTGTTTCGCCGCCTGGAGTATGGTCGTTCCCTTGGGAACTTCTACATGTCTGTTATCTATAGTTAATTTTATAGTTTCCATATTCTCGCTTATTCTACATTGATTGCATTAAACTTACACTTCTGGTAACATACGCCGCAATGGATACAGATTTCCTGGTTGATGAAATGCGGTTCGCGTTTTTCTCCGGTAATGGCTTCAACAGGACAATTCCGGGCACAAATGGTACATCCGGTACAAACATCGGGATTGATGGTATACCTTGCCAGGGCTTTACACTTTTTGGCAAAACACCTTTTGTCCTTAACGTGAGCTACGTATTCGTCGTAGAAATTTTCCAGGGTGGAAAGCACCGGATTGGGAGAAGACTGACCCAGTCCGCATAAAGAAGTGTCCTTGATCACATAAGCGAGATTGCGAAGGTGGTCCAGATCTTCCATGTTCCCTTTGCCCAGAGTGATTTTTTCCAGTATCTCCAGCATACGTTTGTTGCCGATACGGCAGGGTGTACATTTTCCGCACGATTCTTCTACAATAAACTCCAGATAAAACTTGGCTATGGAAACCATACAGTCATCCTCATCCATTACAATCATACCGCCCGAACCCATCATGGAGCCGGCAGCCAGAAGACTGTCAAAGTCAATGGGGGTATCCAGGTGAGCTTCTGTCAGACAGCCGCCTGAAGGGCCTCCGGTTTGTACGGCTTTGAATTTTTTGCCGTTTTTGATCCCGCCGCCGATCTCGTAAATGATCTCGCGAAGGGTGATGCCCATAGGCACCTCTATAAGTCCTACGTTGTTAATTTTCCCGGCCAGTGCAAACACTTTGGTTCCTTTGGATTTTTCTGTTCCAATGGCGGAATACCATTCGGGGCCTTTTAAAAATATGACGGGAACATTGGCGAACGTTTCAACGTTGTTCACATTCGTGGGTTTGTTCATGTAACCGCTTTCTGCAGGAAAAGGAGGTTTTACCCTGGGTTCCCCGCGTTTTCCTTCCATGGATGCGATGAGCGCTGTTTCTTCTCCACAAACAAATGCACCTGCACCATAACGCAGTTCCATGTCAAACGAGAATTTGGATCCGAAGATATTTTCTCCCAGAAGACCGTATTCACGAGCCTGATTAATGGCTATTTGAAGACGTTTGATGGCCAGCGGGTATTCGGCACGTATGTATACCAGGCCTTTTGTGGCTCCGATACAATATCCGCAAATTGTCATGGCTTCAATGATGGAGTTGGGATCACCTTCCAGAATGGAACGATCCATGAAAGCTCCGGGATCTCCTTCATCGGCGTTGCATACAACATATTTTTGATCCGAGGTGAATCTGCTAGTAATCTCCCATTTCAAACCGGTGGGAAATCCGGCTCCCCCCCTGCCGCGCAATCCGCTTTGTTTGACCAGGTCAATAGCCTGTTCGGGAGTGAGATCGGTCACGACTTGTGCCAATGCCGAATACCCGTCCCGGGCAATGTATTCATCGATGTTTTCAGGGTCAATCACACCACAATTCCTGAGCGCTATGCGCATTTGCTTCTGATAGAAACCCATGTGTTTGGAATCTTCCACATGTTCCTTTTTTTCAGGGTCTTCATAAAGCAGACGGCTAACTTTTCTTCCTTTCAGGATGTGCTCGGCAACGATCTCTTCTGCATCCTCCGGTTTAACCTGTGTGTAGAAAGTGTTGTCCGGAATCACTTTCACGATAGGCCCTTTCTCACAGAAACCAAAACATCCGGTAATAACAACCTGTGCTTCTTCTGTCAGTTGGTGAGCCTTAAGTGATTCATTCAGTTTTTCTACAATTGTTGCGCTCGCGGAGGCCCGACATCCGGTCCCGCCACAAACAAGTAATTGCATTTTATACATT
>DAOSXZ010000115.1:0-3629 GCA_035380845.1 Bacteroidales bacterium | reverse complement strand
GTTGGGATTTTTCTTAAGAGCTCCCACAGTGGCATTTCCTGCGATGGTCACGCCTATGGCGCTTCCGATTCCGGCAAGACCCAACATAAAAGCCAAACCGATATAGGCTAAAATTAAAGGTAATGTGTTCATAATTAATTGGTTAATTGTTTATTAAATTATCTATTGTTCTTTTTTATTTGTCAGTGATGTAAGGGGTTTGTAACCTCTTCCGCCGCCTGTAAACCCGGCATTCTTGTAAAATTCAACGAATGTGAGACGCAACGGATGCACAAATGCTCCCAGTGAGTTGAGTGCCAATACAAGCGTATGTCCAAAAAGAAGCATGATGACCGTGAGCAACCAGCCTACGTAAGGAACACCGGACAGACTCATGGCAATGGAATTGAACACCATTCCAAGTATGGCTCCTGCAGTTCCCAGTCCAAACAGACGGATATAGGAAAGCATGTCTCCGAAAACGCCGGTTATATCGTACATGGCCCACAGGCCTTTCCCCAGTCTTTTGTAAACGGGGCCTTCGGGTTTGGAAAAAAACAGGATCAGTGCAACACTCACAATAATCATAGTCAGTGATACGGGTTTTGGCAATGCCAGGGAAGGCACTTCCATAGAGGCGTATGCAATGGTGCACCATACTATGAGTATGGCCCATCCAAAGGGAGCCATGCCATGCTGCCATCCCTTGCGAATGAATGAATCGATTCCTGTAAGAATGCGGGCGAAAACTATCTGGAACAATCCAAAAAGGATGGCAAACCAGAACATTTTCATATCCGAGAAGTTAAATAGAAAAGTATTATTTTCTCTTACTGCAGGTATTACATCTGCTATCTTTACCCCAAATACCACACCGGGGAAAGCGGCCATGACAAAAGACCCCAGTCCCAGGAAGAATATAAGGTTCAGGTATCCTTTCATTTTTGGAAGGAACCGTTTTCCCAACAGTCCCAATATCATGAACACCACGCCGTATCCCATGTCTCCCAGGCAGAACCCGAAGAAAAGCATGTAAAAAGGAGCGAAGTAAGGGGTCAGGTCCAATTCATCGTAACGGGGAAGCATGTACAAATCCCCAATGGGTTCGAACAATCGGGTATACCAATTGTTTTTCAGCTTGATGGGCGGATTGTCTTCACTTTCTGCAGGAGCGCTTATATAGTATAGACTCTGGGAGTTCAGAAAAGCTTCCAGTTCTTTTGTTTTTTCAGTAGGTACAAAACCTGTTAGCAGATCAATATGATCTTCCACTTCTTTCCGGGCAGCAGCATTGGCCAGGTATAAGTCCAGATGCGTAGATATTTCAGCTGCATGATTTTTCAAAAGACCGGTGTGATCCGACAAAGCTTCCAGTCTGGATACCGTCGATGCAAAAGCGGTTTCTTTTTCCTGAAGTCTTTCCTGCAACTTGTCGTAAGATACAGATGGAAAACTGACTTCATTTCCCGGAAAATCATAAGATTCTCCCTCAACCTCCAGAACGATGAAATAGGCTTGTCCGTCAACACGGTTTACTATATGGAGGGGAAATTTTTCCTCCAGGGCAGCAGTGATTTTTTTAACCGGTTGTACATAGGCATGGATGGTCAAGCCCATATTGCGGAGCTTGTCCAGGTCTTCTTGTGTAAATGAGCCCCAGGGTTCAGCCTGGTCAATATGTTCTTTGAGAACGTTGATTTCGTTACGTAAAGTCTCTTTTTCCGTAAACAACCTGGTAGCCTCGTCCAGAAGCGAAGATCCGTCACCTTCAAAGGGTAAAACCTCTTTTTGGGCCTTTTCTTTGGCTACCTGTTTCAGGCGGCCGACAGTCTGGGTTATCCGGACAAGCTGGTTTGTCATTTCTTTGGAATGCTCATCCACGGCTTTTTCCTGTCGGTTGATATCTACCATCCCCAAATCCTGTAACTTTTGCAGGAAGTCCTTAGTCTGCTCGCTGAGCAAAACAAAAGAATATTTTGTCATCCGGGTTATCATAGTTCTTCCTCCTGTTCCTGATGGCGTGTTTTCACAATCTTCTGACTGGCTTTGGACAGTGTTTCTTCATCTTCCATGAACCGTTTGATCTTACGAATGGCTTCCTGGTACCCCGGTATCTGTACTTTTTCGTAAAGGTTTACCTTTTGGGTGGTTTTTTTACGCGCAAAATCCAGTAAATTCTTTTTCTCCAGGAATATTTCACTTTCAATACCAATCTGGGCCAGATCTTTCAGGATCTGTACACCCTGGGCATACCATTGCGGTTGAGAAAACAGGGAAAAAGGCTGCACTTCAAAAATAACCTCCTTTAGGGCGGGAGTCTTAATGCCGGCGATCTTGACGATTTCCAGTTCCACGTCTTTTACGGATATCAGCCCCGGTGTGAATTCATTCCACAGGGCTGCCATGTTCCTGTATGAAGATAAGGTCTTGTCCAGTTCTTCCAACAGATCGTCCGATCGTTGTTTGGCACGTTTTACCTCCGCACGCAAGGCACTTTCCTTGTTCTTAAGCGTAGGGAGTGCTTTCTGCCTTATCTTGAGTTGTTTTCCCAGGGCAGTCAGCGACGTTTTATTAAACTGGTATTTAATGGCCATACTTATTCTGTTTATTCTTCTCCTTTTGGCCAGTATTGATCAATCAGATCTTCACGGATACTGACTTCTTCTTTGCTGAAATACCGGGCAAACAATTTCCAGGTACGTTCCAACATTTCCGTAATGTTAATATTTACGTCAATGGACAACAGTTGGAGGGAATACTCTTTGGCAAAATCCAGCGCACGCAAATCGTAGTCACTCAAATCAAAACCGTTCTCCAGTTTTGTTTTTGCGTCTGCAGCGTCCGCATAAAGGCGGATGGCCGTATTCATCACCTGGTTGTGGTCTTCCCGGGTTTGTTTGCCTATAACCAGCTGTTTTAGACGGGAAAGCGAACGGAAGGGGTCAACAATAACTTTACCTGTATCGGAATCATGACGCAGGAAGAGCTGTCCTTCCGTGATGTAGCCCGTATTATCTGGAATGGCGTGCGTAATGTCACCACCGTTCAAAGTGGTTACGGCAATGATGGTAATGGAACCGCCACTGGGCAACAAAACCGCTTTTTCATAGATCTTTGCCAGATCCGAGTAAAGAGAACCGGGCATGGAATCTTTGGAAGGGATCTGGTCCATACGGTTGCTGACAATACTGAGCGCATCTGCATACAAAGTCATGTCTGTAAGCAATACAAGTACTTTTTCGTTTTTATCTACGGCAAAATATTCGGCTGCAGTCAAAGCCATGTCCGGGATAAGCAACCGCTCTACCGGGGGATCGTCTGTAGTATTGACAAAGCTGATGATCTTGGAGAGTTTTCCGGCATTTTCAAAAGATTGACGGAAATACAGGTAATCGTCGTTTGTCAGACCCATTCCTCCCAGGATGATCTTGTCTACATCTGCCCTCAGCGCAACAGTGGCCATGACTTGGTTATAAGGCTGGTCAGGGTCGGCAAAAAACGGAATTTTCTGACCGGAAACGAGCGTGTTATTTAAATCGATGCCTGCAATCCCGGTAGGGATGAGCTGAGAAGGCTGTTTTCTTTTGAAAGGATTTACCGAGGGGCCTCCGATCTCGCGGTGTTCTCCTTCCACCTGGGGACCTCCGTCA
>DAOSXZ010000114.1:0-3645 GCA_035380845.1 Bacteroidales bacterium | reverse complement strand
GTCCAGCACGTATTGTGCCCAGGCTGCAATGGTCAGGCCTTTCTGCGAACCGTCAAACGGAGGGTATTCAGACTCGAAAAGCCATAAAAGATTGGCCACCAAACCCTTTTCGTTCATGCCATCTGCAGTGGACATGTCAAAAGAACTTGCCACAACGCTTCCGTAAAGGGATGTCCAGGTAACGGAGGTGGGGCCTACCCGCCCGTCTCTTTCAATCCCTCTGGGAAAAACCCAGAGATTGGCGGGAATTTCACTGGCCCAGTCCATGGATCTGGCCGTTATTATTAATCCTTTCGGACCGCTGTAGACTACGCGTGTACACGCCAAAACCTGCCCTGTTAACAGCAACTGCAATGTAATTAATACTAGTATAGAAATCTTTTTCATACCCTAAAGTTAGCAAGATGGACGGAAAACCATAAGCCGTATTTTTTATAAATTTGTAAACAATTAAAATACAGTCATTTTAATTATGAATATTTTTTGCAGGATCACCGGAATTTTTCTGATATTTCTGCTGGAGGCGGCAATTGAACCGGTTATGTCGCAGGATTACAGCCATACCCGTGAACGTATGGTGCGGGATCAGATCATTGCCCGCGGAATTACACACAGAGCCACGCTAGAAGCTATGCGTAAGGTGGAACGCCATCTTTTTGTTGATATTTCCCTGAGAAAAAGGGCCTACGACGACAACCCGCTTCCCATTGGATTCGGGCAAACCATTTCCCAGCCGTTCATTGTTGCTTATATGACCAGCCTTATAGATCCCCAACCGCATTTCAAAGTATTGGAAATCGGCACCGGTTCGGGGTACCAGGCTGCGATCCTGGCGCAGATCACAGACTCGGTATATACCATCGAAATCGTCCCCGAACTCGGCTTACAAGCAAAACGTCTATTGCACGATTTGCAATACGACAATATTGAAGTTATTACGGGAGACGGTTATTACGGCCTTCCCGAAAAAGGGCCTTTTGATGCTATTGTTGTAACAGCGGCTGCCGAACATGTTCCTCCGCCGCTTCTGGAACAATTAAAGGACGGGGGTAAGATGATCATTCCTGTAGGGTCTCCGTTTATGGTCCAGTCATTGATCCTGGTAACTAAGAAAAAGGGGCGCATTAAAACGGAAAACCTAATGTCTGTCCGGTTTGTTCCATTTACCCGGGAAGATAAGGAATAAAAGAAACATGGTATGAATCGCAGGCTTCCCTGGGCTGTAGGCTTTCTTTCAGCCGGAATGATAGCTTTTCAGCTGTCACTGATGCAGATCCTTTCCATCTGCCAGTGGAGTCATTTTGCCTATATGGTAATTTCTGTTGCCATGCTGGGGCTGGGAACGAGCGGAACGGTATTGTTTTTTCTGAAAAAGAAACTGCTTAGAAAAACGGAACATTATGTGCCGATCCTGATGATCCTGACATCGGTCAGCATGGTAACGATCCTGTTTTTTTCCGCTAGGGTGTTCGGTGGTTTTGACTCTTACCTGGTATTTTATGAGAAAAAACACTACGCGGATCTGCTGTTGACGTATTTTGTGTTATTCATTCCTTTTTTCTTGGGGGCCACTGCCCTGGGACTGATTTATATTCGCTATGCATCCGGAATAGGGAAACTGTATTTTGCCGATCTGACCGGGTCGGGATTTGCCAGTTTGTTGATGTTGTTTTTGTTCTGGCATTTCTCACCTGAACATTTACCTGTTATTATTGCCTGTTTTCCTCTTTTGGCTGGTATTTTGGCAATTCCTGCCAAAGGCGGTAAGGTCATTGCGGGAGTGGGATTGATCGCAGTCTCTATCCTGCTGGCAGGAGGATTTTGCTCTGCGGAACTACCTATGTCACAATACAAAAGCCTGTCCCGCACCCTACTGTTACCCGGGGCTCGTATCATGGAGAAAGTAAACAGCCCTTACGGGCACTTAACAAGAGTCCGGGCAAATTCACTCAGATATGCACCCGGACTGAGTCTGACTTACAGCGGGTCCGTTCCTGTACAAGAGGTTCTGTTCAACAACGGAGACTGGCTGGGGCCGGTAGTAACATATGACAGTGCGGCTACGGATCACTTCCTGGATCATGCCACACATGCCCTTCCTTATGTTACGGGAGATCACGGATCCGTTTTTATTGCAGGAGCAGCTACAGGTTTGTACGCAGATCACGCACGGGTTCGCGGAGTACAGGAGATCATAGCCGCCCAGACGAATAAAGCTGCAGTGGAAATGCTTTATCGCAACGCTGTCATCCCTGATCCCCCGGTCCGTTTTGTAGGAGTCCATCCCCGGAATTATCTCCGCTCCGGATCGTTTTTCGATTTGATCATCCTTCCGGAAACGGAGTCATTCGGGGGAAGCGGGGGGATCCGCGCCCTTGACGAGCAGTATTTGTTCACGGTCACGGCTTTTTCGCAAATGTGGGACTGCCTGTCGCCTAACGGGATGATCGCGGCAACAGTCTGGATGGATTTCCCATCCAGGAACAGCCTGAAATTGCTGGCCACAATGGTACAGATTGCCGAGTCCAAAACCTCCGGATGTCCGGCAGAACATATTATGGCCGTCCGCAGCTGGGCAACTGTTACATTTGTTCTCAAAAAAAGCAGGATCACGGACGAAGAGATCACAAAGCTAAAGGAGTTTTGCAAACGCGAACAGTTTGATCCTTTATTGTATCCGGGGGTGGATCTTTCCTCCAGAGACCACCTCAACAGATTACAGGATGATTCTTTTTTTTATTCTGTGGACCGGATCATGTCTCCGGCAGCTGAAAGAAAAGCTTTTTTTAAGGAATATGATTTCAATATCAGGCCGGCTACAGATTCAAAACCTTATTTTTCACAGTTTTTAAAATTGAACCGTTTGTCAAAAATGAAGGATGTTTTCGGCGCTGCATCCGTACCTTTCCTGGAAACGGGATACTTGATCGTATTGGTTACCTTTTTACAAATCACAGCGGCAGCTTTGCTTTTTATTCTTTTACCCCTCTTTCTGATTAAAACTACCGGAAGAAAAAAAGCTGCCCCTTTGGTTTTCTTTGCGGCTATAGGAGTAGGTTATATGTTTGTGGAAATGGTTTTTATCAGGCAATATACCGTTTACTTTGGAGATCCTTTGTATGCGGCATCAGCGGTATTGAGTGCCATGCTGTTTTTTTCCGGGGCAGGGGCCTTTGTTTCACGTAAGTTGGTATCGGGCAACTACCGTTTTCGGATGTTAATTTTGCTTATTACAGGACTCCTGGTAATGCTGGCTGCCGGTTTGACTCCCCTGATAAATGCAACAGCCGGATTTCCCTTATGGCTGAAACTTTTGTTGAGTTTTGTGATTACAGGTCCGCTGTCGTTTCTGATGGGAATGATGTTCCCTTCAGGTATCCGGGCATTATCCCTTCAAAAGAAGGACGATCTGATCCCTTGGGCATGGGGTGTGAACGGTGCACTTTCTGTGATAAGTACGGTTTTAGCGACGATCCTTGCCGTCGAGTTGGGATTCAGTGTGGTAATGCTGGCAGGAGCCGTTGTTTATTTCATGGCAGGTCTGGCTGTAAGGTTCAGGCTTTTTTCTATATTTGTTTTCTAAACATTATCTGACTATTATGAAAAAAATCGCAATTTTTTGCTTTCTGAGCATCTATTCCCTGG
>DAOSXZ010000113.1:0-3762 GCA_035380845.1 Bacteroidales bacterium | reverse complement strand
CTTACGGAATGTTGTTCCCCAACAATGAATTACGGATTATCTTTTTACCGATAGCCCTGAAAGCCAAATATTTTGTAATCATATTTGCCGTCATTGAGCTGATACTGGGACTTGTGGGTGGCGGAAACATTGCCCATTTTGCCCATTTGGGAGGTATGATTTTCGGGTATTTCCTGATCCGGTACTGGAAAAAAAGAAACCGACTTTATTATTGACCTGATGAAAGACAACCGGGATATATATCCACACGTGGAACAGGCCGGCGAGATACTTCGCGCCGGAGGGATCGTCCTGTATCCTACAGATACAATATGGGGTATCGGCTGTGATGCCTGCAACGAGAAAGCCGTACAGAAAGTGACGGAAATCAAAAACAGGCCCGCCGTCAAAAATTACATTGTCCTGGCAGCGGATCTGAATATGATCGCACGGTACGTGGAGGAAATCCCTTCCATGGCTGCTGAACTCCTTGCAGTAGCCGATAAACCGCTGACCATCATTTACCCGCGGGCCATGAACCTCGCTCCGGGGGTGGCAGCACCGGACGGAAGTGTGGCTATCCGGATCCCCGACCAAAGATTCTGCCGTGCGTTGATCCGAAAATTAAAGAGGCCTTTGTTGTCCACCTCGGCAAATACCAGCGGGGCAAAAGCCCCGATGCGTTTTTCTGAAATCGATCCGGTTTTGGCACGGAAGACGGACTGGACCGCTCCCCGTTTTTTGGAAGAAAACGCCACCGGGAAACCCTCTTCCATCATACGCCTGGGCCCCAATAACGAAGTTGAGATCATAAGACCTTAATCCATAAAACCATGCAAAAAACACCCATTCAGATCCGTTTCAATGACATAGACATGCTGGGGCATGTGAACAACGTCATGTTTGGGCATTATTGCGATGTTGCCCGTACGGATTTTTTCAAGAGCCGGTCAACCTACCGCCCCGATTTTTTTAAAGATATGCGGGTACTGATATTGGTTCATACAGAATACGATTATATGATGCCTTGTTTTTTGGGAGATTCGCTTTATGTAGAAACTTCTGTGGAAAAAGCCGGGGAACGCAGCGTTCATTTCCTGCAGGAGATAGTAGATGAACAGGGAAATATCCGGGTACGCTCCCGGAGTGTCATGTCAACTTTTGATAAATCCACCGGGAAATCGTTCCCGTTGCCTAAGGAATGGCTAAACCTGTAGGTTTGTATGCATTTGTTTTACGCACCTGATATTCAAATACCCGAACACATTCTTTCCCCGCAGGAAAGTGCTCATTGTACGCGGGTTCTCAGGCTACAGGCATCCGATACGGTTTTTCTGGCAGACGGAAAAGGCACCTTGTGTACCGGAACAATAGCAGACCCGGATCCCCGGGGGTGCCGCATACAGATCACGGACAGGCAGGAAAATTACGGTGCCCGGCCCTATCATTTGCATATAGCCGTGGCCCCGCCCAAAAATATGGAACGTTTTGAATGGTTTGTGGAAAAAGCAACCGAAGTAGGCATTGACGTCATTACACCGCTGATCTGTGAACGATCCGAACGAAAACAGTGCAAGACAGAACGTTCCGAACGTATTGCCATTGCCGCCATGAAGCAATGCAAACGTGCCCAGATACCCGTTATTAACCAGCCTGTGTCATTTTCCAAATTCCTGGAATCCGGGGTTTTGGATGACACATCGGCGGCTATTGCCTGTGTTTGGACCGACCGGGGGCGCAGTCCCGTTAAGGAATGGATTCAAAAAACAGGGAACCGGATCCTTTTTTTAATAGGGCCCGAGGGTGATTTTTCCCCACGGGAAATTCAGGATGCAATGGATGCAGGCTGTACCCCCGTGGACCTTGGAGAATCGGTATTACGAACGGAAACCGCCGCATTGAGTACGGTTTTCCTGGCTTCTTTCAAATAATGTATATTTGTAAAAACTATCTGATAAATGTCTTCGATTACAACAAAAAACAGGTACGTGGCATTGGACGTTTTACGCGGGATGACCATTGCCGGAATGATCCTGGTTAACAACCCGGGAACCTGGAGTAAAATTTACCCCCCGTTACGTCACGCCGAATGGTTTGGCTGTACGCCTACCGACCTGGTATTCCCTTTCTTTCTGTTCATTGTGGGAACGGCCATGGCTTTTTCCTTTTCCAGGTACCTGGACGGGACCCTTTCCATGGGAAGCGGGTATGCCAAATTGTATAAACGGGCCGTATTGATTTTTTTAATAGGTCTGCTGTTGAACGCTTTTCCCTTTTTCCTTGTAAAACCGGATCCCGGTTTGACGTTCTGGGAAAACCTGGGCTCTTATTATTCGCAGCTGCGCATATTCGGGGTACTTCAACGTATTGCCATGGCTTATGCCCTGGGCGGAACCCTGGCCCTCTGGCTTAAAAAACCACGTCGCATTGTATGGGCTTTCGGTTTGGTTTTATTGCTTCATTGGGGTTTGCTTTACTTTTTCGGAGGGGATGATCCCTATTCCCGGGAGACAAACTTTGCCCGCATATTGGACCTGTTCCTGGTAGGACCCGGTCATCTTTACCGGGGGTACGGCTTGCCTTTTGATCCCGAAGGGGTATTGGGTATGCTATCCGGGGCCGGAACCGTCCTGATGGGTTACCTGGCCGGGATTTGCATCCGTAAAAGCACCGCTAAGATTGATGCGGTAGGAAGTCTTTATACCTGGGGCCTGGTAAGCCTGGGTGCTGCCATGATCTGGAGCATCTGGCTGCCCATAAGCAAACCGTTGTGGACTGCTTCCTATGTGCTGTATGCCGGAGGCTGGACCCTGTTGATGCTGGGCTTCTTTGTGTACCTGATTGACATTAAGGGAAAAGAAAAATGGTTCATGCCATTCAAGGCGCTGGGGCTCAATCCGTTGTTTGCCTTTGTAATGTCCGGCCTTTTTGCAAAAGTGTTCGGACGGCTCATTCACTGGCAAACGGCTTCCGGAGGAACGGCAACCCCGCTGAGTTGGCTTTACCACAATGTATGTGTTCCCGTATTAGGGGATAACCCGGCAGGATCTCTGGCTTATGCCATCATTTATGTGGCCTTGTTTACCTTAATGGCCATAGCCCTGTATAAAAGAAAAATCATCATTAAAATATAAACCTTAAAAACCTGAATCTATGATAATGAAAAGGATGTTGCTGTCGGGCCTGGTTGTTCTTGCCGGTATTTCACTACAGGCACAACCGCAGAGAGGGCCGGTACGCGAAAAAGCCAATTACGAACTGGCTTCACGTTTTTCTGCAAAAAAGATCAACAAAATGGTGTTCTCTACCAGTGTGCGTCCCAATTGGTTTAAAACCTCGGACCTTTTCTGGTATGAATACAAAACACCACAAGGCAACAACTGGTATGTTACCGATCCCGGAAAGGGTACCCGTACCGAACTCTTTGACAGGGACAAGCTGGCCGCTGAACTTACCCGCATAGTAAAAGATCCCTTTGACGCACAGAATCTGCCCTTGAAAGATCTGGAACTAAAAGACGACCAGACTTTTACTTTCTACATCCAGGGCACAGAGATGGTAGAAAAGAAGAAAAAAGACAACGAAGAGAAAAAAGACGAAAAGCCGGGCGGAAAGAACGGCAAGGAACCGCGACTGTTCTTTTTTGATTACAGCTGGAAAACCCGTACCCTCACCTGGCTGGAAGATAAGGAAAAAGAAGATCCCGTACCCCGTTGGGCCAATATTTCCCCCAACAAAGAATACGTTGTCTTTTCCCGCAATTTCAATCTTTACTGGATGGAT
>DAOSXZ010000112.1:0-3762 GCA_035380845.1 Bacteroidales bacterium | reverse complement strand
GCTACGGCAAAAAGTGTTCGAAGCTCTTACCCGTTTGTTAAGTCCGTTGCTGTAAGGTTGTTTAATAATTATTGCAGTGCCTGCCTTTCATTCCACATGTAGCTGTTGGAATATGGTTTCACTGGAGCCGTCGCCGTAAAAAACGATCACTTTTATTGTATGATCACCTGCCGGTAAAATGACTGATGTTCCGGCCGGTTGCGGAACCCCGTTAAAAAACCATTGCTCTGAAACCCTTTCCGGACCGTTACCCGAAAGTTGCAGCAGGAATGCATCACCTGCGGTATACGTTTCCCGTGTCAAATAGATCCCGTAATAAGGCAACGGTTCTGCATTGCCTGTAGTAAAGGTAATTCTCTGAACCAGAGTGCTAATGTTTCTCAAATCATATCCTGTAGGATCCCCGTCCCAGTCAACGGCGGCCGGTTGTGTAAGCGAAGTGAATTCTGTTACCGGCAAAGATCCCGGGAAGGGTGAGTAATAGGGGTCATTGGCTTCAATCAGATCAAAACATTCATGGTCACTGTAATTGTTTACTTCATTGTTGTCCCAACGAGAAAGGTATTCCGGGCTTCTGTCCACGTGGTATATCAGGAGTCCTTCATGAGGCAGGTAGGTGTCCCATCCTGTTTTCCGACGGTTTTCGTAGAGGTAGTATTCACCGTCCGGAAAATAATTTTGCGTATAGGAGGGAGTAGGTGAACGGAATCCGGTGTTTTGAAACACAGGGTCCAATTCATAATAGCCCGTTTGCCTTAGGGCAGGGACTTCCACAGCGGTAATCCATCCTACCAGAGCCCTTTCCATCACATTAAAATAGGGGGGAGTACGTCCCATATTGTTGTAATTGCCATCCGACATTAATGAGTAAGGACCCAATTCTTTTGACTGTCCGTTGTCCCGGTAATCGGTGTCATAAAAATCGGGCAGTCCCAGCACGTGTCCGAATTCGTGGCAGAACGTCCCGATCCCTGCATAATCCTGTTCGGACGGAGTGCCGCGAAATTCCGAGGTACAGGCATACGTGCCCGTCTTTACTCCGTCTACCGTAACCCAATTGTAGATACTCCACTGGTGCGGCCAAACGGTATCGTCCCCGCCTCCTTCCGCCTCGTTCCATCCTGCGTAATAAACAAATATGTTGTCAATATAGCCGTCGTTGTCGGTATCATATTGTGAAAAATCAATTCCAAGCGTTTGATCCGCCAATTCCACTGCATCGGACACCATTTCTCGCGGCCGCTGATCATAATCCTGCCGGTCATTTTCCCCGTAATAAGCATAATTCTGGGGAAGAGTTACAGGCCCGATGACATCAAATTGCGGGTTGAACTGTCCTGAGGAATTTTCATAAAAATAGTCGTAAGCCGAGCCGGTGCCCCTGTTGGCACTGTATCCGGGCAGATTCAGCATATTGAAAAAATCTTCGCTTGCCGAGGCCGAGGTGAAGGTCAGATCGGCGAATTGTACCAGTATGACCAGGAACGGTTTTCCTCCGATGGAGATGGAACGGGCCGGTACACTGACCGGAACAGGGGAGGAAGTCCGGCGAAGTTCAAAGGCACGCTCTAAAGCAATGGCCGGTGGCCGGTACGGGTTTAAATCCTGCAAAAGCGGAGTTGCCGGAGATTCAATGACCCGGTTGGGAGTCAGGACCTTCCGGCCATCGGCCGAAAACTCGGCATAATAATAAAAACGGTCTTTGCCCTGCTTTACCAGGCGACCCCCGGAGGTTTTCCAGTTCAGGAATTCGTCCCCGTGTATCCGGATGGTCAAAATACTGCCATCGGGCTGAACAACGCGGACAGGAAACGGGTATGCCTTGACGCCATAGACCCGGAGCGGATTCTGGCACAGGAAAAACGAAAAGAACAGGAGTGTGATCATTATCCGTTTCATGGCAACTCGTTTTGAATAACATAACCTGTGAAATCATTCGTATCTACAAGCCAAAGCTTGTTTTCCCGGGAACGGAGCAGTACAACGGAACGGGTACCCGAAGAAAGTCCGGCAAAGCCTTCAGCGATGATCTCAACATGGAGATGATCACCGGGAACTGCCTCTTCTGGTACGGGTCCGAAAGAAAAAACCTTACATTGTCCAAGGTGTTGAATTCGAAAATAGAGACCGTCTTCTGCGTTAAAAACAACACATTGGTTCACAAACGGCGTGTATATAGCTAGGGGCAGATTGTCGGGACTGTAGACACCCGGAAGGCTGGATTGAAACAGAGGTTGTTGTGCGTAAGGGGCTTGTGTAACGGTTAGGGTGTCCTTTACCTGTTCACTTTCACTGCTGATAATGATGGCCGTTTGGCGTTGTGTAAGCAACGGATTGGGAGCAGCGGAAAATGCCAGCTCCGTAAGGGATACGGGATCGGTTTGATTGAGTGTGATCCATCCTGCATCTTCAGGTATAATCACAACGTAAGGGACATTGGTGCTCAAATTGACAGCAAAAACGGCCTCCTCTTCCAGGTATACCGTTGATGGTTCAACTGACAGTTCTTCCCTTGGAGATTGATAAACGGTAAGCGTATCCGATAAAGTGGACTGCTGATCACGAACTATCACCTGTGCCGTACGGCTTTCATCACCCGTAAGAGGATGGATCAGCAGGTTTAGCACATCTGTACGTATGGCTTTGGTCGTGATCATTTCCAACCAGTCAGGAGATCCGGGAATAATAATATCGTACTGAATGTTGGTCCTCAATTGAACCGGGTATTCTCCGCCGGCTGCGGGAATGTTCATGAACTCGTTGGAAAGGATCAAACGATCAATCTGTGCCTGGTATACGTGCAGGGTATCCGAAAGAGTGCCGTTACTGAAAATGACTGTTCCGTGCCGGGCTCCGTCTTCTGTCCCTTCCCGTACCGTGAAGTACTCCATGGAGGAGATGAGCCCTTTTGTTGCGACCGGGTTAGGTGTGTTATAGACGATCCATGGATAGGCAGCGGGAACGGCAACCGTATAATCGGTATTATGTTGTATTTCTACTGAGAAATCTCCTCCTTCAGAAGGAATATTCTGTACATCCGAAGAAAGCAACAGGGCATCTTTTTGTTTTTGTGTAACGGTAATGTTTTGAGAAAACTCACCGGCAGTGGTTCTCAGAACAGTGTTTCTATCGTCATAGGTGTTGTTTGCTTCCAGTGTTTTAATCACAACCTGATGGGTCCCCGGGCCTCCCGAGAGAGGTTGAACAGAAAGCCATGGAACTTGTTCCGGGTTGAAAGCAATAGTCCAATCCGTTGCAGAAGCAATGTGAAACGACTGCTCGTATTGGGCCGTATTCTGCAAAACCACGTTTCCGGGATAAAGAGCCAGAGATGTAACCGCCTGATAAACCGGAACGGATACGGTTTGTTCGTTACTGTAGATTCGCAGGGAATCAATCCTGGGTGTGCCGGTAGTGTTTAAACCACGCAGGTAAATATACGTGGTTTTGTTGCCGGAAGTGCCCGTTGAAGGAGATACATCCACCCATGTATTGCCGGCACTGAAGGTCGCTGTCCAGGAACCCGGTGCATAAAAATGAACCCGGAGCGTATCGCCGGGAATTTTATATTCCGGTATGATAATCTGATTGGTTGCAGGCAGTATTACAGAGAGTGCATCGTTTTCAGGAATGCAGCCGCTGACAGGCAAAATGAGCAGCAACAGGGGTATGAATCTGCGGGAATTCATATCTAAAGATAAGGAATTTTGAAGATACTTGTGCAAAATTGAGGAGATTCCTATATTTGTAATAGCATTTACT
>DAOSXZ010000111.1:0-3773 GCA_035380845.1 Bacteroidales bacterium | reverse complement strand
GGCGGTATTTTTTTTCCGCAGAAAAATGAGATCAGATAATAGCTAAATGTTCCAATAAGATCTTCAGACCTATCAGAATCAGGATAATGCCTCCTGTAAGTTCTGCTTTTGAGCTGAACCGGGAACCGAACAAATGTCCCAGTTTCACCCCAATAAATGACATCACAAAAGTCACGGTTCCAATTAAAACCACTGCCGTTACAATATTGGTTTCCCAAAAGCCAAGTGTGATCCCTACAGCCAGGGCATCTATACTGGTTGCCACTGCAAGTATAAACATGGATCTTAACCCGAAAGAACAATCTGCCTGTTCTTTTTGTTTAAAAGATTCAAAAACCATCCTGCCTCCTATGAATCCCAAAAGAAAAAACGCTATCCAATGGTCATAAGAAGATATCAACCGGTGAAACCGGACTCCTGCCCAGTACCCCAACAAGGGCATAAGTGCCTGGAAAACACCGAAAAACAGGCCGGCTTTCAACGCGTTTCCCCAATTCATGCGGGATTGTGTCATTCCTTTACATACAGATACTGCGAAAGCATCCATGGCCAGTCCGACGGCCATAAAGATCAGGCTCAGTGTTTCCATTCTTTTGCTTTGATATGTTTTGCCCTGAAAATATCCCGCGGATAAAAAGAGATTTTTCCTTTTACGAATTCAGGAAGGTTGTAAGATTGCATCAAATTCAGATCAGACCGGGGATCTTTCTGAGGAAGAACAAAGGGCTTGTCAAAAGTGCCCCCATCGTTCATATGAGCCAGGTAAAGGCGGGTGTACCGTCCATCATCCCTGCGCGAACTGAATACGACCCATTTGGAAGAAGAACTCCAGCTATGGTAACTTTCCGTATCCGGACTGTTCAGGGCCGCCGCCGGTTCCGTCTTGCCGGTAGACAGATCCATCAGCCACAGATCAGCATCATCATGCCATATGGTAAAGTTCCCGTATGCAGACCCGGTAAACATCAGGTAACGGCCGTCGGGCGAAGGTCTTGGGAATGAAACCGACAACGCTGCCGAATCACTTAAAGGAAACAACCTTTCGGTTGAAGATCCAACAGTATTGGTTTCCGGGTTGAAAGGAATGCTGTACAGCGAGTAGCGGATACTGTCCAGTACGGCAATATGGGAAATTTGGCGGGACGGGGCAGCCGTGTAATACAATGTTTGCCCGTCTGAAGAGAAAGCAGGGAATGTCTCCAGAACTGTTGAATCACATAAGACGGGATGTATGTGCACTGCCTGCTTTTTGAGTTCGTAGATCACAATGTCCGACCGGGTGTCAAATACATCGATGACTTTTTCGGGGACGTTGTGAAACCACTGCAGAATGTTATTTACCGAGTAGGCTATATGGCTCCCTGAAGGATGCCAGTAGGGATAGACACATGCCGAGACGGTTCCCGGAACCTTTGTGTCAATATGCGTGAGTTCTCCTTCCGAGTGAACCAGGGTGCCCCCGCCCGGGCCGCGCAAATGGAACTGAAACCGCTGCGGATCTGCCGAGGCAAAAGAATGGCAATTGACGCAGGAATTGGTGATGATGGTATTTTCTATAACCGCGGTTTCCCTGAAAGAAGAAAGGTCTCGCTGATATATGCCCATACTTCCGAACGATTCGTAACCCGGAGCCACTCGACGGTAACACAGGCAGGGATCTACCGGGTCAGGAGATATGGTCCAGGAAAAACTTTTATAAGAATGCCACTCTCCGTTGTGCTTTATACAGACCCGTATAGTCAGGGAATCTTCGGTGGCCAGCATTCTTTTCCACTTTTTTGCAGGGATCCTTACAGTGCAGCGTCCCGATGAAACCAGGCGGGATCGTTTTCCGGCAATGAGGGCTTTGACGGGGGATCCGTCTTTGGCCATAAAATGGAGTGGTGCTATGGTCCGGGGTATGGTAATGTTCATGTAATCGGGGAACACGGGCGGATAATGGTTCTCTTCAACGGTACTGTCGGGCAGGTTGCAACTGCATAAGAGAAATAATAAGCCGGTAGATAACAAAACTCTCATTACATAAACAATAAATAAAACCAATAGGTATGGGCGTACTGAGGACCCAGGGACGCGGGCGAATTGTTGCCGCGCCGGATCTGGGAAAGCAACAGGTTCAATTCTGTTTTTACGGAAGCATCTATGGTGACGTCTTTATAACGGGGATAATTGTCAGGTTCCATTGTCTGCATCCAGGCAATCAGTTCTTGGTAATGACGCGGTACAGGAGCTACGGCGGGAAAGAGGTTATGCAGGGCTTCCGAATTTTTGTGAAGCATCAGGTACATAAAAAAATAATTCACCGCCATTTTATTGTCGGGATGTTCGGTGATCATCCGGGCCAGCATATTGTCCAGGTTGGAAAAGTCAGAAGAAAAGTTGCCGGCCGGCTGGTATTTACGCAATGGCCCGTAAAAAGGATGCGCCCGGACCAGTTGCGGATCCCGGGTTAAGGGCATGATCCCCCGGGCTGCTTTTTTATAGAACAACGTTTGTTCCAGGAGTCTCAAATATTTTTCAGCCACAGCAGTACGTCCTGCAATAAGGTTTGTTTCCGCCATCTGTGCCAGCAACAGGGCGCTTAACTGGCGATCCGGGGCAGATTCCATGTATTCATGAGACAAGCGCTGCGCTTCGTTGATAAATCCCAGGTTAAACAGGGTCTCGGCAGAAAACAGTAACCCCTCACCTGTGTTGAAAACGGAAAGTGTCTGGGGACTTTGGGGAAAGGCAAACATACAATCTCCGGCCTGATTGGTTGCGGCCAGGGCCAGGTTCAACCCGTTGATGGTTAAAACATCGACAGGCATTTTTTTACGGGCCCGGGAAATCACCTCATTCCAATGCCCTTTGTGAATGGAAAAATAACACCGCAATATATCTTCCCGGCCGGTATCGTGGATTCGCCAAAGAGAAAAATACCTTGTCAGAAAAATGAGAACGGACACCAACACGGCGTATCCCTGTTTTTGCACAGAAGGCACCAATTTCAGACAAATAATGACAAGGGCAGTAGCGATCCACAAAGTCGGAAGAACAAGGTCCCATTGTTCAATAAAACGTAAATAATTGGCCCCGTAAAACAAAGCCGGATCACTTAAAGAGGGGGCAATGCGCGGAGCGGCAAATACCGTTGTCAGGCCAACAGTTATGACAGCCAGAAGGGGCAAAAAACGCCGTTGTTCTTTTCTTGCCAATTCCGTGACGATCATCAACAAAGCCGCCAATACAGCAACTCCGCCCATGGTGTACCACAATAAAGGCAATGATATAAACCCCCATAGCGCCCTGTACCCGGTATTGCGTATGTGTTTGTAAGCCAGTACTGCCGTCAAAGCGGCAAGTAATGATACCAAACCGGTTATGGTATACTTAGTCAGGTCGGCTAACAGGCAGAGGTAGAAAAATGAAGGAATATAGGACAGTCCGGAATGCTCCCCGGGTTTTTCAGATGCCACTTTTTGGACAAGGAACTGCAATGCCAGCAGCATGAAGGCTATGATCAGTGCCCCCAGCCAGGGGAAATGAAAAAACTGAACTATAAAACGGCTCAGGTAATTGGCCGTACCTCCGGGTTGCATGCACGTATCGGCCGCATAATCCCGGGTAAAGAGAAATAATTGCATTCCTTCTGTAAACAAAAGGTGAAACTTCCCGAAAAAAGTAAAATAGATCCAGACAGAAAAAAGGAAACACAGCTGTTGTATACGGGAACGCATAAAATTCCTAATTTTGCTTTACCAATAACAAATATAAATAATTTGAAGACGTAT
>DAOSXZ010000110.1:0-3776 GCA_035380845.1 Bacteroidales bacterium | reverse complement strand
GATTCCTGCCTGCAGCTGAAGACTACCGGTAAGAATGGCTTTCCCTTCCACATTAATTCCCTTTACTACAGCTCCGGATCCGTTGTACCGCTCCAGCACGCTGTTCCCGTCTTTGTCTTTTTGCTCCAACATCCGCAGTGCAAACACATCCCGCAACCTGGTGTGAAACAATTCCACTACCAGGTTGGTCTGTACCTTACCGAATGAATGGTACAAATCGGCAGAAAAACTAAAACTTCCTGATTTTTCTTCTTTCAGATCATCCGCCAGAATAGTCACTACACGATCTCCCCCTACTACCGCTATGTGAAAATCCTCATCGAAAGCCTGGGGAGCCCGGAACCCCGTGGAATAGGATGCCCTGAAATTCACATTACGGGAGGGATTGAAACGCATATTCACCCGTGGTGAAAAAATCACATGATCTATCAGATTATGCTTATCTGCCCGGACTCCGGCAAGAAATCCCCACCGGTCGTTACGCCATTCGTTCTGTAGATAAACACTGACATTATGAATGATCTGACTTGTTTCCACATCATAGCCCAGGGAGCGGTCATGCAATCCATTGTATTTGTATTCGGTACCGGCAACAAATTCAGCCGGCATAAACCACAAATGTTCCCATTTATGTGTATACTGCAATCCGGAGACAGAGGTCATATCCTTGGTGGTCCCGTAGGCAAGGGGATCCTGCCCGGCACCGTAATAACTTTTCCTATCAATATATTGCATGGAACTAAATACATTCAGCCGGTTGCTGTAATCAGAAGAAAACAGGTCGTAAGATATGCCGCCACCATGGATCTGGTGTTCGGTTTGTTCTGCTATATCGGCTTCATGCGGAGGACGTTCCAGCATATTGCCTCCCCTTCTGTATTCATCTATACTGTGGTATTGCAAAGTGATCTTTGAGTTCAACCCGGTTTTGAAGTTGGTCCGTAGACCTATTGTATTACTTTGTATTTCAGGCAATTCGGTAAACCCGTCCCCGTTGTGATCGTACCCCTGCCTGTTGTGTATTTGTCCGTAGGCCAAAAAACCTGCTTTCCCGTTCCCCGTTACCAGGGAAGCATTGAAAGTCGTGTTGTTCTCCACCGCCTTTCCTGCGCCAACAGACGTAATAGTGTGTGCCACTTCCGCATCGTTGGTTATCGGATCGCGCGTAATAATATTGATGGTTCCCCCTATAGCCGAGGAACCGTACAATGCCGATCCCCCGCCCCGGACCACCTCAACGCGGTCTATCATATTAGCAGGGATTTGCTCTAATCCGTATACTCCTGCAAGGGCAGAAAATACGGGGCGTGAATCAATCAGAATCTGGGAATAATGACCGTCCAGACCATTGATTCGCACCTGGTTAAAACCGCAATTCTGGCAATCGTTCTCAACCCGGACCCCGGGCTGAAAAGGCAACGCCTCTGCCAGACAAACGGCATTTGTCTGTTCAATGATTCCCGCGGTCATCACATTGACCAAAGAGGGGCTGTTTCGCCGGACTACTTCTGTCCGGCTGGCGGATATGACTATCTGGTCCAGGGAAACCACATCGGGGACCAGTTTTATATCCTGCATGGTCATTTCATCATTTTTAAGCTGTACGGTATAGGATGCCGGACTGTACCCTACCAATGAAACTTTTATGGTATGTGAACCTTCCGGAAGATTATGCAATCTGTAATAACCGGAATCGTTGGCTACAGCCATCAACGTGGTTCCGTGAAGCACTACCGATGCGTATCCCAAACTGTCTCCGGTAGATGCATCGCTAATGTATCCTGTAAGAGTGGCTCCTCTTTTTGAATTTTGTCTTTCTCTGTGTTGTCTTTGCTGCGCATTGGATACAGAGAATACGGTAATGAGCAGCAATAAAGTCAGTACTATTTTTTTCATGGATCTTTATAAGGTAAATCTAATTATTCTAAAAAACTGAAAATAATTAGATTACCGGAGGAGCCCTCAGATTGCAAACCGGACGATCTGCAATTTGAACCGAAAAAATCCCGGGATTAAGAAAGATGGCCGACAGAAAACTGTATCGTGACAAAACCGCGGCAATGGCGGGGAGTGTCATCACAACCACAGATAAAAAAGAAATAAGTTGTAACTGGCTGTTTGTGTGGGTATGGGTGCGGGATGAAAAGGGGTGCGAATGCGATATGTCACGGCCATCTTCAACATGGTGGTGATAACACATGGAAGTACCGGCATAATACCCTATAAAGAACAGTGCCAGTATAAACGTTATTATCTTATTTCTGATGTTTCTGTTTTTCATCTTGGAAGGTGCAAAGATAAAGGAAACCGTCCATTAAAGAATACCCGAATCTGGGTATTTCCAAAAAAAATTATGGAATTACCTTTGCATCCGATATATAGAAATATATGATGTCAAACATAATACTGCCGCTTTTTCTGGCATTATTTGCCGGACTGGCCACCCTGATTGGCTTTGCCATAACTTTCATTGCAAGAAGCACTAACCGCAAACTGCTCTCCTTTGCCCTGGGATTGTCAGCCGGTGTTATGGTTTATGTGGCTTTCGTAGAGATCTTTAATGAAGCGAGGATTATTCTTACCGAAAACATGGGAAATCAAAAAGGATTGCTGATCACAGTCTTATTCTTTTTTGCCGGTATGGCATTGATCGCGATCATAGACCGCTTTGTCCCTTCTTTCGGGAATCCCCACGAAGCTCATATGGTAGAAGAAGTAGAACAAGGAATACACGGCGATACGTGTATGAAAAAGCCCAAATTAATGAAAATGGGCGTAATGACTGCCATAGCCATAGCCGTTCACAATTTCCCGGAAGGCATTGCCACTTTTATGGCCGCATTGGAGAATCCTACGTTGGGAATAGCTATTGCCACCGCCATTGCCATCCACAATATCCCGGAAGGTATTGCCGTCTCCATTCCCATTTTTTACGCCTCGGGAAGTCGTAAAAAAGCTTTTTGGATCACCCTGTTCTCCGGATTGGCAGAACCCCTGGGCGCATTTATAGCCTACCTGATCCTGATGCCTTTCCTTTCCCCGGTGGTCATGGGTTGTGTTTTTGCCATAGTGGCCGGGATCATGATATATATTTCATTTGACGAGTTATTGCCCGGTGCCCATGAATACGGAGAACATCACATAGCTCTGTACGGTTTAATTTCCGGAATGGCCGTTATGGCCCTGAGTCTGATTTTATTTGCCTGATCTTTTTTCGTATCTTTATTGTCCCCAATGACTCAAATGTGTCTAACATGACAGAAAAGATCTATAAACTGGGAAAATATACGCCGGCAGACAGCATGAGCGAACTGATCTGCAACAATTACACCATGCTGTTGGTGCTAAGCCGGTTTGGGATATCTCTGGGCTTTGGGGAAAAAACCATTCGGGAAGTCTGCCTTCAGAACAACGTGGATGAACAAACATTCCTGGCGGTTGTTAACCTGCTTATAAGCGGAAACAGGGAGGAAACACGGAACTTTGGCAACAATTCCATCCAATGTTTGCTGAACTACTTGCACAATTCACACCGTTATTTTTTGGACTTCCGGCTCCCCTCCATCCGGCAACAGCTTCTCTCCGTCTTAGCTACAAATACAGATAATGCAGCCAAAGCCGTTATCCGTTTTTACGATCTGTACGTTGAACAAGTGCACACCCATATGGAATACGAAGAAACCACTGTTTTCCCTTATGTAAGATCATTGCTTTCAGGCGTAAAACGGGGTGACTACAACATCCGTGTGTTTTGCAGGCAACACGACAACATTGAA
>DAOSXZ010000109.1:0-3801 GCA_035380845.1 Bacteroidales bacterium | reverse complement strand
TTCCTTATTTGTACAAAGGATCCAAATATGCCGAGTGCAATCTTATAGGGACTGTTGAAGGCCTTTCCACATTTGAGCCTCAAGAACTGGTAGATTTCTATAAGACATGGTACCGTCCGGATCATCAGGCAGTTATTGTTGTAGGTGACGTAGATGTAGACCAGGTGGAAAACAAGCTGATTGCTTTGTTTGCAGATGTGCCTGCCCCTGCTGCTCCCAGTCCCAAAAAAGTGATTCCCATCCCGGAAAACGATGAACCTATCATAGGTATAACTACGGATCCTGAAGCACAGGGCACTACCATTGATTTTTTAATCAAATCGGAACCCGTTCCCAAAGAAATGCGCCCCCTGGGAATGATCTACATGGTAGACATGTTCAAATATTTTGTTTCCCGGATGATGAACGACCGGTTTGAAGAAATTGCACAACAGCCGGACGCTCCGTTCCTGGGTGCCAGTATGTCTTTTTCCTCTATTACAACATCTGCGGATGCTACTTATTTCTCTGTTGCAAGCAAAGACGGCGAAAGTCCCAAAGCATTCGAAGCCCTGATGATGGAAGTAGAGAAAATGCGCCGGTTTGGATTTACCGATGCAGAACTTGAACGCGCAAAAACCAATTTCATGCGCCGTCTGGAACGTGCTGCCGAAAATGCCGGCGACCGGATGAACAGTGAATTCATCAACGATATGATCAGTAATTACGCTTTCAATGAACCCATACTGGATCCCGTCTATGAACTGGAAGTTGCCAAAGGATACCTGCCTTTCATTCAGTTGGAACAGATCAACCAGATAGCACAACAGGTAATTACCCCGGAAAACAGGGTTGTGGTCCTTTCCAGCCCAAAACGTGAGGGACTGATCATTCCTTCAACAGAAGATCTCAAAGGCATTATGGATCAAGTGGAAGGCATGGAGCTTCAGGCTTACGAGGAAGAAGTATCCGACGAACCTCTTGTAGATGTAGCCGCCATTGTTCCCGGTGAAGTGGTTAAGGAAGAAGCCGGAGCATTTGAAAGTACCGTATGGACATTGTCCAACGGAATAAAAGTAGTGGTCAAACCGACCGATTACAAAAAAGACGAAGTGTTGTTCAACATGAAGAATGACGGAGGATTGTCCATTCTTTCTGAAAAACTGCTTCCTTCCGTTGAAAGCAATGTATTTTCATTATGGACACAAAGCAACGGAGTTGGCAACTTCAGTGCAACTGCACTTAAGAAAAAACTGACCGGTAAGATCGCCAATGCCACCCCATATATAAATGATTACAGCCAGGGCATTCGCGGCAGTGCTTCTCCGCAGGATCTGCAGACATTGTTTGAATTAATTTACGCCAATATTGTTACACCCCGTTTTGAAGCCGGAGAATTTGAAGCTTCCATGGCACAGTTGAACGCAATTGTACCTAACCTGGAGAAAACACCCAATTACATGCTGCAAAAAGAATTGTACAAATCTTTGTATAACGACAATCCCCGCAGCCAACTTATTTCTTCGGAACTTCTTGCTAAGGTGAATATGGAAAACCTGGAAAAAGCATACCGTGACTGCTTCAAAAACACCAACGGAGCCGTAGTGACCATAGTAGGAAATGTTGACCTTCAGGTCCTCAAACCCATGGTGGAAGTGTACCTGGGATCATTGCCCGCAGCCACAGAACCTGCCGGCTGGGTGAAAAACGACAACCGCATTCAGAAAGGAAAGGTAGAGAATCACTTCAAGGTAGTCATGGAAACCCCCAAGACAAGCATTGTGAATGTATACTCTGCAGATCAGGATTACACCCTGGAAAACCAGGTTTACCTTGATGCTGTAAAATCCATACTGGATATGGCTTATGTAAAGAGTCTGCGTGAAGACGAAGGCGGTACTTACGGAGCATCCGTACAGGTGATCACTGCAGATCAGCCGGAAGCACACGCTGCCCTGATCATAGTATTCGATACGGATCCCGAAAAACAAGAACGGATGCGTCAGATAGTGGAATCAGATGTGACCAGCCTGGTTGATAACGGGCCGTCAGACGAATACATAGGCAAAACAAAAGAAAATTTCCTGAAAAACCGTCAGGAGAACCTTATCAGGAACAATTTCTGGAACCAGGTTCTTGTGAACTACTACACAGATGATATTGATATCATGACCGACTATGAACAGATTGTAAAAGGCATCACTCCCGGTTCTGTACAAAAATTCCTGAAGAAATTCTTGAAACAAGGCAATTTCATAGATATTTCTATGAATCCCGCCGAGTAATATCCCATAGAATATGGATCCAGACAGGGCTCTTACAGGGCCCTGTTTTGTTTTGCAGGAATTCCAGTCCTTTTGCAAAAAGACATGCAATACGTGCCGGCACACTCAGACGTGGTTTCTTCAAGGGCAAACCGCAATGAATGCAGGGTTCTTCCTGTTGGTAAGAACCATAAGGAAAACCAAACCGTTTGTATATGGAATACGACAGGCGGTTGGTTTTGTATACCCCGGTTCCGGGGTAATCAACAGTAACAAAAGGTATGTCGTTGAAAAGGGTCTGCAAGAGTTGTTCATCAAAAGTGTTGACATGTCCCGTAGTAGGATTTATGGTTCCGCAATGAATGCATTTCATGGCATGTACGCGTAAATCCTGTTTATAAGGCACTCCAATCAACAAATAACGGCGTGATACGCGCATCAGCTCCCGGCAGGCTTTTCCCAGTTTTTCGGGCGGGATGTGTTCCAGTACTTCTGTGCATACTACCAAATCAAAAGATCCTTCATCAAAAGGCAGGGAAGTTATATCTCCCCGAACACAAGTCACATCGGGATGGTCAATTTGTGGCAGTTTTAAATCCAGAGCCGTAACAGAAGGATATTGCTCCGCCAGTTTAAGGGTGATAAAGCCATCCCTGCATCCAATTTCCAATACTTCCACAGCATCTGGAGGAAGCATACGCATTATAGATCCTACCCGCTGTACTTCGGCTTCTTTACGGCGGTATTGTTTTATGTCAAACATTTTTGTAATTAATGGAGAGACGCTGGAACAACTGGAAATAAGGGAAAAAAAACCATTTCATACGCCAGTGAAGAGTAATCATCAAACGTAACGTCCGGAAGCATCCCAGGGAATTGTCGTAACAATATTTCAGAAATCGCAACAGGATTTCGTTGGCAAAGAGGTATTGCCTGAAAACCGGTCTTTCCAGGTTTCTTTGGTAGAGTTTTTCACACCAGTCCAGTACACTTTTACATTTTGTCTTTTCATCCTCGCGCTCCATATCACCCCCCATGTCCGTATCAACTCCCGGCGCTGTGTCAACACCTCTGTCAATATCCATTCCCGGAGCTGTGTCAACTCCTCTGTCAATATCCATTCCCGGTGCTGTGTCAACTCCTCTGTCTGTATCAAATCCCGGTACCGTGTCAAGACCTCTGCCTATATCCATTCCCGGTGCTGTTTCAACACCTATGCCTGTATCCATTCCCGGTGCTGTGTCAACACCCCGGTCTGTTTCAATACCGGCTAGCCGCAGGTGACAATGCAATTCATATTTGGTAGGTTCGTACCCCATTTTTTGCAACAGGGTCCGGTAAACTTTAATAGCGTGCTCTTTCTGGGTCCCGGTCAGGTCTTCGGATATCTGGCCGGGATTCCGCCGGTAATAAGTAAGGTACCTGGGAATATGGTGAAAGTCTCCGGCAAAAACGGCACGGCTCCACAATTCAAAATCGTGCGATCCCGGGAATGTTTCATTATATTGAAGATCATTGTCGGTCATAAATGACCTTCGCAGCATTATTGATGAATGAA
>DAOSXZ010000108.1:2778-3824 GCA_035380845.1 Bacteroidales bacterium | reverse complement strand
TAGTAGGTTCGTCCAGTATATACAAGGTCTTTCCCGTGGAGACCCTGGATAATTCTGCAGCCAGTTTTACCCGTTGGCATTCTCCGCCACTCAGTGTGGTGGAGGGTTGTCCCAGCTTGATGTACCCTAATCCCACGTCTTGCAACGTTTTGATTTTTTGAATTATGGAAGGCACGTGTTTGAAAAAGTCTACTGCCTCGTTCACAGACATGTCAAGAACCTGATAGATGTTCTTGTTTTTATAACGCACGGCCAGGGTATCGCTTTTATAACGCTGGCCAAGGCATACCGGGCAGGTTATCTGAACATCGGGCAGAAAGTTCATTTCAATTTGCTGGATACCGGCCCCTTTGCAGGCCTCGCAACGGCCGCCCTTGATGTTGAACGAAAACCGGGAGGCCTTGAAACCGCGTGTCTTGGCATCTGGTGAGGATGCGAACAGTTTGCGGATCTCCCCGAACACGTTCGTATAAGTAGCCGGATTGCTCCGGGGTGTTTTGCCAATGGGAGATTGGTCCACTTCCACCACTTTATCAATGTGTTGAATACCTGAAACCGATTCATAGGGAAGCGGATGCTTTTTGGAACGGTAAAATTTCCGGGTAAGTACGGGCAGCAGTGTTTCATTGATCAGGCTGGATTTTCCGCTTCCGCTTACCCCTGTGATACAGATAAAACAACCCAGCGGAAAGTCTGCCGTGATGTTTTTCAGGTTGTTTCCGGAAGCTCCGCTTAGGCGCAATACGTGGCCGTTGCCTGAACGTCTGCCTTCAGGAACGGGAATGCTCCGCTTCCCTGTAAGGTATTGCCAGGTGAGGCTGTCGGGATGGGATTGTTCCAAAAAAGTTTTAATGGGTCCGGCATAGAGCAGTTGCCCTCCTTTGCGTCCGGCTCCGGGTCCAAGATCTACCAGCCAGTCAGCGCTGCGAATGGTTTCCTCGTCGTGCTCCACAACCAGCACGGAGTTCCCGGTGTCGCGAAGCTTTCCAAGGGCCTGTATCAGGCGGCGGTTGTCGCGCTGATGCAGCCCTATACTCGGCTCGTCA
>DAOSXZ010000108.1:0-2768 GCA_035380845.1 Bacteroidales bacterium | reverse complement strand
CTGGCTTTCCCCGCCGCTGAGCGTACGGGTACCCCGATCCAGGGAAAGGTAAGAAAGTCCCACGTCAATTAGGAATTGCAGGCGGTCGCGGATCTCTTTCAGAACGTCCCGGGCAATGGCCTGCTGACGGTCCGAGATCCGCTCTTCAACGCCATCAAGCCACCCGGCAAGCACCTGGACGTCCATAGCCGCCAACTCGGCAATGGTTTTATGGGCAAAGCGAAAACAAAGAGCCGTTTCGTTCAGGCGACTCCCGTGGCAAACGGGGCACGGTATTTCTTCCAGGTAACGTTCCCGGGTCATCAATTTGCTCTCAGACTCTTCGTTCAATTGTTCCATCCGGTTGATAAGACCGGGGAATGTAATGGTATAGGTGCCTCCTATGGGAGAGGTTACGTAGATAAGGTCTTCACTGCCGTAAAGCAATGTATCCAGAGCTTCATCGGGGATGTCGGAAAGGGGCGTGTCTATGGAAAAGCCGTATTTTTTGGCGATTCCTTCCAGGTAGCGGAAAAGCGTGTTGTCCCTGTATTTACCGAAAGGTTCCAATCCTCCCTGTGAAATGGATAGAGACATATCCGGCATAATCTTTTTCAGATCGATCCGGGTTGTGAACCCCAGTCCTTTACAATTGGGGCAGGCCCCCTGTGGGGAGTTGAAGGAAAATGTATGGGGGGCGGGTTCGGGAAACGACAAGCCGCTTTCAGGACACATAAGGTGTTTGCTGAAATGCCGGATCTGACCGGAATCTTTTTCCAGAACGGCAAAAGAGCCGTCCCCGTGATACAAAGCGGTACTTACAGAGTCCCGCAAGCGGGAAAAAGCCGCCTGGTCTGCCTGGTCTTCTGTAGGTGGAATGAGTTTATCCACAACTATTTCAATGAAGTGGACCTTGTAACGGTCCAGCATCATGTTGTGTGTTATCTGGGTTATCTCACCGTCTATGCGTACTTCCAGGAATCCTTTTTTCAGGATCTGGTCCAGCAATTCACGGTAATGACCTTTTCTGCCGCGGACTACGGGAGACAGAAGAATGCACTTTTTCCCGCCATACTGTTCTGAGATCAGGGAAACCATTTGTTCCGCAGTATAACGGATCATGGGTTTTCCCGTTACCGGTGAATAGGCAATGGAGGCGCGGGCATAAAGCAAGCGCAGAAAATCATAGATTTCTGTTATAGTACCTACCGTCGAGCGGGGATTTCGTGTGGTGGTCTTCTGTTCTATGGCAATGATGGGGCTCAGGCCGGAGATGTGGTCTACGTCCGGACGTTCCAGCGTTCCCAGGTATTGACGTGCATAAGCCGAGAGTGTTTCCAGGTAGCGGCGTTGTCCTTCGGCGTGGAGCGTATTAAAAGCCAGGGAGGATTTTCCGCTTCCGCTTAGTCCGGTAATGATACACAAAGCATGGCGCGGAATATCCAGACTGATATTCTTCAGGTTGTTCACCCGGGCGCCTTCAATGCGTATGTAACTCTCGGACATAATATTCAGGAAAGATGTTGCAGGTAAGGATTGCGTTCCAGTTCATCTGCCAGCGTGGTAGCGGGCCCGTGTCCCGGTAAAACAACGGTTTGTAAGGGCAGGGAACGGATTTTTTCGGAAAGGGATTTTTCCAGCAGGTTGTAATCTCCACCGGGAAGGTCCAACACTCCCTGCAAACAGAAGGTCTCCGGTAAATAAGCGGTTGCCTTGTTCGTCATAGAGGCAAACACTGCCGGGACTATGCCCCGGGGTATGAAGCACTTTTAGGGCAGATGTGCCGACTGTGAGTGTTGCCCCGTCTTCCAGCGGGGTATAGTCACACCCGGGCTGGATCATGTGAAATCCATATAAGCGGGCAATATTTGAGGCTCGTTTCAGATTTTCCTCTTCCAGGGGGTGCAGGTAGAACGGTATGTCATACTGTTCTTTTAGAAAACGAAGTCCCATCAAATGGTCAAAGTGGGCATGGGTGTTTACTATAAATTCGGGGGTCAGTTGGTTGTCACGCAGGTAATGAGCCAGACGTTGTTCTTCGTTTTCTCCGAAACAGCCGGGATCTATAATAACGCAATTGCCGGTAGTATCGTAAACTACGTAACAGCATGTTCTCAATGCGTTGAAATAAAATGTTTTACATTCCATGTTCAGCTATTTTTGTGTTCCTCCCAGCATGGGGACGAATTGATAGGAACCGAAATCTTCGGTCTTGTATTCTTCCGGTCCGGTCCGGGTGATACGCAACATGCGTTGTTCGTGTTTTCCCACCGGGACAACCATTTTTCCGTTCAGGGCCAATTGTTCTATCAAAACCCTTGGAACTTCGGGGGCTCCGCAGGCAACCAGTATGCCGCGGAAGGGAGCAAATTGGGGAAGCCCTGCAAAACCGTCGCCGTAGAAGAGCACATTCGGATCAAATCCCGTATGGGCAAGGTTTTTCTGGGCCTGGAGGTATAGTTCGCGGATACGTTCAACAGAGTATACCCGGAATCCCATAGCCAGGAGTATGGCCGCCTGGTATCCGCACCCTGTTCCAATTTCCAGTACTTTGTCCTGTTTCCGGCAATCCAGAAGATGGGTTTGCATTGCTACCGTAAAAGGTTGGGAGATCGTCTGCCTGGCTGCGATAGGAAGGGGTTTGTCTTTGTAGGCCAAATGTTCCAGTCCCTTATCCACAAAGAGGTGACGCGGAACGCGTTCCATAGCCTTTAAAACTTCGGGATTAAAATTGAATTTTTCGGCCAACTCCTTTATCAATAGCCTTCTTTGTCCTTTCTGTCTGAGTG
>DAOSXZ010000107.1:0-3827 GCA_035380845.1 Bacteroidales bacterium | reverse complement strand
CCGGGTCGTAATAAATATTGGAAGCCGGAAGCAGAAAATCTTCCAAAGATCCCAGCGGGGATACCGCGGTTACTTGTTGTACAGTATCTTTCTCTGAAAAATCGATTCCGTCGTGAATAACCCGCAATGTATCCTGATCCTGATTGATATATGAAGCATGTTCCCAATCTATGGTCAGTGTATCTGTCGTCAGGTTCTCAAGTAAAAAGCCAAAACGCGTATTGGTCAGCTTCCAGGTAATCCGTATAGACGGATCTTCATATATGTATTGTGTAGTTCCGTCGGATTGTCCCGCCGTGGAAAACATCATATCCCTGGTCGGTGCCGCGGGACTTGTGTTCACTTCCTGTAAACGAATGGTATAGATACCTATACGTGGTCCTCCGCAACCCGTTATGAATAACAAGAAGCAAACACCCAAAGCAATGTACACCCGTTTACACATAATCAAAATTTATAGTGCAAATATAGTTAAAAGCAACAGTTTCAGCGGATGCGATTGTTTTTATATATATTTGGGGAAAATTATGAGAGAACTTAAAACTGCTGTCATCATAGGAGCCGGAACAGGAGGTCTGGCCACAGCCATCTTCCTGGCCCGTAAAGGATTCACAGTCAACATTTACGAGCAATCAGAGACAATCGGCGGGCGTTGCAGCCGTATAATCCGCGACGGGCACCGGTTTGACCTGGGAGCTACCATATTCCTAATGCCTGATATCTACCGGGATGTATTCAAAAACCTCGGGATTTCATTTGATCAGGCTCTTTCCTGCCAACCCATTTCCGACATTTACCGCCTTTATTTCAAAGACGGGAGCACCTTTTGCTTTACCACAGACCGGACCGTTATGGAAAAACAGCTGGAATCCCTGGAACCGGGAAGTTATTCACGATTCCTGGCTTATGTTGAAAAAGGTTACGGATTTTACAAGATTGCAATTAAGGAATTGCTGGGACGCAATTACACTTCCTTGTTTCAATTTATTACGCTAAAAAATATCGGCGTTCTGTTCCGGATTAAAACGTTAATCAGCCATATGAGGTACGTAAGGCGTTTCTTCCGTCATCCCAATTTGCAAACAGCGTTCACTTTCCAGAATATTTATGTGGGACAGAATCCCTTCACAGCCCCTGCATTGTTCTCGATGCTTCCTGCCGCAGAAATAACGCAAGGGTCGCTGGTTGCACAGGGAGGTATGTTCAGCGTGGTGGAAGCACTCCGAAAAAAAGCGGAAGATCTGGGTGTGAAGATCCATTGCAACAGTCCTGTCTCGCGCATCCTGACAGCGGGTAATAAAACAACGGGCATTGAACTGGAAGACGGCACATTTGTTCCTTCAGACATAGTGGTAGCCAATGCCGACCTGCCTTATGTTTACAAGGAACTGCTGCGGGAAAAAAGGCATGCTTCTCTTCTTGACAAATTAAAGTATTCCTGCTCTGCAATTTCTTTCCACTGGGCTTTGGACAAGCCGTATTCCCAACTGGGACTGCATAATGTTTTCATGTCCGAAAAATACAAACACAATCTGGACAAGATTTTCAAGGAAAAAACTGTTTCCGGAGATCCCAGTTTTTACGTTTTCTGCCCCCGGGAATCGGATCCGGGATCAGCTCCTGAAGGACAGGACACCATGTCCGTTGTGGTTCCCGTGGGACATTTGCATAGAAAGAACAAGAACCAGTGGGACACATTGGCTAAAACCGTCCGGAAAGGAGTCCTGGGACGACTTGAACAACAAGGTTTGACAGATCTGGAAAAACATATAAAATTTGAGATATGCCTGATGCCCGAATCCTGGGAAAAGAATTTCCATATTACAAAAGGCTCCGTTTTTGGAAGCATCAGCCATTTTATCCTGCAAATGGGTTATTTTCGCCCCCACAACCGTCACCGCCGTTTCCACAATTTGTATTTTGCCGGGGGAAGCACCCATCCGGGCAATGGTGTACCCTTGGTTTTGATGTCTGCACAACTGACATCGGAAAGAATTTTTAAAGACCTGCAAAATGGAGCATCAAGAAGCTGATCAATACCTGGAAATTTTTCATTCACTTGATTTTGAAAAAATCAAGGATCATCCAAACATACTTATTGCAGCGGCTTTCTGGAATGAAGAACGTTACCGGGCAGCCCGAACGGCTTACAAATTTATGCGTTCGGTAGACGATCTTATAGATAATTACAAAGCAGGACACAATTCCATAGGAATAAAAGAACAGGAAGGGTTTGAATCCTATGTAAAATCCTGGCTAAAAAGTATCAAAAACAAAGAAAATCAAAAAGGTGAAGCAGAAGTTTTGTCTGCAACCTGGAAAAAATTCCTTATTCCCGATTGGCCCGTGGAATCATTCGGCCGTTCCATGATTTACGATATTCACCACAACGGGTTTCCCGCTTTTAAAGATTTTCTTGAATATGCCGAGGGTGCATGTGTGGCCCCGGCGGGCATTTTTGTACATCTTTGCGGTTTGCGGGAAGCAGACGGAGGTTTCCTGCCGCCTGTTTTTGATGTACGCAGGGCAGCCCGTTCCTGCGCTGTATTCAGTTACCTGGTACACATTATAAGGGATTTTCAAAAAGACCGCCTGAATCATCTGAATTATTTCCCCGACGATCTGCTGGCAAAATACAACCTTCGGGCAGATATCCTTGATGATATGGCTCACGGTGGACCGGTGGCTCCGGGATTTCGTTCACTGATCAGGTTCTATATGAAGCAGGCAGAAAAATACCGCAAAGATACCGTGGACACGATTCATCAGATATCCCCGTTAGTTGATGAAAGGTATCGACTAAGCCTGCACATTATTTTTGACTTGTACCTGATGGTGTACAACCGGATAGATCCCGACCGGGGAGTATTCACTACAGAGGCATTGAATCCCACTCCCGCTCAAATAAGGGAACAGGTTCTCAACACCATACAGTCTTTTGACTATAAACCCAGAAACACAAAAGGTTCCGCCTGCCTGAAATAAGCGGAAGCTTCCCCGTTGTACTCCTGTCCATTGTCCAGCGACAGTTTTTGTACATCGCTTCCTTCCGATAAGTTAACGTTTTTCAGATCTACCCAGAATGTCGCGGGAGACAACACCGTTTCAAAATAATACAAAAGATTTTTCTGATCGGCTACCGAACGCCACCGGGTAGACGAAATATTTGGCTGGTTTTTGGTGGAAATCCCAAAGGGCACGGAACAATTGCGGATCACACTGAAAGTAGCTGCCGTTGCAGTGCGGGCATCTTCTGTCTGCGGTATGGCGCGGATGTAATAAGAAGCCCTGACAAACCGGTCGGCAGCCCGGTTTGTTCCCGGGAGCATCACCGTGCCGCCTATTCCCTGCCAATAGGCATTGATCGCCAATTGTTCTTCATAAACGGGAGAATTGGTCATCACATTGTACGAGCGGTCGTGATGAATTACCAGTTTCCCGGCTATGTACTCAAAAATGGCATTATCTCCGCCCGCATCGGAAACAGACATATGAACCGTAGAGTTTTTGCCGAGGCCGGGCATGGGCCCGGTAACCACCACGAACTCCTCTTTTTGCAATGCCTCAACAGCCTCTGCCACGGTCGCAAAGTTGTCCAGCACGTATTGCGCCCAGGCAGCAACGGTCAATCCTTTCTGCGAACCATCGAACGGAGGGTACTCCGACTCGGCAAGCCATAAAAGATTGGCCACCAGACCTTTTTCGTTCATGCCATCGGCGGTGGACATGTCAAAGGAACTGGCCACAACGCTCCCGTAGCGGGACGTCCAGGTAACGGAGTTGGGGCCTACTCGGCCTTCTCTTTCCATTCCCCGGGGAAAAATCCA
>DAOSXZ010000106.1:0-3852 GCA_035380845.1 Bacteroidales bacterium | reverse complement strand
CCGAAAGTATAGGAACGTATGGTCGGATACTTGTCCCTGCTGTCAGTACCGGCATCCAGCCCTGTCATTCCAACTTCAGGATCCAGACCGGTATACTTAGTGAAAGTAAACACATTGGAACAAGAGCCATATAAACGTATGTTATTAATATGCTTTATTTTAGACGTATTAAAAGTATACCCTATAGTAAAGTTGTCTATCTTCCAATAATCACCATCTTCTATATACTTACTTACATAACGTTGATAATCGTTAATGCACACTTCCTGTCCCGTAGGTTGTCCGGTTGCCATATCCACTACCGGATGTTTGTCAAAAGCACTATTCAGGACATTGTACTGAATAGTAGGATTGGCATAATACATTTCCTGGTAATTCAGGATCTGGAATCCAAAGGCACCTCTCATGGTAACCGATACGTCCAGATTTTTGTATCTGAAATAGTTATTCCAGTTCAGATAATGTTTGGGGACCCCGTTGCCCAGGACCTGCCAGTCTTCGTCTCCTGCATCCTCGGCTATATCGTAGTAGATATTGGTTATATTGCCTTCGTCATCTCTCACTAAACGTTCTACTACCCATTTACCATCTGCATTTAGACCCACTGATTTTAATCCGTAAAAATTACCGATAGGATCACCCACTTTCACCCTGTGTGTTGTGGTTTGTATAGGTTCGCCTGTGTGACCCGCAGTAAACCAGTCGGTTGACATGGAAAACTGATCGTTGGAAATAGAAACTACTTCGTTTTTATTGGTAGAATAAGAAAGGTTTGTGCTCCATTCCGTGTTGTTGTTTTTTACAGGAATAGCGTTAATCATCACTTCAAGACCTGTATTGCGAATCTGAGCCACGTTAGCCGTTATGTATCCGTACAAATATGGAGGAACGGGCACTGAATAATCCCATAGACCATCTTTGGTGTCTCTGCGATACAGGTCGATGGCACCGCCCAAACGTCCCCCGAACATGTCAAAATCAATCCCCAGGTTGTATTCCAGTTTCTTTTCCCAACGAAGATCCGGATTGGGATTACGCACCGGTGTGAGGGTGCTGATCCATTCGTTGTTGTACAAGAAATAACCTGAATAGGACAGTGAAGACAGAGAAAGATACGGAGAACCTACATTGATACCGGTCACCCCGTAACCTGCACGTATTTTCAGGTTGTCCAACCAGGTAAGATGTTTCATGAATGATTCATTGTTGAGCCTCCATCCAAGTGATACACCCGGGAATGTTCCCCATTTATGATTGGCCCCGAATTTTGATGAACCTTCACATCGGGCGGAAACCATTAACAGGTAACGGTCGTCATAGTTGTATGTAGCGCGCGCAAAAACTCCAATAAGCTTATCGGATTCTTTATAGGAGTACATAGTTGCATTTCCATCTGTCAAACCCATCCCGGTTTCAAGATTGTTGTAGGTATAGGCGTCAGTCGGGAAATTTCTGTTGGATACCCCGTAATTCTGAGACGTGTTATCTTCGTAGTTGTATCCCACTATAGCTGTCACATAATGTTTCCCGAAATTCTCATTCCATTCTGCCGTGATCTCGGCCAGGTTGTTGACGTAATCAGAAGTATAACGGGAAGCATACCCGTTGTAGCCGTATTCGGTAGTGTTGGGATGTTTCTTGGTATTGTAATAACCGCTCAGGTAGCTTTGTCCCTTACGTGTGTACATGGCTTTTACAGCAAAACTTTCTACGGGACGGAATTCCACACTTCCGGTAAAACGCAGGTTGCGGGAACGTCCTTCACCTATAGTTTCATTAATCAGAGAAACCGGATTGTCGTAAAAATACACGGGACGCTCTACATAGGAACCGTCTTCATTGTACACGGGTTGTGTCGGGTTTTGAATGCAGGCGTAACGGTAAACGTTCGTATTGAAAGAAGGAGTTGTGGTCCGCTCGTTGGCAATAACTGATACATTGGTAATCAGCTTGTTGTCAAACATTCTATGAGAGATTTCCAAACGGCCGCGCAGGTTTGTGGACCCGGAAGCCTTGAAGGTCCCTTCACGGTCTTCGTATGCAACGTTTGCCAAGACGCTTGTCTGACTTGAACCGCCTCGCAAAGTAACGTTATGCACGTTGGAAATACCGGTTCTGCTTATTTCGTCAAGCCAGTCTATGGTGGCACCGAAATCCTCAATATTAGCACCGGTAAATGACCATCCTTCTGCCCAGCGCGAACGAAGATCTTCTGCGCTCATGAAATCGGCTTTTTTAAGCTGGTGAGAGATGGAAACGTATCCGTTGTACTCGATGGACGTAGGCATATCCCGTCGGCTGGTCTTGGTAGTGATGATGATCACTCCGTTTGTACCGCGTGTTCCGTAGATTGCGGTTGCCGAACCGTCTTTCAGAACATCAATGCTTTCGATGTCTTCCGGAGCTACTGTAGCGAATGACCCGGGGACACCATCAACAAGAATAAGGGGTGTGGAAGATCCTAAAAGGGAAGAAGTACCACGAAGCATAACGGCAGTACTTGCTGTTGGGTCCCCGGTGGGTAACGAGATCTGCAGACCGGCAACCTTTCCCTGCACCAACTGACCGGCATCCAGGATGGCTCCTTTGTTGAATGATTCAGATTTAACACTGGCCACGGAACTGGTTACATCGCTCTTTTTCTGAGAACCGTAACCAATAACAACCAACTCATCCAGGTACTGCTGGTCTTCCAAAAGAACTGTTTCAATATAACCTCTGCCAGATACATCTACCATTTGTGTTGAATAACCAATATAAGAAATGGAGATCGTAGCTTGCGGACCTGAAACGTCAATAACATATTTTCCGTCCGCATCCGTAACGGTAGCATTATGCGTACCAGGTTCAAAAATGTTGGCAGCGATAATCGGTTCTCCGTTTGCGTCTGTAACAAGACCGGAAACTTTAAAAGATTGGGGAGCATCAGCAGCATAAACGTCCGCCGCTGAAATGCCAATCCATGCAATCAGAAGAACTGATACAACCGCTCTCAGTATGACTTTATTAATAGTCATCTGATTGAGAATAGTTTTTACATTCATTTTCTGGTTTTTATTAGATTAATTATTTATAGGTTGGGTTCGTTGACTTTCCATTCTATTATCCCGCCGGATTCTCCTTCCTGCAATTTTGCGGTCAGTTTTAACGCACGAGTGGTAACCGGTTTAAATTCAAGCATGTTGTAACAGTCCTTGTGAACTGTATATTCAGTTGTAGGTTCAACCTGGAACCATTTGTTGTCTTTTTCGTAATATAATTTCCAGCTTTCCGGCACGCGGAAATTGCCATCGTAATGGTCAAAATCCAGCCAGTAAACTTCCACGCTACCCACATTTTCGGACTTTTCAAATACGTAACCGACACTCTCCTCTGTACCAAAGCGCAACCACCAGTAGAGGTACGGTTTGGAACGGTCTGCCGAGTTCATGGGATCCCATTGGTCGTTAAACCCGAATGACCACCCTCTCAATTCTTCCAACGCTCCTGTTTCGCGAACAGGGGTGTCTTGATAATTCATTAATTTGAGGTATCCGGTAGAAAAACCGGACGCCAATATGCAAGGATCAACTGTTAAAGAACAATTGCTGGAGAAAGGTGTTGATGGTACATACGTGACAGAAGAAGGACAAGTATCTGAATATGCGGCTTTCTTCCCCAGTCAAATTAAATCTGCCGTAGACAATGTGGGCACCTTTGACAATGAGAATGAAGATATCCGCTTCCGTATAGCTGATGAAGCCGACAATGAAGCAATCAACAAACAGTTTAATAATGAACTCCAACAGCAAATAGAGGGTAAGTTACCGAAAGGACATATTTATAAGCTGGGTTATCCGAGTGAAAAACACT
>DAOSXZ010000105.1:0-3866 GCA_035380845.1 Bacteroidales bacterium | reverse complement strand
ACCTGGATGCATTGGAAGCTTCCGGGAAAGTACATACGGAAAGACAGGACAGGGGTTTGTTTTATATGATACGTAAAGACACAAATCCGGAAATAAAGAATTTACAGTGATATGGAAAAAATAGACACTTGGCTGGAAAAGATCATTATGAACCTGGGGGTGGCTGAAAATGTGGCACCGTATCTCAGGCTATTGGTTTTGTTGGTAATTACAGGATTGCTTTCCTGGCTTTTTTTCTACATCACCAAACGGATTGTAAGAGGTGTTTTATACAGGTATGTTAAAAAAACAAAAACAAAATGGGATGACCTTTTGATGGATAACAAGGTCTTTTTCAACTTAGCCCATATTGTCCCGGCTATAGTTGTCAGACTGATTGCTCCGGTATTGTTCAGGGACTTTGACAAACTGCTGCCCTTTATTATTAAACTTACAGACAGCTACCTGATCATCGTCATATTGTTGGTAATCACGGCGTCCCTGCGTGTAGCGGAAAAGTTGCTGGCAAAATCAAAGGCGTTTGCAGACAAACCGGTTTCCAGCTATTTTCAATTAATCCGGATCATACTTTATATTGCTGCCGGCATCCTGGTTTTATCGGTGCTGCTTGGTAAATCACCTGTATATTTTCTGAGTGCCTTCGGGGCAATGACGGCTATCATCATGTTGATATTCAAGGATACCATCTTGGGACTTGTAGCCAGCGTCCAGATATCTGCCAATGACATGGTACGTGTAGGAGACTGGGTGGAAATGCCAAAATTCAATGCTGACGGGGACGTGTTGGCTATAAACCTAAACACCGTCAAGGTGCAGAACTGGGACAAAACCGTTACAACCATACCTACGTATTATTTTATTACAGACAGTTTCAAAAACTGGAGAGGTATGCAGGAAAGCGGTGGCAGGCGAATAAAGAGGGCTTTGTTCATTAATGCACGAACCGTAAAATTCGTGGATCCCGATACAAGACAACAGTATATGCAGTATTATTTACTGAAGGAGTATATTACCCAACGTCAAAAAGATATTGACCGTCACAATAAAGAGCATGAAATAGACACATCGGTCCTGATAAATGGAAGACGCATGACCAACCTGGGGGTTTTCAGGCATTATGTGGAATCCTATTTGCGCAACCACCCACAAATAAGAAACGACATGACCTTAATGGTCAGGCAGTTAAACATTGAAGACCATGGCATACCCATTGAGATATACTGTTTTACAACTACAACGGAATGGGTGAAATACGAAGAGATACAAGCAGATATATTCGATCATTTACTGGCTGCGGTTTCTTTCTTTGATTTGGAGGTGTTCCAGCAACCCGGAGGCAGTGACATAACCCGCGCATTTTCCGAACGCAAAGTGTGAACAGTCACAAATTTTACAATTTCCGGTGACGTATCCTTTTGTCTATGTATTTTGAATTGAGTAAACGGAGGATTCCCATATAATCCAGCTTGAATTCCAGAACATCCCCGACTTTGTATTTTTTGGGATTGTCTCCCAGATCCATCACCAGCATATCTGAGCTTCCGCCCACAATGGATACATCTTCATCGGCCGGGAAGAGGTGTTTTCTGTCTACGTCCAAAAGGCCTACATCTACCAATGCCCGGTAACTGGTTTTCCCGTGAAGTGACTCATCAAAAGTAGGGGTATCTCCTTCCAGGTTAGTACCGAATTCACCTATGGGAACCTGGGGTTTTTCAATTAATTCAATGATTTCACTATAAAGAACAAACACATCTGTCTTCATTTTCTTAAGGGTAGTATCGTTGTATACATCGGTTCCGCAGAAAAGCGTTTCTCCCACCCGAAAATGATTGATCCCGGCAGGCAGCAGTCGTTGAAAGATGAGTGGGATGGTAACGGAAGATCCTCCGGATACGTACCTGATCTTTTTGTTGAATTTGGCTTCAATCAATTGCTGGTACAGGCATAACTGTATGAGTTTGTCCTGGTTGGGAAGTACACCGTACAAACAGCTCAGGTTGGCCCCGACACCTACCACTTCAATATGTTCCAGCCGGAACACCATATCGTAGAAATCCAGAACACTGTCCCGCATGACCCCTTCGCGCAATTCACCCAGTTCAATCATGATGATGATCTTGTGCGTTTTCCCTTGCCGTTCAGCCTCTTTAGCCAGGAGTTTTATTGTCTCGATTTCTGTGTTCATGCTGATATCGGCATATTGCACGACATTTTTGATCCCTCTTTTTGCAGGCGGTTTTATGAATATGGTTTCAATATCCGGCCTTATGGATTTGATCAGCTTCAAATTGGATACCCTGGAATCACATACCTGATTTATGTTCAGGCTTAGCACTTCCTGTATGTAATCCTTGTTTCCGCACAGGAGTTTGGTTACTATTGACCATTGGATATTTCTTTTTTTGAAAAGTTTGTCCAGGTAGTCAAAATTGGCTTTCAGTTTGGCTGTGTCCAGCGATATGTATGCCATGACCTTAGTTTTTGTGGTACCTCATTTCAAGGTATTTATTGGTAAAGCCTAATTTTTCATACAGGATTTTGGCCGGATTGTGCGGTTCAACGTGTAAAGCCACATTGCCTTCTGCCGTTTTCAGAGCCAGCTGCATCATTTTTTTGCCTATTCCCTGTCCCCTGAAATCTTTGTGAGTAGCTATATAAACAAGTAAATTTTCAGGCACGAATCCATGCATCCCTGTTTTTGTGACTACTACTACACAGGTAATGGTGCCTTCCGTAGAGGATTGCAGAATGAAGCCTCCGGGAGATTCGGTTTCCCTTAACGCATAATTGATGGCTTTTTCAATATCGGAGGGGTTGTCCCCGAATTGTTCCAGGTGTTTTGCCAGGAAAGCCACCATGGCCGATTTCTGTTCTTTACCGGGTTTGTTATGTTGATCGTAATGTAAAATTTCCATGAGTTTTTCTTTTATGTTTTTTGTTGTTTTTTTTCAAGGTGCAGCAATACCCACTCTTCTTTGTCTTTTCTTTCAACCAGCGTTAATCCGTTTTTGATTGCGGCATCTGTCAATTCAGGAACATCTGCGGAATAAAATCCGCTTAGTAAAAGATGTCCTCCTTTCGGCCCAAGCCCGTTGGACAGGGTGTCCATTTCTTCAGCCAGGATGTTTTTGTGGATATTGGCCAGTATAATTCCGTACCTGTTTATTTGTACCAGAGAGCCATCTCCTTGTTTCACAACGATTTTGTGCGCTATACGGTTTCTCCGGGCATTTTCCCGGCATGAATGAACGGCCCTTCTGTCAATGTCCAATGCATGTACCGGAAGCGCAGCATTCATTTTTGCAGCCAGAATGGCCAACACGCCCGTGCCGCAACCCAGGTCCAGAACGTGCTTGTTTTTGATAAATCCGTTTTCTTCCAGTTCCAGCAATGTTTCCAGCATCATGTATGTAGTTGGATGATGCCCTGTCCCAAAAGAGGATTCCGGTTGAATAACCAGCCGCCATTTGGTTTCCGGCCACACGGCAATCATGGCATCCCTGCCGGGAGCTCTTATGTTGCAACCTTTTCCTGCAGTGACAGTGACCGGATCAAAGCGTGATTCCCAGTCCGTATTCCAGTTTCTGTCAGGAATGAATTCTTTGGAATAGTCCCGGATTCCGTATGTCCGGAGTAAAAGCTTCAGATGAGATTCATTGAATGTTTCTAAGGCAATATAACACGTAAGAACCGGTTCTTCGCTTAGAAACCCTTCATAACCGATCTCCGCAAGTTCAGCAGTAAGAACGCCCTCCGTATCTTCCTTGTACGGCTCAATATGTATGCTTACAGCAATGTAATCCATTGGCTAAGCAAACGATCCGGCTATGGCCAGGAAATCGTCTGCTTTCAGGGAGGCGCCG
>DAOSXZ010000104.1:0-3885 GCA_035380845.1 Bacteroidales bacterium | reverse complement strand
ACGGGATCGTTTTGGGATCCTGTTCCTACAATACCGGCATGCATCCCAACATGCATCATCTTTGCCACGAAATCGAGATCATGCAGCCCGGCAATAAAAAAGCTTTCCTGTTTGGAGGTTATTCCTGGAGCGGCGGCGGACTGAAAAATCTGCGTCTTTTCGCACAAAACATGTCCGATAAACACAAATGGGAAGTACAATCTCCAGGCATGGAAATACCGGGGAATCCCACTGCAAAGGTGCTGGAAGGCCTTAATGATTTGATTGCCACTTTTGCGGCAACCTTATAAATTGTTTTTTTTTTGGAAACTCCTGACCTTATAGATAAACATTTTGAACCGCTCAGGCAATCCACCCTGAAGCGTTGTGCCAGCACGAAAGAATGTGAGCTGGTCTTCAAAGCATTCCAGTTTGCCAAAGAAGCTCACAAGAATCAGAAACGGATCTCGGGCGATCCCATCATCATGCACAGCATCGATGTGGCAAAGATCGTAGTTGATGAAATAAACCTCGGCTACAAATCCATTGTAACGGCACTACTCCATCACGTATTTACCGATACCGACTACAGACGGGAAGAGATAGCCGGCATGTTCGGGGACAAGATCGGAGAGCTGGTGGAAGGCCTCGGCAAAATGGAACGGGTGTTTGCCGCACAAAACAAAACGCAGGAAGAAACGTTCAAGCAAATGCTCCTGACCGTCAATCAGGACATCCGGGTACTGCTGATCAAATTGGCAGATCGTTTGCACAACCTCAGGAATTTGGAAGAACTGCCCGTGGAAAAACGGGCCCGCAACCTGGGGGAATCCATGTACGTGTTTGCCCCACTGGCCCACCAGCTTGGATTGTATTCCATCAAATCCGAGATCGAGAACATCTGGATGAAATACGTTATGCCGGCGGAATACCGGGAAATAGAGGAAAAAGTCAGGGCCGAGATGGGACGGCAGGGAACCGAGATCACCCAAACGTTCCTGGAGCCTATTAAGGAAATTCTTGCCGGCGAAGGCTTGAATTTTTCTGTTTCCACCCGTATCAAAACACCGTATTCCATCTGGTCCAAGATGCGAAAAAGGAACGTATCCTTTGAAGAGGTCTTTGACCTGTTTGCCTTGCGCATTGTCTTTCGGCCTGAAGAAACGAATATTGAGGAAGAACGCAGGATCTGTTATTACATTGAAAGCTTGTTGAACCACCGTTGGGAACCTTACCCCGAACGCCGGCGAGACTGGCTTTCGCAACCTAAAGAAACAGGATACGAAGCATTGCACTCCACGTTTTTAACACCTTCCGGGAAATGGCTGGAAGTCCAGATCCGTAGTAAACGTATGGACGATATTGCCGAGCAGGGGGTGGCTGCCCACTGGAAATACAAAGGAATCACACCCGAAGTCAGCGGTATGGAAAAGTGGCTGTCAAGGGTACGGGAAACTCTGGAGAAAAAAGACAACGAAAGCCTGGAATTTTTTGACAATTTCCAACCGGGGAATCTTATTTCGGTATTGTATGTTTTTACACCCAAAGGAGAAATGCGTATGCTGCCCAAAGGGGCGACTGCCCTGGATTTTGCATACTACATCCATTCCCAGGTAGGCAATCATGCACTGGCTGCCAAAATCAACGAAAAACTGATGCTTCTGTCCACTCCGTTACGCGGAGGAGACCAGGTAGAAATCATTACTACACAAGAATCCCGGGTCATGATAGAATGGCTGGGAAATGTAACTACTCCCAAAGCCCGCAACATGATTCTGGATGCCTTGAAGAAACGGGGCATTGACCATATACATGAGGGCAGAAACCTTTTGAACAAACGGCTGGCGGAATTTGGCATCAAGCCGCATACACGTCTGATGAACAAATTGTTGACATCATACCAGATAGGATCTCCGGAAGAATTGTATGGCAGGATAGGTGCCGGAATGCTGGATCTTTCCGGATTACGGGATGTGTTGCTGAAAGGGACTCCTTCGCGTAAATTCGTAACCTGGATACCTGCTCCCGACTGGAAACGAAGAAAAGATTTCAATGCATTCCATTTTGCCCCTTGTTGCCGTCCCACTACAGACGACAAACTGATTGGTTTTATTGACAGGAAAACCCACGATCTTTACATTCATTCGGTAAGCTGTACACGTATTGAAGCCCTCAAAAGACTGCACCGTAACGATAATGCCACGGTAAATGTGGTATGGAAAAAACAACATCTTTCCTCTACATTGGTTAAGCTGAACCTCAGAGGACAGGACCGTTTGGGTATTATCCACGAAATCACGCATACCGTTTCATTAACATTATGTGTAAACATACGTAGTTTCAGGCTTGTTGCACACGATAACATCTTTGACGGCGAACTGGAGGTATACGTTCAAAAGGAAACCGATCTGGATAACCTTATGGAACAACTGAAAAAGATTAAAGGCATTGAAACGGTAAAACCGGAATAACAGATGAAGAAGATTGTTAAAAACACAATAGGATTCGGGAGTATTATTTTGTTCCTGGCATCTTTGGTGTTCCCGCAGAGCTGCGCCAACACAACGGCAGCCCCTGCCGGCGGACCTGTGGATTCCATCCCTCCACTGCTGACAGCCACCATTCCCGATATCAATCAAACCCGCGTCAGTACAGCTTTAAAACGCGTGGAACTGCAATTCAACGAATACGTAAAACTGGTGGACCCCAACATTAATATCATGCTTTCGCCTCCCCCGGAAAAGAATCCGACCGTCCGGACAAAAGGGAAAGGTGTTGTAGTAGACCTGCAAAATGAACTCCTTCCAAATACGACGTACAGCCTTTATTTTGGGAATGCCATACAGGACAACAATGAAGGCAATCCATTTCCCGTATTTGCTCTTAGTTTTTCTACAGGGGAAAAGGTTGATTCATTGATGTATTCCGGTTTGGTGGTGGATGCTTCTACCCTTTTGCCTGTAGAAAATGCTACCGTTCTGCTACACATAAACCCGGCGGACACTTCTTTGACAACATCTTTGCCTGTCGCTGTTACACGAACGGACCCTTACGGGTATTTTGTGTTGCGCAATCTTAAGGATACCCTGTATTCGTTATTTGCCATTACAGATGACAACAATAATTACCGCTACAATCCGGTTAGCGGGGAACAGGTGGGTTTTCTGGACAGCCGGATCACACCTCAAAAACCTATGTTTACCTATGCTCCCGAGATCCAGCCCTATTTTGCCAAAGATACGGCCGGGTTGTTACGCCGTCCGGTAGAAGGTAACGTATTCCTCTTTAAAGAAGTTCCTTCACGGCAATACCTGCGCAGTTACCAAAGAGTGCGACCCAGGGCACTGGAGCTGAAATTCGGGTCACACGATCCTCAAATCCTGAAAGCCGTCATTCCGGGTATGGACTCCACTCAGATCATACGTCAACACAATTATTACAGGGACAGTCTTATCTGGTGGCTTGCCGCTCCTTCCGTTCCTGATACGGTAGTATTGCACCTGACCTATATGGCGACTGTTGATTCTTTGAATGCACTTATGCCCCGTACAGATACCCTGCGTTTTAGCCCCTTTCAGGATAAAGAAGAGGAAGGACAACAGAATGCGGACAATTTTAACAACCTGGGAAGGCGCGGAGAAAAACAACAAGCTCCACCATCTGTAAAACCGCAACGGGAAACCACGAAAATTGAAGTAACTGTTGAACCCAATGTGCTTAAAAGCAAGGGATTTACTGTGAAATTCAATGATTTGCCCATAGATCCTGATTTCACACTTACCCAAATGACACGCATCACCCCGCAGGAAGACACGGTTTCTGTTCCATTTTCAGTCAGCAGGGATTCCCTGGACTTGTGCCTGTATTATATATTTCCCGATACATATATGGAAGGAACTCAATACA
>DAOSXZ010000103.1:0-3970 GCA_035380845.1 Bacteroidales bacterium | reverse complement strand
GCATTGACCGTGATCAGGCCCAGCGAGGGAGAACAGTCAATAAAGATATAATCAAAATGTTGCCGGATAGAATCCAGGTTCTGTTTCATAACCTGTTCACGTTCCGGAACCGAAAGCAACTCAATTTCAGCTCCCACAAGATCTATGTGCGAAGGGATCAGTTTGAGACCTTCTATATCCGTTTGAATAATTGTTTTTTCAACAGGGACTTTTCCTATCAGGCATTCATAAAGCGTGTCACCGCTGCCGGAATTCGGATCAAAACAAAGTCCTGAAGTGGTGTTCGCCTGCGGATCTGCATCTACCAATAAAACATTTTTTTCCATAACGGCCAGTGAAGCAGCCAGATTTATTGCCGTTGTTGTTTTTCCTACTCCTCCTTTCTGATTTGCAATGGCGATTACTTTACCCATGAGTCTTGATTATATGGTTTCAATTTGACAAATATACTACAAATACCACAAATATTCTTATTTTTGAACTTTCAATTCAATGTCTGTTATCATGTCTTCTACACCATGGATGATCATACTTAACCCCATAGCCGGCGGGGGAAAAACAGCGGTGATGTGGCCGCGTATATCAAACTTTTTCATAGAACACAACCTGAATTTTGAATGCGTCTTCACTAAGCACAAGTATCATGCCGTTACCATTACCATAGAAGCCATCCGTGAAGGCATCCGTCATTTCATTGTCATAGGGGGAGACGGGACTTTTCACGAAGTGATAAACGGCATTTTCTATCAACAGGATGTCCCTACAGATTCCATAACCATGGGGATCATTCCCATAGGAACAGGCAATGACATGGTTACATCCTACAATATTCCCACCGATTATGAAAAAGCCATGGAAACGATCATAAAAGGGAAAAGTGTATTAACAGATGTGGGCTGGGTATCTTTCCAGGATTTTGGGATTGAAAGAACACGTTATTTTGCCAATGCCGCCGGAATGGGACTGGATGCCGCCGTGATCAGGCATTACGAAAAGATAGTTGAACAGGAAAACAAAAGGGGAAAAGCACAATATTTGAACAGCCTGCTCCACCAATTTCTCTTTTACAGGTGCAAAGACCTTCGCGTATTAATTGACGGACAAATGTTTTACGAAGGGCCCGTGCTGACCTGCAGTGTAGGAATTGGCAAATTTATTGGAAGCGGTATGAAAGCACTGCCTCTTGCGATCCCGGATGACGGGTTATTTGACGTGACACTGGTCGGACCCATGAACAAAATTTCCCTGGCTATGAATATCAAAGATTTTATAGCCGGAGAGGTATACTCGTTTAAAGAATCAATACACGGCAGAGGAAAAATTGTGGAGATCCTGCCTAATAGCAAAAACTCAGGATTCCTTGAAACCGATGGCGAACCCATGGGAACGCCTCCCTACAAATTTAAAATTTTACCGTCTTCCCTGCGTCTGCTGACAGGTGAAGATTTTGTACCCTTTGTCAAAAGCGAACCCGAACCTGAATCTTAGCGTCAAAATCCGGATTGTCTTTATAAGTGCAGGAAACCCTGAACCACAAATCCATATAAGGTAACGGAGTATACTTGATATTCAGATAACTCCTGATCCCTTTCCCATGAAGTGCGGGTACGGAAAAACCGTAAAGTACATCCGATTCATAGACATATATGCGGCTGTCCCAGGAATGGGTATTGAATATTCCCAAACGGAATGAACCTGAAAATCTGTCTTTTTTATCACGGCAGACCAATTGAATATAGGCAGCCGCTCCCCATTCATTTTTCGTTCCTCGTAAAATACAGTTAACCACATCTGTACGCAACCCAAGAGAAAGGTTCCCTGTCAGGGGAAACGCAGTTTGCAAACGCAGAAATTGTTTGTCTGTGATCCCTTTGTCCAGGATTGACCTTTGCTGACGAACGCAAAACAAATGGTCATCACGTTGAAGTTGCACCCGGAAATCCCATCCGTAAGACTTGTCACTGCACAAATACCTGGGTTCGGGAAAATAATAATACCAGGCATTCCCGGTCAGAGTCCATTTTTTGAGTACATTCCTGCAAGCGGAAAATTGCACACTGTATTCATTGGAAGAGGAAGAGTTTTTACCGGCATCTGTCCCGTATGCTGCGGTGAAAGATGGCGCAAAACATCTGATTACCAACGCCGTCCTGGCCCCTTGCCTTCCGTAACGAATCACACCGCCCAAAAAGGCAGGCGACAATCCCGCATCCATGGCAATTTCTGAAAACAAAAGCCAGGCGCCATACCTTCCCGAGTAATCCACAGCCAAACCGCCAAAAGGCAACATTCTGTCTTGACTTGCATCCGGTTTGTCGTAACCATAGGCTAAAACTGAAGTTCCCACTTTCCATCCACTTCCTTTATAAGAAAGATTCACCCCTGCAGCCCATGCCGTGAGTGTGTTTTTCTTTTCCGTTTCAAGGGGCGTACGATGGTACCCGGTTTTTACCAGGGAAGTGAATCCTTCCGTAACAATGCGTGCATCCAGCCTGCGACAGGATGTCAACACAGATATGTCAAAATCTTTTACTGAAAATGTAGCCCCTATTCCCTTGAAGGCCTTGTTCTCGTCCCGGGATGTGTAACCGGTGAGGCCCATTTCCTTGTTAAATAATGATGAAGGGGAAAGCGATGCTCCAAAATGAGTTCCGTTCCATATCAACAGTCCCTGTCCAAAACGCGCCCTGTAATCTCCCAACACCAGGGACCTCAAAGATCCAACGTTCTTCAAATTCACATGCCATGACACGAAATCAGCCAACGAGCGTTCTCCGGGATCGCTTTCCAATGTAAAGCCCCACTGCAAATTCCCGTAATGATTATAATTGTAACGGGCGTACCGGTACCAGGGCAATCCCAGGTAACGGGAATTGGGACGCTTTATGTATTCCTGCTCGGTTATTGGACTGTAAGGTTCTCCCCTGGGAAAAAAGGTACGTGTCTGAAACATCAGAGAACGCTTGCCCTTACTTACAAGCGAACGCAGGTTCACACGCCGGGATTCCGGTTTTGGTTCCAACGTAAAAAACAAGGCGAGCCATTGCGCGTCTTTTTCCGTAAAACCGGGCATCAAAGGTATTTCTGCCCATGTCAAAAAATCCCCGTAACGTTCTCTGTAATCCAGCAGGGAGCGAACCTGATACAAAGAAAGAAAACCGGTCATTTGGAGTTCTTCTTTGGTGGCTGCATTCAGACTTGTTCGTGAACCGAAAATCTCTTCAAAGTCATCCGGATTGAACGCGCCGGACTGCGCCAGTTCTTCCATTAAGGATTCCGGATTCTGCCCAAAGGCAAAAACCCAAACGGTGCTGCACAAGAGCACACAACAAACTTTTCTCATAATGCTTTCCCCTCTTTCGCTCCCCTCTGATGAGCGTCGTTGTTATCTTATAAATCAGATCTTATATTTGTATTGGATCTTTTTGATGGATTCATTCGCATCTTCCACTTTACGTGAAAGTGACCGGCGATATTCTTTCATCCTGCCGGCCAGCTCTTCATCTCCCAGTGCCAGTATACCGGCGGCAAAAATAGCCGCATTGCGGGCTCCGTCCAACGCCATGGTTGCTACCGGGATACCCGAAGGCATTTGCAAAATGGATAAAATAGAATCCAGTCCGGCCAGTGAATTCGAAGATTTGACGGGAACTCCTATAACGGGAATGTCTGCATAGGCGGCAATGACTCCGGGCAGGTGAGCTGCCCCGCCTGCTCCGGCAATAATCACACGAACGCCTCTTTTGGTTGCATTACGGGCAAAATCCGCTACCTTATCCGGAGTTCTGTGTGCAGATAAGGCATTGATCTCGAAAGGAATTTCCATTTGTTCCAGGAAACGGGCGGCTTCTTCCATGACCGGCATATCGGATAAACTGCCCATAATGATACTGACTTTAGGATTCATGATCTGTTACTGTTAAAAGTTCAAATTTAATCATTATTTTTGTTCCATGGAACGCATAACCCT
>DAOSXZ010000102.1:0-4000 GCA_035380845.1 Bacteroidales bacterium | reverse complement strand
AGCCGCAAAGATAAACGATTTCTACAAACTACCAAAAAAAAACACCAAAATACTCGCGTCACCGCAATGATTCCTAAGCATTAAAAAGTCCGGGAAAGGTTAATGATGGCATTTGCAATGCCATCGGTATCGTAACCGCATTCCCGATACAATTGACGTGTTTTTCCCTGTTCAATAAAACGGTCAGGAACTCCAAGCCCGGTTACTTTGCTTACTGACTCTGAATGATTAGCTATATATGTGGATACTATGCTGTTCAATCCACCTATCAAACACCCGTCTTCCAGAGTAATCACTTTTTTGAAATTACGCGCCACATAATCCAGGACATCCTGATCTATGGGTTTGAGAAAACGCATATCATAGTGCTGTACGGATATTCCTTCTTCCAGGACACGTGCAACGGCTTGGGCTCCCATGATCCCTGCCGCCCCAAGGCTCAACAGTGCAATGTCTTTACCTTCGTGTAAAAGACGTGCCTTCCCCGGTTCCAGGAATTGGAAAGGCCTTCTCCAGTCTTTCATCCCGGATCCGGTGCCCCTGGGATAGCGAATGCTAATGGTCTTGTATTTTTTATCTTGTGCCGAGTATAACATATTGCGCAATTCCACTTCATCCATGGGTGCTGCCACGAACATATCCGGGATACAATTGAAATAAGCCAGGTCAAACGTGCCGTGGTGGGTGACTCCGTCTTCACCAACCAAACCTCCGCGATCCAGGCAAAAAACCACTTTTAATTTTTGTATGGCTACGTCATGGATCACCTGGTCGTAAGCCCTTTGCATGAAAGATGAATATATGTTGCAATAGGGCAGGTAACCTGCAGCCGCCAGTCCGGCAGAGAAAGTTACGGCATGTTGTTCGGCAATACCCACGTCAAAACACCGTTCAGGCATTTCTGCCATCATGATGTTCAGGGAGCAACCTCCCGGCATGGCAGGTGTGATACCGATTATATCCGGGTTTTCACGTGCCAGTTCCAAAAGCGTATGTCCGAAAACATCCTGAAAGCGAACTTTTTTAGGAGTTCCGGGCTCCTCGTCTGAAAGGCGGTTCCCGGTTTGGGCATCAAATAATCCCGGGGCGTGCCAGGTTGCCTGATCCATCTCTGCCGGAGCATAGCCTTTGCCCTTTACAGTAAGTATGTGGAGCAGACGGGGGCCTTTCAGTTTCTTCAATCTGTTGAAAGTGTTTACCAGTTGTATCACATCATGCCCGTCTACAGGACCGAAATAACGAATTCCCAGGGGCTGAAACAGCGTACTGTTCCTGACAACAAGTCGTTTACCTGCCTGTACCAGACGCTGTACGTTGTCCCGCAAAGCGCCGGAGCCGAGTGCTTTCCAGGTTCTCACCTTTAATATATTATAACGTCGCGAGGTAGTCAGCTTGAGCAGGGAATTATGAAGACCTCCCACATTCGGCTCTATAGCCATTTTGTTGTCATTGAGCACTATCAGCATATCGGCAGACATGCCCCCGGCATTGTTCAGACCCTCGTAAGCCAAACCAGCTGTCATAGAGCCGTCTCCAATAACAGCTATCGTTTTTTCCCCGGTTTTTTTTAATTCGGCAGCTGTGGCAAAACCCAACGCTGCAGATATGGATGTGGAAGAATGTCCCGTCCCGAAAGCATCGTAAGGACTTTCTGCTATTTTTGGAAATCCGCTCAAACCTTTATAACAACGGTTTTTGGAAAAAGTTTTCCGGCGTCCGGTGAGGATCTTGTGTGCATAAGCCTGGTGTCCTACATCCCATATGATTTTGTCTTTGGGAGCATCATATACATAATGAAGTGCTACGGAAAGCTCCACGGCACCCAGGCTGGCACCCAGGTGACCCGGGTTGCGGGAACAGCTCTCTGTAATAAACTGCCTTAGCTCTTCACACAATTGGGGTAATTGTTGAATATTCAGTTTCTTCAGATCTTCAGGGCTGTCAATTCTTTCCAGAAGATTATCCATGATTCTTTATTACTCTCTAATAATAGTCTGATCCCGGTCCGGCCCCAGGGAAATAATTTTCACAGGAACTCCTGTCTCTTTTTCAATAAAACGGACGTAGGAAGAAAACGCAGCGGGAAGATCTTCTTCCCTGCGAATCCCGGTAAGGTCTTTGTTCCACCCCTTGAATTCTTTATATAAAGGTACTACAGGAGAATGGATGTCATAAGGGAACCGGTCGGTCACGACCTCATTTACCTTATATCCGGTAGCGATTTTTATGGTGTCAAATACGTCCAGCACATCCGATTTCATCATGATAAGATCCGTCACGCCGTTTAGGATAACGGCGTATTTCAAGGCCACCAGGTCCAGCCAACCGGTACGCCGGGGCCTTCCGGTGGTAGCTCCGAATTCTTTGCCGCGTTCCCTAAGCATTTCGCCATCCCGGTCAAAGAGTTCGGTGGGAAAAGGACCGCTGCCCACACGCGTGCAATAGGCTTTGAATATACCGTATACCCTTCCAATCCTTGAAGGAGGGAAACCCAGTCCGATACATGCGCCCGCGCATGTGGTAGACGAAGATGTGACGTACGGATAGGATCCAAAATCAATGTCCAGCAATGCTCCTTGTGCTCCCTCGGCCAGAACAGGTCTGTCCTTTTGCAGGCAGTCGTTGATGTAATACTCGGCATCAATCAGGTTGAAGTTCCTGAGATAATCTATGGATTGCATCCATTTGTCCTGTCCCTGGTCAGGATGGTAGTCGTAATTGAATTGTTCCAAAAAAACCAGGTGTTTGGATTTTAAGGCGTGAAAACGTTCTTCAAAATCAGGGGCGAGAACATCTCCCACACGGATTCCGTTACGTCCTGTTTTATCCATGTATGTAGGGGATATTCCTTTAAGGGTAGAGCCTATCCGTGAAGAACCTTTGGCCTGTTCGCTGGCAGCATCAATGATCCGGTGCGTCGGCAGGATCAGATGTGCCCGTTTGGAAATCATCAGGCGCTCCCTGACAGGAACCCCCATGGCTTCAATGGCACGGCATTCTTCTTCAAAAATTACAGGGTCAATAACCACTCCGTTCCCTATAACATTTACCGTGTCTTTACGAAATATACCCGATGGAACGGAATGAAGAACAAAGGATGTGTTTTCAAAATGGAGTGAGTGGCCTGCGTTCGGCCCTCCCTGGAAACGGGCGATTACAGGATATTTTTGTGCCAGATAATCAACAATCTTGCCTTTTCCCTCATCACCCCACTGAAGTCCAAGAACTACGTCTACATTCATAATAAAACAAAAGTACGACAAATTTTGCAGACTTGACTTATTATTCTATCTTAGATTTTCTTTTTTAAAACCTGTATATGAACAAAGTATCTATTTTATTGAAGGACAGAGCTGTAGTCAGATGGAGCATGCTTGTCCTTCTGGCATCCATGATGTTTTTTGCCTACATGTTTGTAGACGTTTTGTCTCCTCTCAAAAGTATGTTGGAAACCACAAGAGGCTGGACTTCCGAGAATTTCGGAACGGTTACCGGCTCAGAATATTTTTTGAATGTGTTTGCGTTGTTCCTGATCTTTGCGGGGATCATTCTGGACAAAATGGGTGTTCGTTTTACGGCTATTCTTTCGGCATTGGTCATGATAGTCGGAGCCGGGATAAAGTATTACGCCCTGACAGATGCCTTTGCCGGATCCGGGCTGGAAACCTGGCTGAACTCATGGTGGGTATCATTGCCCGCATCGGCCAAACTGGCTTCACTCGGATTCATGATATTCGGTTGTGGTGTGGAAATGGCCGGAGTAACTGTATCCAAGGGCATTGTCAAATGGTTTAAGGGCAAAGAACTGGCCCTGGCCATGGGACTGGAAATGGCCATTGCCAGACTGGGCGTCTTTGCCATATTCAGGATGTCTCCAAGGGTGGCTGAAAGTATGTCCAATGTAAGTGCCCCAGTTATGATCAGCTTGATACTGCTTGTTATCGGGCTTTTGGCGTTTTCCGTTTATTTTTTCTTTGACAGAAAACTGGAACGGCAATTG
>DAOSXZ010000101.1:0-4004 GCA_035380845.1 Bacteroidales bacterium | reverse complement strand
CCATTCAATTCCACCCCGATAAAAATCCCGGGGATAAAACTACTGAGGATAAGTTCAAAGAGGCTGCCGAGGCTTATGACGTGCTGAGCGATCCCAACAAAAAGTCCAGGTACGACCAGTTTGGACATGCGGGTGTAGACGGTATGGGTGCCGGAGGTCCCGGTGGATTTGCAGGCGGGTTTACCATGGATGATATTTTTTCCCGTTTTGGAGATATCTTCGGTGAAGCATTCGGTGGCAGTCCGTTTGGCAGTGCATTTGGAGGGCGCTCCAATCCAAGAAGGGGTGTGCGTCGCGGTTCGGACATACGCATTCGCGTTAAACTGACTTTGAAAGAGATCGCTTACGGAGCCAATAAAGTAGTTAAGATCAATAAGCTCAAAACTTGCAGTCACTGTGGAGGTAAAGGTGCGGTATCAGAATCCGATACTAAGACTTGTCCCACTTGTAACGGTTCGGGAGTCTTTACACGTATCACTCATACATTCCTGGGACAAATGCAGAGTTCCAGTCCCTGTCCCGCCTGTCACGGGGAAGGAAAGATCATTGTGAATCCCTGTCCGGTTTGTAAAGGGGAAGGTGTAGTCAAGGAAGCCGAGGAAATATCGTTCTCTATACCTAAAGGTGTGGAAGAAGGAATGCAATTGACCATTAGCGGGAAAGGGAATGCACCCAAACGTGGTGGTGTGAATGGCAATCTGCTTGTAGTCATTGAAGAAGAACCGCATCCGGAATTGCAGCGTGACGGTCACGATTTGATCTATACCTTGTTTGTTTCCTATGCCCAGGCTGCTCTGGGAGATGATATGGAAATTCCTACTATTGACGGTAAAGTTAAAATTAAAGTGGATCCGGGCACACAAAGCGGTCGTATATTGCGCCTCAGGGGCAAAGGACTTCCCGATGTTAACGGATACGGGACAGGAGATCTGTTGGTATTTGTGCAATTGTGGACTCCAAAGAAATTAAGCAGGGAAGAAAAAGAATTGTTGTCCAAACTGAAGGATTCCTCTAACTTTGCTCCGAATCCCGCCAAAGAAGAACGCAATTTCTTTGACCGGATGAAAAAAATGTTTTCGTGATGGTTCCTTGTTTGAAACGCATACCGGTGCTTGTGACAGCACTGGGTTTTGTTTTTGTATCACTTTGGGCTCAGGAAAAGGATTTGGAAGGCTATTACGCTTCTCCGCTGTCCATAAAACCACTTACTTTGAGCGGGAGTATGGGAGAATTTCGTGCTACGCATTTTCATACCGGTTATGATTTTCGTGTTGGCGGTGTATCCGGGGCTCCCGTTTATGCGGTCGCAGACGGATATGTTTCGCGGATCACAGTATCTTCCGGTGGGTATGGGAATGCGCTGCAGATAACCCATCCCAACGGAACAGTTTCACTATACGGACACCTGGAATCTTTTGCCACGGACATTGCCGCCTATGTAGAAGAAGAGCAATATGCCGGACAAACCTTTAATGTGGCGTTGGATTGCCCTCCGGAAATGTTCCCCGTTCATAAAGGACAACAAATTGGCAGGGCCGGAAATTCCGGGGATTCGGCAGGTCCGCATTTGCATTTTGAGATTCGTTACAAGGATTCACTTTTGTCATCCTCTTACATTACAGCCAATCTTATTCGTCACGGTGTTTATGATATCGAGGACACGTTGCCGCCGGAATTCAGAGCCATACAATTTTACGGCTACAATACGGATCCAAACGGAATTGCACAAACCCGCCTGACAGCCGGATTTACAGGAAACGGGAATCATACTGCAGTCAATGTAGCAGACACTTTTTTTGTAGCAGTAGATGCCATAGACCGTATGAACAACACCTGGTCCCGGATGGGTATTGAAAAGTGGGAGGTGTTCCTGGATACTGCACTTGTGTACCGTTATACCAACGGAGACCTTCCCCTGGAATATACCAGGAATATTTTGTCTCTGGTCTATTATCCGGAAAGGGCCACAAATGGAAAAAGTTTGCTAAAAACGTGGGTGGAACCGGGAAATGTGATGGTGGATAACCGTATTGAAGCTCCAACCCGCGGGTTGGTATCTATAAGCGACACTTTAGATCATCTGTTGTCAATTGTAATACATGATGGTGCCGGAAACCGGGCCAAACGCAGTTTTACAGTCAGAAAAAAGGGTGGATTGGATATCCTGGTAACTGACATACCTTCTAATATTGATTTTCCCCAAACTCAGGAATTACAGGAAGAATATGAAAAACATTTTCATTGGAATGCGACAAACGTCCTAAATACCGGGGATCTTCATGTGAAAATACCGGAAAAAGCTTTGTACAAAGACATCTTGTTCCGGGCCACACGTGTGGATTCACTGGAATGGTGCCTGCATACGGCGGAAGAACCGCTTCATTTACCCATGCAGGTTCAATGGCGCGTTCCGGCTTCTGTTCCCGATTCGCTTTACCACAAGGTCGTGGTCTTGCGACAGTCGGACAAGGGACGTGATCCACACATGGTAGAAGCCGATCCGCGATTATGGAGATCTATAGGAGGGATTTGCAGGGACAGTACCGTGTCTTTTCAAAGCAATGCCTTTGGACGTTACCGGATAGATGTGGATACCATACCTCCTGCAGTAAGTGCTTCTTTTGGAAACGGGGCTGATCTTCGTGGACGCAGAAGTGTGTATTTCACTATTAAGGATGAATGTTCGGGGATGCGATCGTACAAACTTACTATTGACGGAAAATGGGTGTTGGGCATACACGACGGAAAACGTTCACGTGTTACGTGTATCCTGGACGCCAAGAGGATTACAAAAGGTACAAAACACCGGCTTACTTTACAGGTTGTAGATCAGAAAAATAATAGTACGGAATTTAATACGGAATTCTTATGGTAAATTATAATCCTGAAGAAGGTATCACTGTTCTGGGACTGATGTCAGGGACATCACTTGACGGACTGGATCTGTGCATGGCCACTTTTATCCTGAAAAACGGGAAATGGTCTTACCGGGTTGCATGTGCAGATGCAGTCGCATATCCGGATGAGCTCAAAAATTCGTTGGCAACGGCACAATCCATGACGGCACTGGAATACGCCCGCCTGCATTCCGATTACGGACTGTACCTGGGCAAACAGGTTAAGGCATTTATGGATAAATTTGGTGTCAGACCTCAATTGGTGGCATCCCACGGACATACCATCTTTCATCAGCCTTCAGTAAGGCTTACAAGCCAGATTGGCAGCGGTGCAGGAATTGCAGCAGAAAGTGGTATCCCTGTAGTTTGCGATTTCCGGACTACAGATGTGGCGCTTCACGGACAGGGCGCTCCTCTGGTTCCGGTGGGTGACAGGTACTTGTTTGGGGAGTTTGACTATTGCCTGAATTTGGGCGGTTTTTCCAATATATCTTCTGAAGGAGAGGGCGGTACAAGAAAGGCTTATGATATAACCGCAGTAAACTACGTATTGAACCATTACACCCGGCAGACAGGGGAGGATTATGACAAAGACGGGAAACGTGCCCGGCGCGGAAATACAAACAAAACGCTTTTGGACGCGCTTAACGGACTTCCTTTTTACAAGCAGACCGGGCCCAAATCCCTGGGCAGGGAATGGGTGGAGGGGCAGGTATTCCCGTTGATAGATTCCTTTGGGATGACAACAAACGATATTCTGGCTACTTATTGTGAACACATTTCCGTACAGATCTCTTACCATGTGCATCCCGGATCAAAGGTGCTGGTTACCGGTGGCGGGGCGTTTAACAAGTATTTGCTGGAACGTATGTCGGCGGTCGCTGATTCTGTTGTATTCCATATTCCCGACGATTTTACGGTAAATTTCAAAGAAGCACTTATATTTGCATTCCTGGGCGTTTTGTATGTAAGTGACATCCCCTCTTGTTTGTCATCGGTGACAGGGAGCCTGCACGATAATATTGGTGGGGCGATGTATAAATAAATGTTTATAAAAGTTTGGGTAAAAAGAAAAAAGCACTACCTTTGCAAGCCCAAAATTAATAC
>DAOSXZ010000100.1:0-4031 GCA_035380845.1 Bacteroidales bacterium | reverse complement strand
TAACGGAGTTGGGGCCTACTCGGCCTTCTCTTTCCATTCCCCGGGGAAAAATCCAGAGATCAGCCGGTATTTCACTGGCCCAGTCCATGGACCTGGCCGTAATGAGGAGCCCTCCCGGACCCTGGTAAACTACGCGAGTACACGCCAACACCTCTCCTGAAAACAGGAATTGCAATGCCAATAATACTAGTATGGAGATTTTTTTCATATCATAAAGATAACAAGATGGACGAAAACCATAAACAGTATTTTTTATAAATTTGTAAACAGTTAAAATACAGTTGTTTTAATTATGAATACTTTTAGCAGGATCACCGGATTCTTTCTGATATTCCTGCTGGGGCCGGCAACAGAACCGGTTATGACGCAGGATTATTCAGGTTTACGCGACCGTATGGTGCGGGAGCAGATCATAGCCCGCGGAGTCACTCACAAAGCCACGTTACAGGCCGTGCGGAAGGTGGAACGTCATCTTTTTGTTGATGAATCTTTAAGAAAAAGAGCCTACGATGACAATCCGCTTCCCATTGGATACGGACAAACCATTTCCCAGCCGTTCATTGTTGCCTACATGACCAGCCTGATTGATCCCCAACCGCATTTCAAAGTGTTGGAAATCGGTACAGGATCGGGATACCAGGCAGCGATCCTGGCGCAGATCACGGAATGGGTATATACCATGGAGATTGTCCCCGAACTCGGCAAACAGGCAAAAAAGCGTTTGCATAATTTGCATTATGACAATATTGAGGTCATAACGGGAGACGGTTATTACGGCCTTCCGGAAAAAGGGCCTTTTGATGCCATTGTTGTTACAGCAGCAGCAGAACATGTGCCTCCTCCGCTTATAGAACAATTAAAGGACGGGGGCAAGATGATCATTCCCGTGGGATCTCCTTTCATGGTCCAGTCATTGGTCCTGGTGACCAGGAAAAAAGGACGGATCAGGACGGAAAACCTTATGTCTGTGCGGTTTGTGCCGTTTACCAGGAAAGAGAACGAATAAAAAAGGTTATGAATCGCAGGCTTCCATGGGCCGTCGGCTTGCTTTCAGCGGGTATGATAGCGTTTCAGCTGTCTTTGATGCAGATCCTTTCCATCTGCCAATGGAACCATTTTGCCTATATGGTGATCTCAATGGCCATGCTGGGGCTGGGGACAAGTGGAACGGTATTGTTTTTCCTGAAAAAGAAGCTGCTGAAAAAAAAGGAACTTTATGTGCCGGCCCTGATGATACTGACCTCTGTGAGCATGGTTGCAATCCTGTTTTTTTCCGGCAGGGTGTTCGGAGGTTTTGATTCTTACCTGGTGTTTTACCAGAAAAAGCATTATGCGGATTTGCTGTTAACGTATTTTGTGTTGTACATTCCATTTTTCCTTGGGGCATGTGCCTTGGGATTAACGTATATCAGCCATGCATCCGGAATTGGGAAACTGTACTTTGCCGATCTTACAGGGTCCGGGCTGGCCGGTCTTTTGATGTTGTTTTTGTTCTGGCACTTTTCACCGGAACGTTTACCAGTAATTATTGCCTGCTTCCCTTTTTTGGCCGGTATTATTGCTGCTCCTGCCAAAGGAATCAAGACGATCGCCGGATTGGGTTTGATAGCTGGTTCTATCCTGCTGGCCGGGGCTCTGTGTTCAGTTGATCTGCCTTTGTCACAGTATAAAAGCCTGTCCCGTACCCTTCTGTTGCCGGGGGCACGTGTCATGGAGGAGGTAAACAGCCCTTACGGTCACCTGACAAGAGTTAAGGCTCAATCGCTCCGGTATGCGCCCGGCCTGAGTCTGACCTACAGCGGTTCCGTTCCCGTACAGGAAGTGTTGTTCAACAACGGTGACTGGCTGGGGCCAATCCTTGCGTTTGACACTTCGGCTGCCGATCACTTCCTGGATCACACCACACATAACCTTCCTTTTGTCACGGGAGAACCCGGTTCTGTCTTTATTGCAGGAGCTGCTACGGGTTTATATGCAGATCACGCGCGGGTTCACGGAGTGCAAGATATCATTGCCACACAGACGAACAAGGCTGCCATGGAGCTGCTCAAACGCAACAGTGTCATCCCGGAACCTCCGGTTCATTTTACAGGGGTCCACCCCAGGAATCTTCTTCTATCAGGATCTCTATACGATTTGATCATCCTTCCCGAAACAGAGTCTTTCGGGGGAAGCGCGGGAATTCACGCTCTGAAAGAACAGTTTCTGTTTACGACCCGGTCGTTTTCGAAAATGTGGGATTGTCTGACGCCCTATGGCATGATCTCGGCAACGGTCTGGATGGACTTTCCGGCCAGGAACAGCCTGAAACTGCTGGCCACCATGGTGCAAATTGCCGAGTCCAAAACAGCCGGACCGCCTGCCGAACATATTATGGCCGTCCGCAGTTGGGCGACCGTCACTTTGATTCTTAAAAAAAGCAGGATCACATCCCTGGAGATAACAAAACTAAAGGACTTTTGCGAACGGGAACAATTTGATCCGTTATTGTATCCCGGGATAGATCCTTCCTCCAGAGATTACTACAACAGTTTGCAGGATGATTCTTTTTTCAGTTCTGTGGATCAAATCATGTTACCTGCACCGGAAAGAAAGGCTTTTTTTAAGGAATACGATTTCAATATAAAGCCGGCAACAGATTCCAAACCCTACTTTTCACAATTCCTGAAGTTGAACCGTTTGTCAAAAATGAAAGATGTTTTCGGGGCTGCTTCGGTTCCTTTCCTGGAAACGGGATACCTGATTGTACTGGTAACGTTTTTGCAAATAACCGCGGCTGCTTTACTTTTTATTCTTTTACCCCTTTTCTTTATCAAAACTCCCGGTGGGAAAAAAGCTTCTTCCTTGGTTTTCTTTGGCGCTATAGGAATCGGATATATGTTTGTGGAAATGGTTTTTATCAAAGAATATACCGTTTACTTTGGAGATCCTTTGTATGCAGCATCAGCGGTATTGAGTGCCATGCTGTTTTTTTCGGGTGCCGGGGCCTATGTTTCACGCAAGGTGGTTTCCGGGAACTACCGGTTCCGGTGGCTGATTTTTCTTATTACGGTTATCCTTTTATTGCTGGCGGCCGGTTTGACACCCCTGCTGAATACAACAGCCGGATTACCCTTGTGGCTGAAACTTTGCCTGAGCTTTGTGATTACCGGTCCGCTATCGTTTCTGATGGGGATGATGTTCCCTTCGGGTATCCGGGCATTGTCCCTTCAAAAGAAGGACCATCTGGTCCCGTGGGCTTGGGGTGTGAACGGCGCACTTTCAGTGATCAGTACGGTATTAGCGACGATTTTTGCCGTCGAGTTGGGATTCAGTGTGGTAATACTGGTAGCTGCTGTCGCGTATTTCATGGCGGGGCTGGTAGTAAGGTTCAGGCTTTTTTCTATATTTGCTTACTAAACATTATCTGACTACTATGAAAAAAATCGCATTTTTTTGTTTTCTGAGTATCTATTCCCTGGCTGCTTTGGCACAGAATGCCGATAAAATTTTGGGCATCTGGTGGAATGAAGAAAAAACGACCAAGATTGAAGTCAAATTGGTAGACGGTAAATACAACGGGACTATCATTTACATGATTCCGGAAAAGTACGAAAACGGACAAGAGCCTAAAGATGACAACAATCCCGATACTGCATTGCAAAGCCGTTCGCTTATAGGGTTGACCATTCTGGAAGGGTTTGTTTACAATGCCAAAAAAGACGAATGGAAAGACGGGACCATATACGATCCGGCTTCCGGTAAGACATATGATTGTTTTGCCCGGCTGGAAAATGACGATTTGTTAAAATTAAGGGGGTTTGTTGCAGGGATGAGGTTTTTGGGAAAGACCTCGGAGTGGTACAGGACGGAGTAGAGGGATTGCCTTCGCTTCGCTCCGCTCCGCTCGGCCTTCCCTCTGGGACCCAAACAGGCTTCTGCGAAGCCTGGCCCGGGAGGGATTGCCTTCACTGCGTTCGGCCTTCCCTTTGGATCTAATACAGCCCAAGAAAAAAAGGCTGCGGGGAGCGCGTTCGCTCCCCTTTGCTTTT
>DAOSXZ010000099.1:0-4096 GCA_035380845.1 Bacteroidales bacterium | reverse complement strand
GTATTTGACGGACAGGAATCCGGAGGCTTCCAGGCGTGCCTGTTCGTATCCCATTATGTTCTGTTTGCCTTCAACCGATACTACGGCGTTGTCCATACTTGTTACAAAATGTTGATTTGCGGTCAAATTTCCGGAAAACATCCATTTGTTTATGTACCATTCGGTTTCTAACTGGGAAAAGAATGTGTTCACGTAACTTTGTGCATGGACCATATTGGCCCATTGATCTTCTCCCAGGTCCCTTTTGTATTCATACAGAAGATCGGTATAGGTGTATCCGGCTTTGGCTTCCCATTTTGAACGCTGCTGCAGTTTTCGCCATCGGATGATTCCTCTGAAGGTGTTTTCCGTCTGGTTGTTCCGGACACTGGAATTTTCTTTATAATCCACATTTAACAAGGGTATGCCGCGGTCTGTCCGGCTGTACCAGGCAGAGAGGTTCCAGTTTCCAGTATGGGATCCGCTAAAGTCAAGATCTTGCAATACGTGAAAATCGCGAAAAGATCCGTTTTGATTGCGTTCCCGGGGGTATTCATATTTTCTGTAATTGGTGTAGGGGTAATCATTGGAAGAAGACGCAAAATAAACCCTGGTGGACGTTTTCCATCTTTTTTGTCCATAGGAGATTCGCAAAAAATCGTCAAAGGTGCGGAAACTGCCCGCTCCCTGGACAAAATGGACATGAAAACCTTCTGCGGGTAATGTTTGGGTGGACAACGCTATGGCACCTCCAAGACCTCCGGATGCAATGATCACCGAACCGGGCCCGTGGTATAAATTGGCTTTATCAACAAAAAAGGATGGAATGCCGGAAAAATCCACCATCCCCAACATGGGTGAATTGAGTTTCATTCCGTTCCAGGTAACCTGGGTATGAGAGGGAGATGTCCCGCGGAATGATGCTGTGGACAATGTCGCCCGGCCGTAACTTTTAATAAAGACGGTGCTGTTTTGGGAAAGGACCTGGGCCAGGGATCCGGTAATGTCATTGCGAAGCCCCGCTGAATCCAAAGAAGTTTTCTGGACACCCATATCCCGTAGTCTTCTTTGCGCAACTATGCGAATGGAATCCAGCTGCCTTACCTCTAGTGTATCCTGTGCTTCAAGTACAGAAGGGCATGACAGTATGCAAAGAAATAAGACGAGGTATTTCATTACTTGATAAGGTTGTAATCCCTGATCCCGCTAATTTCCGTTGAGATCTCACCCAGCCAGCCCGATTTTCCGTTTACCCCGGTCTGTATTTTCACAAAATCAATGAAATCCAAATCAACAGGGTCTCCTTGAGCGGTGATGGCATCTGATAGCCTGAACAGACACTGTTGGTCGTTGTCCGCATAGCCCCAATCGTAAGGAGGGCTAATCCATGACCCCGTTTGGGACAGGTAATTATGGGATTCCAGGCTGGTTCCTGTGAGTGTGTAATATTCAGCATCTATCCATAATGGATAATAGGTTTCCTGGTTGTGATATGATTCAAGATAATCTACGGTTCCTGTAGTTCCGTTATTGTCTATCCAATGGACAGGTGAACCCGGCTGGCGTGGTTTAAAATACGTGACGCTGTAATTTCTGATAACCGTTCCATGGGTGTCTTCACTGCCTTTGAGTTCATACCACATGTCATCCGGGATTCCGTTGCCGTTGCTGTCCTGCATAACCCAAACGATCCCCGGCTCGGAAGAGTTTTCATGGGCGTTGCCTTCTATTTGCAGGTTGTATCCTCCATCGTTTACAATACTGTGGTCAAATCCGGCTACAAGATATCCTCCGAATGCTCCCAGGGAAACAAACAGGTTGTTTTGCAGCCTGTTTGCGGCATACACGATGGCTTCTTCCCGGGTATCCTCTCCGGTAAAACCGCCTATACTTGTTTCATTAATAAATTGACCCGGGGCAGGGATATACTCATAAATCACGTTCCAACCTGCCCGGCTGTTATCCTGCAAGGGGCGGAAATACTGATTAGAAGGCGTTTCCGTATTGTTGTCACCATTATGGTTGGTTCCCTGTTCACTCACTGTAACGGGGAATTTTATCTCATCACGACCTTCATTATTTTGGGCACTAAAAGAAAGTTGGAATACTCCTGTTTGGGAAGAACTGAAAAGATACAGGCTGTCGCGGTTGACTTCCTCTTCGTTTACTTTCCAGGAATAAGTGGCGTTTTGGCTGTTTTCCACTATGGGACGCAAGGTCAGGATGCTGTCCCGTACTATGACAAACCCATTTTCCGGCACGGCAAGAAATATGGAAGGAAGTGTCTTTAGTTCCACCTCTATACGCAGGTCTTTGTTTACGGTCATGTCCTGGCGGATCACTTTAAAGGTCAGGTAAAACGTTCCCGGATGCTCTGCACTGAAAACATAAACAGTCTCTGTACTTACAGTTTTTCCATTCAGGATCCAGGCATATACGGCATCCTGTGCGTAACTGACTTGTGGGGCCAGGGTCAGTGTACTTCCCACTTTCACCGTATAGATCCCGTCTTGATCTTCAAACCGGATTTCAGGTGCAGGGAGGGTGTATAATTCACGGCCCCCGTTGCATCCGGTTTGTAGAATAAACATGAAAATCAATGGTATGTATATTGTTTTTCTCATGATCATTTAAAACAAAAAGCCCCCGGATTTATCCCTGCAGTCAGTGTATCTACAGGTGTCCCGGCCGGATCAAAACGGTAAATCTTTCCGGGTTGAACGTAGTCAATGGCATCGGCAAGATAGATATGCGATGTTGCCGGATCCACTGCCAGGCCGTAATACCGGCTGTCGCTGTTCCTGATGAATGGTTTTACGGGAAATTTGTCTTCATCTACAGCCATACGCCAGAGGTCACGGTTCAGGATGTAAAGGGTGTCCGCTGCGGCATTGAGTTCCAGGTACAAATTAGAGGCATCGTGAGATACTGTATACATATCTTCTACCGTTCGCGTGTGTGGATCAATCCTGTATAATTCCCCGGATGCAGCACACCATATTTTGTTGTTTTTGTCCAGAATAATCCGGGAAGGTTGTTGTCCTACTTCAATGGAATCGATAACAATGTCTGATTGTGTGTCAATAACCAATATTTTGTTGTCATATGACCAGCAGCTCACAAACAGGTAATTATTCCAGTGTGCCATTTCTTCGGTGGACCTGTGCCCCGGGGTGTCAATGGATCCGGTAATCGTAAATGAAACAGGATCAATGACCGTGATGTTTTCTCCGTACAGATCGGTAACATAAGCCTTCCTGTCGTTAATAAAATGTATGTAACGCGGAGATATCAGGCCGGTTATGTTTCCCTTCAAACGGAATGTGTCCGGATCTATGATGAATATGACCCCTGAATTGTTGACCACAATATATGCCAGACCGTTATGAAGAGTTATGGATTGGGCCACGTCTCCCAGGTTGATTCCGTTTGCTCTTATAAACACTTCGTTTTCAACACTCCCTGATTGTGTGTCGTAATAAGTAAGGGATGCATTGCCGTACATGAAATTTCCCTCATTGACAATAAACAGCCCTTTAGCGGAAGGTCCCGGTTCAAATGTTTCTGTAGTCCGGGGTCCGTATTTCATACAGGATCCCGTCAGGAACAGAAGCAATATTATTAGAACTTTCCGGATCATTTTCTGATTTATTACAGGGGATAATTTTCAACAATAAGATTATCCATGCAGAAATATGCAGGTGTGTTCATTCCGTATGCACCCGTATCTGAACTTTCCATGGAAAAAGTCAGACTGTGCACATGTCCCAATGAGGTAAGATCCACTTTTTGCCAGGAAGTGACTATGCCGGTCGACTCCGGAGTGCGGAAATCTGCCAGGTAAAAATCAGTTGTCCCGGTAACAGTTCCTTCCTTGTCATGTCCTGTGAAGGTGACTTTCAGCCAATCCCGGTCTTCGTATGAAAATTTTTTGCAGAACATGTCTCCGTGGATCATGGATAAAGCTGTATAGGTACTATTGGCTACGAAAAGGGTCAGAAAACTCATCTCTTTTTCAGGATCCTGAAAGGAGATAACGGCATCCGTTCCCAGGTATGCCAGTGCAAAGGTGGCAGAATTGCCATGACCTCCGAATCCGGTTTCCGGGTCCCGGTAA
>DAOSXZ010000098.1:0-4181 GCA_035380845.1 Bacteroidales bacterium | reverse complement strand
GGGAAAAACAGATCCTGAGTGTTTTTGCCGAGCTTTTAGTAAATGCGCAAACACAGTTATACAACCGTCAAATGCTCCGTCAGGCCAAAGAACGAGCCGAAAAAGCCAGCAAAACAAAGTCCGAGTTTTTGGCTAATATGAGCCACGAAATACGCACTCCTTTGAATGGGGTGATAGGCTTTACTGATTTGTTGTTGAAAACACGTTTGAACGAAGCTCAGAAAGAATACGCGCAAAATGCTAATACTTCCGGGAAAGCCCTTTTGGACATCATCAACGACATCCTGGATTTCTCAAAAATTGAAGCGGGAAAACTGGACCTGGAAACCATGGAAACCGATCTTGTCAGGCTTTTGAACGAAACAATAGATATTATTAAATACCATGCGGCTGACAAACGATTGGAACTATTGCTTAACATTCCTCCCGGTATTCCACGTATGGCGATGGTGGATCCTGTTAGACTCAAACAGATTCTGACCAATCTGTTGAGCAATGCCGTAAAGTTTACAGAAGAAGGTGAAGTGGAACTGATTATAGACTTTCGTCCACTGGAAAAAGATCGCGTTATCTATGATTTTCATGTCAGGGATACCGGTATTGGGGTCACTAAGGCACAACAACAGAAATTATTCAAGGCTTTTACCCAGGCAGACGGATCCACTACCCGAAGATTCGGTGGTACCGGTTTGGGACTGACTATTTCCAATTTACTTGCCCAAAAAATGGGTTCAGGTATTACTATAAACAGCAAACCGGGAAAGGGCAGTACATTCTCATTCTCTTTCGAGACTTCTTGCCGTTATGTGGAAGATATACAGAAAGAGCGTCAAGAACCACTGCCAATTAAAAACGTGCTGATTGTGGATGACAATGCCACTAACCGCAAACTGTTGCAGGAAAATTTCAAGTATTGGGGGGTGGAATGCACAGAGAGTGATAACGGTTTGTCGGCTTTGCAATTAATGGAAGAACAGACCTTTGACCTTTTGATAATTGATTATCATATGCCTTATGTAGACGGACTTGCTGTAATTGGCATGATAAGGGAAAGACTGGGTGTTAAACCCAAGGAAATGCCTTTGATTTTATTGCACAGTTCCTCTGATAACCAGTTTTTACGTGAGAAATGCAAAGAGCTGGGTGTTCGTTTCCAGATGATAAAACCTGTAAGCGCCGATGTGTTGCATGATATGATCATGACCATATTCGGTATCGGTAGAAGAAAAGTTCCCCAAAAGAAATCTTCTGGCAAGAAAAGAGTATTTGATGAGCATGCAGCTAAGTCTGAAAATCCGACAATTCTTATTGCCGAGGATATTCCAATGAATATGATACTGATTAAATCTTATATAAACAGCTTGCTGCCTTCTGCTGTCATTCGTGAAGCCACTGACGGGTTGCAGGTGATGGAGTATGTAAAAAATGAGGATATTAATCTGATTTTTATGGATGTTCAGATGCCCCGGATGGATGGTCTGGAAGCAACCCGGAAAATCAGGGAATGGGAAGAAAGCACCTCAAAAACAAAACACATCCCCATAATAGCTCTTACTGCCGGTGCTTTAAAGGAAGAACAACAAAAAGCGCTTAACAGCGGGATGGATGAATTTCTTACCAAGCCTATAGAACGAGATAAACTGGAAAAAATTATGAAGAAATATGTAGAGCAATTTCATGATCCGGATACGCATTTTAATTATTCAGAATTTCTGGAAGCCCTCGGTGGTGATAAGGAAATGGTAGAAAAATTGATAGCTGTTTCCAGGGCTGATATGAAAGAAAAAATCGGGAAACTGGATGATGCGATAAAAGCAGGGGACAGTCGTCAAATGGCACTTCTTGCTCACTACATAAAAGGAGGGGCGCTGACTGCCCGGTTTAAGAAACTGGCCGGAATTGCCACTCAGATGGAGCTGCTTGCCAAAGATGGTGATCTGGATTCAATGGATCATAACCTTTTACTTTTAAAAAATGAATGGGAAATGGTACAGAAGGTTATGGATCAGGTTATATAAGCAAAGTCTTTTCAAAGACGGCTTACATTTTCTTGTACTCGGTGGGAGTAATCCCTGTATTTTTCTTAAAGTATTTGCAAAAGAAAGAAGAATCTGAAAAATTCAATTCGTCTGTAATCTCTTTTACACTTTTTCCTGAGTATTTTAACAGACTCTTTGCTTCCAGTATCAGGTACTGATCAATCCATTCAGCAGCTGACCTGCCACTGTGATCCTTGATCAGGGAAGAAAGGTATTTTGGCGTCATACACATCTGATCGGCATAAAAGGCAACATGATGCTCTGTGTTGTGGTGTTTTTGGAGCAATTCCATAAAATGGGCAAAATGCCGTGCAAATCTGTCCCTGGGATTTTGAATTTCTTTTGTTGCGTTTGATTCGCGTTTCCATATATGAACAAACAGAAAAACAACAGATGAGATAACTCCGCGTATCATATCGCTTTTGTACGTTTCTTCCGGAAGCATATAAATTGAACGGATCAATAGCATATAATTGTCTATGATCTTTATTTCTTTGTCTGTTAGTTTCCAGCACGGAGTTTCCTGCACATTAACCAACGGTGAAAAGATCATCTTGGGGTCTATATGGATACTCTGTAGAAATGATTCGGTAATGGCCACTGTCCGGATAACGGCTCCGTTGTTTTCATTTATTTGCAGAATGCATTCCGGTGTATATACCATTGCCATACCATTTTTTACAGTAAAATCACGTAAATTAACGGATACATTAAAAGATCCTTTTATGCATAAAATCAAAAAGTAAACATCCAATCGCGAAGGATACTGGAAATATCCTTTTTGTATATCCAGTTCACGGGTAATAAAAAGTTCTTCATCAAAAAGAAAACCATTGAATCTTTTTGTTAGTTCTTTTAATTCTTTAACCGTAAAATGTTCTAAAGTCTTCAACATATTTATATGATTTTGTTCAAATATACCAAAAATCCGACAAATTGACAATTAATAGAGTTTTATTATTATACGTATCATTAAAAAATTTTAAGATATTTACAAAGTGAAAAATGGTCAAAATCAGATATACCTGGTTACCGGGGCGGCAGGCCACTTGGGTTATACCATAGTATCCCAGTTGATCAGTGACGGCAGGCAGGTTCGTGCCCTGGTGTTGCCACAGGATGCTTTGTCTTCCCGTTTGCCAAGGGAAGTTGATATTATACGGGGAAATGTGCTGGATAAACAATCGTTGGATCTGTTTTTCAAGGTGCCGCCAGACGTTGAAATCTACCTTATACATTCGGCCGGAATTGTTACCACTTCTTTGAAATACCGGCAGATTGTCTATGATGTGAACGTTCAGGGTACAAAAAATCTACTGGAGGCTGCCGCAAATCATCAAGTAAAAAAAATGGTCTATGTAAGTTCCGTACATGCCATTCCCGAATTACCCAAAGGTCAAGTGATACGTGAAGTTGGGCATTTTGACAAAAATCTTGTGTACGGAATGTACAGCAAGACAAAAGCCGAGGCTACACAGGCTGTTCTTGAAGCTGCAGCTAAAGGTCTGGATGTAACCGTAGTGCATCCTTCCGGGATATGTGGTCCCAATTCACATGCAAACAATTATGCCACACAACTGGTGATTGATTGCTGGAAAGGGCTTTTGCCAATGGGTGTTGAGGGTGGTTATGATTTTGTTGATGTCCGCGATGTGGCCTCAGGAACAATATCTTCTTGTCATAAAGGAAAGCGGGGAGAATGCTACATATTGGCGAACCGTTATATATCTGTAAAAGAGATTTTTACCACGTTCCAGGAACTAACAGGCAAAAAAATACCACGGCTTATGGCTCCCCTGTGGATGGCAAAAGCATCACTACCTCTGTGTTCTCTTTATTATAAAATCAAAAAGCGATTGCCATTGTTCTCCTCCTATTCTCTATATACATTGAACACTAATGCAAATTTCTCATCCGATAAAGCCCGTCTGCAGCTTGGTTATGTTACCAGACCTTTCCAGGAAACACTTGCCGATACAATTGAATGGCTCAAAAAGGAAAAAAGTATTCTTTAACTCTCGCTTTTATTTATTTTTTCCTTACTTTTGCAACCCCTTAAGATTGGGAAATATGCCTAAGTGCAGATAGGGAGAGATGGCAGAGTGGTCGATTGCGGCGGTCTTGAAAACCGTTGACCTGCGA